>CAVKOP010000069.1:8120-9314 GCA_963657835.1 Lachnospiraceae bacterium | reverse complement strand
ACCAGCACGACGCAGGTTTTTGTAGAAGGCCGCGGCATTGTGCTGTCTGAACCGTCTATTATGGCGACAGATGAACGTAATAAGAAGATTATTGCTATGGGAAATGCCGCAGAAGATTTGCTGGCAAAATCTCCGGAAACGGTCAAACTGCATCGGCCGCTGCAAAAGGGCGTTATTGCTGATTATGGCGTAACGCGGACGATGCTGGGATATATTCTCAGCAAATGCGTCCGCAGTGTACAGCGGCTGCGTATTATGGTAGGCGTGCCGGCTGCAGCTTCAAATGTCGAAAAACGGGCCGTCATGGAAGCGATTTATCAGGCAGGAGCCAAAGAGGCATACTTGATTGAAACGGCGGCAGCAGCAGCTATCGGCGTGAATATGCCGATTTACGATCCTGTCGGCAACATGATTGTTGATATTGGCGGCGGAACGACAAATATAGCTATTTTATCTTTAGGCGGCATTGTGATTTCCAAATCCATTCATTTGGGCAGTTTGGATTTTAATGGCGCCATTAAGGAATATTTGCGGTATCAGTATGATATCGTAACGGATGACGTAACGATTGAAGAAATGAAAATTACAAATGGTTCAGCCGTTTTGCCGCTGGAAGATAGGGGTTACTATTTTTTAGGCCGCGGACTGGATGATGGCCTGCAGAAAGAAATGGCAGTCAAAGCCAGTGAGCTATATCATGTCATTGGCCGGCCTTTGATGAAAATTTTGGATGTCGTAAAAGCCGTTTTGCGGGAAACACCGCCGGAATTAGCGGCTGACATTATGGAACATGGCATTGTACTAACGGGCAGCGGGGCCAAGCTAAAAGGTATGGAACAGCTCTTTGCACAAGAATTGGGCGTACCGGTCATACTGGCTGCAGAACCGGAACTGGCCGTAGCAAAGGGAGCCGGCAGGGCCTTGGCAGAACGTGAAAAATTAGCAGCATTGATTGAAGGGGCACAGCGTATTTACAGGAGGAGATTTTAAAATTGTTTTCGTTTGGTAAAAGAAGCATTGTCTTCGTACTTATATTATTCATTATAATAGCTGTCGTAGGCTGGGCATGGCGGCAGCGCGATTCCCTGCCCTTCATTACAAAGCCGCTGCAGACGATAGCCTCTCCGTTTGAATACGGTGCCAGCAATATCGTAGGTTCGCTGGCATCGGGCATTCATATTATTGATGTCAGCT
>CAVKOP010000069.1:7602-8110 GCA_963657835.1 Lachnospiraceae bacterium | reverse complement strand
ACCGAATTGAATGGGAAGCATTGGAAAAAGAAAATGCCGCATTAAAAAGCAAAAGCGTCGATTATGACGAATTGGTAGCAGAAAATGACCGGCTTCGCAAATTGCTGGATTTTCGCTCTTCTCATCCTCAATATAAAGTATTGGCTGGTTCAGTTATTTCACGTGACTATGGCACATGGAGCAACACCATGATTATTGATGTCGGCAGCGGTGAAGGCGTAGAAAAAGATATGCCGGTCATTACGCCGAACGGGGTAGTCGGATTTATTAGTGATGTCTATCCTCATTCTGCACGCGTACAGCTGTTGACAGACCCGCGCACGAGTATTGGTGCGATTGTACAGCGTCCGGAATCCCGTGTTTCTTCCGTTGTCCGCGGCAACGGCAATGTTCCGACGGAACCGCAGTTTGTCAATATTGCCAAAGATGCGGATATTTTGGAAGGGGATACCTTGGTTACGTCCGGCTTTGGTTCTATTTATCCTAAAGGACTGCCGCTGGGGACGAT
>CAVKOP010000069.1:3396-7556 GCA_963657835.1 Lachnospiraceae bacterium | reverse complement strand
GGGGACGATTGTGTCCATTCACCAAAACGACAATGACTTTGTCAAATACGCTGTGATTCGTCCCAGCGTTGATTTCTCTAAATTAGAAGAAGTATTGGTTATTTTGAAATCGTCTGATACCGGCTCATATGCGAAACCGGATGTTGCGCCGAAATTAGTGCCGCAGACGAATCGAGATAAAGTTGAAGGTATTAAAGGAGCCGCGGCATTATGAAGAAACTAAGCTGTGTGATGGCAGCGTTTATTGTATTTATTTTACAAAGCGCTGTATTGCCGTTTATTTTTAATGGCGTGAATCAGCCTAATTTAATTTTTGTTTTTGTCGTATTGATGGCCCTGCATCATGGACAGCGCATTGGTATTTGGACGGCGTTGCTGGGAGGATTTTGCCAAGATGTCATTATTGGCAATTTCTTTGGTCTACATTTGCTGCCGTACTTGATTATTGCGATTGTTTGCAGTTATTTAGGCCGCGATATAGATAAAGACCAATGGATATTAACGCTGCTGATTGTACTGGGCGCCACCGAGTGCTGCCTGGTTTTGAACTGTATTATCCTGTTTGCATCAGGACAGTTTATTCATGTAGCATCGTATTTGTTTGAATTTAGTATTCCCATGCTCATATATCATGGTATCCTCATGATTCCTGTCGATCGTGTCGTATGGCGGCTCCGTCGGGAAGATTCCTATTATGGATGGAGCGTTGCTGGTAGATGGAGGTAACATATACATGCTTGAAGCGTTGATGAAAAAGAAAAATAATGATGGCCGCTTCCGGTATTTATATTGGATTTTAATCGGTATTTTTGTCGTCTTGATTTGTCGGCTGGTGTATTTACAGATTGTTGCCGGCGACTATTATCATTCATTGGCAGAAGGAAACAGACTGCGTGCGATTCCTATTGCTGCCATGCGAGGCATTATGTATGACCGCAACGGCCAGATTTTGGTAGGCTCCCGTCCCAGCTTCATGGTGACGTATGTCCCGACCAAAGACGGCATGACAGATGATGAACTGAAAGAATTATCACAGTTGATTAATCAGCCGGAAGACAAGCTGCGGGAAAAAATACAGAAAGTCAAAAGTGCCTATGTGCCGACCGTATTGGCGACGGATTTGACACAGGATATTGTCACTAAAATTGAAGAACGGCGCAATGAACTTCCGGGTATTTCTGTCGATGTACAGCCGATTCGGTACTATCCGTACAACGAAATGGCGGCACAGATTTTTGGATATGTAGGCCAAATTGATGAAGAAGACATGAAGCGCCTAGAAGGACAGGAAGGCGTTTCTAATATTACACAAATTGGCCGCGCCGGTTTGGAATCCTATTATGATGACATCCTGCGCGGCAAAGACGGCGGCAGACAAGTAGAAGTTGATGCGGCCGGCAGTCCTGTCAAAGAAATGGAACGCAAGAATCCAGTTGCCGGGCACAATATTCATTTGACGATTGATTTGAATTTGCAGCAGGCCGCGGAAGATGCCATGGATAAGCAAGTTGCCAACGGCATTGGGACGCAT
This sequence comes from Lachnospiraceae bacterium, assembly GCA_963657835.1. Lineage (GTDB taxonomy): Bacteria > Bacillota > Negativicutes > Veillonellales > Megasphaeraceae > Megasphaera. Next base: position 6,025 of record CAVKOP010000069.1, on the reverse strand, counting down.
GGGATTGCAGCAGTAGCTATCGACCCCAATACAGGCGCTGTATTGGCTATGGCCAGCCGTCCGTCTTTCAATCCAAACTGGTTTACACGCGGCATTACGGCGAAAGAATGGGCACAGATTAATGATAACCCATATCATCCGATGGAAAACCGTGCCATTGCCGGGGAATATCCGCCTGGTTCTACATTTAAACTGATTACCGGATCTGCGGCGCTGGAACTGAAAAAAGTTACGCCGGATGAAATGATTTTCGATAGCGGCCGTCATTGGCTCGTCGATATGCGCAACGCCGGCGGCGAAGCTTTGGGCTGGATTAATTTCACCGAAGCGTTGGCTAAGTCCGATAACGTATACTTTTATGAAATGGGCCGCCGTGTCGGCATCGAAAAATTAGCTGAATATGCACGCATGTTCGGCATGGGCAAGAAAACAGGCATTGCACTGCGCGGCGAAGCTTCCGGCTTGGTTGCCAGTGAAGAATACAAAAAGAAAACATTCAATCAGGACTGGTATTTAGGGGATACATTCAACTCTGCTATCGGGCAGGGCTTCCAGTTGGTAACACCGCTTCAGGCAGCGATGATTGTCAGTGAAGTGGCTAACGGCGGCATTCAGTACCGTCCGTTTATCGTCAACCGTATTGACAACTTGGACGGCACACCGTATAAGATTTTTGCGCCTGAACAAGTGGGAACCTTGGCTGTATCTCGTTCTACCTTGGATTTGATACGCGAAGGGATGCGCAACGTTACAGAAGAATCCGGTACAGCCGGTTCGTTGTTTGCCGGATTTCCTATCCAAGTCGCTGGTAAAACAGGGACGGCAGAAAACTTTGGCGGTGTAGACCATGGCTGGTTTGTCGCATATGCCCCGTTTGACCATCCCCGCATCGTGGTTGCCGTATTGGTAGAACAAGGCGGCTACGGCGGCGTCGCTTCCGGCCCTATTGTCAAAATGATGCTGGAAGAATTTTTCCACGTTGGCGAATATGCAGATGGCGGCAAACATGATAAAAACAGTAAAAACGCTGATGCACAACACAAAAATCAAGCGAAAACAGATGATAAACGATAATATTTGACAGAGAAAGGAGTCATTCTCATGGCGACCATTATTGCTGTGGCGTCCGGCAAAGGCGGCGTAGGTAAGACATTGATTACGGCATCTTTGGCTGTCAGTCTGCAGCGGCATGGACATCGCGTCCTTGCCGTAGATGCAGATATGGGCCTGCGTAATCTGGATTTGATGTTTGGCATGCAGGATGACGTCCTGTATGATGTCGGCGACGTAATGAAGGGAAATTGCAGCACCAAGGAAGCACTGCTGCACGTAACGGACCAGTTGGATTTTTTGGCAGCCAGTCAAAAACATACATGGGAAAAAATAGATGCGCCGTCGTATCAGTACATTGTTGAAAAATTATCCCAAAAGTATGAGTATGTATTGATTGATTGTCCGCCTGGCCGGGGACGAGCGTTTAAAGATGCCGTCGCCATTGCCGATACCATGTTTTTTGTCATAGAACCGACATGGTCTTCAATGCGTGATGCCGCGCGGGTCATGCAGTTTTGCAATAAGCACAAACGGTTTCACTACGATGTGTTGTTTAATAATTTTTACGGCAGCGACCCAGGCTATGTATCGGTGCAGGAAATGCTGCAAATCTTAAATCCGGAAACCATTGCCGGCATACTGCCGCATGATGCCGCTGTTCATGCGGCTGCGCAGCAGGGGAGTTTGCTTTCTTGTCAGGATACACCGTTTTATGCTGCCATGGAACAGACGGCTGCGTATATAGAAACGGGGAAAGCCGTAGATGTAGACGCATTGACGGCGCTGCTGCCGGCAGCAGAACAACTAGTAAAATCAAACCAGGCAAAAGAAAAAACAGCAGCAACGGAAGAAACGCCGCCTGCATTAGGACAAATGAAGGCGTTGGCAGCGGCAGAGCTGCAAAAAGCGGCCGCTGTCATGACGAAGATGACGAATCAGGACACCCCGTCGTCTTCCGTGTCAGATACAGAATCAACAAGCAAAGAACGACCGGAGTCGGCTGTTTCCATGCCGCGTATTTCTGTGCGGCAGCGACGGCAGCAATCTATGGCTTGGCGTCATTATCGTCGATAGGAGTTGCAAATGTTTAAACGAGAATGGAAAAATTTGGATAAAGTGATGCTTATCATGTGTTTGCTGATAGTGTGTGTCAGTCTATGCATTATTGGCAGTGCCACACATATCAATAAAGGTGCTATTAATTATGATTTTGTGGCAAAACAAGGGGCAGCCTTTATTGTCAATTTAATGATTATTATATTTTTCAGCCGCTATGACTATACCAAATTAAAACGATTTGCCCGGCCGCTGTATATTATCAATTTATTGATGCTACTGGCGGTCATGTTTATTGGGACATCGGCTTTGGGGGCACAGCGCTGGATTCAGCTCGGGCCAATTACGCTGCAGCCGTCTGAATTTTCTAAATTGATTATGATTGTTTGTATGGCGGCGCTGTTGTCTGACAGAGTAGGGAAAATCAACACATGGCGCAGCATTATCCCGATTGGCCTGTATATGGGCATTCCGTTTCTGTTGGTATTAAAACAGCCGGACTTGGGCACCAGCTTGGTAT
>CAVKOP010000069.1:0-3386 GCA_963657835.1 Lachnospiraceae bacterium | reverse complement strand
GGCCAAAATCAAAATGTCTTTGCTGCGTAATATTTTTCTCATCGGCATCGTATTGGCTCCGATTGGCTGGCATTTTCTGAAGGATTATCAAAAATCACGTATTTCTGTCTTTTTGAATCCGAATGCCGACCCGTTTGGTGCTGGATATCATATTATTCAGTCTAAAATTGCCATTGGTTCCGGCATGCTGTTTGGCAAGGGATTATTTCAAGGTTCTCAAAGCCAGTTAAACTTTCTCCCTGAAAATCATACAGACTTTATTTTTTCTGTTATTGGTGAAGAATTAGGATTTATGGGCTGCATTTTTATCCTTTTCTTATATTTTGTGTTGGTATACCGCGGCCTGATGGTAGCCAAAGAATGCAAAGACAATTTTGGCATGCTGTTGGCAACGGGTATTGTTGCCATGTGGGGATTCCAAATTTTGGTCAACGTCGGCATGACCTGCGGCATTATGCCTGTTACCGGGATTCCGCTGCCGTTTATGAGCTACGGTGTCAGCGCCTTGACGACCAATATGATGGGATTGGGCATTTTGCTTAGTATATACATGCGGCAGCAGACGATGATTTTTTAGGGGAGTAGGAGGATGTTTTTGTGTCACATACAGTCTTGATAGACCCGATTTTGCTTAGTAAAGTTACGAAACCGGCACGATATGTGGGCGGTGAATGGAATAGTGTAGTCAAAAACCATGACGATGTCAAATTGACAGTTGCATATTGTTTTCCAGATGTATATGAAGTAGCTATGAGCCATTTAGGCCTGCGGATTTTATATGCACTTTTGAATGAACGGCACGACGTAGCTGCTGAACGTGTCTATGCGCCATGGCCGGATATGGAAGAACTGATGAGAAAAGAGGGGTACCCTCTTTTTTCTTTGGAAACCAAAACGCCGGTTAAAGAATTTGATATGGTAGGATTTACACTGCAGTACGAAATGAGCTTTACCAATATTTTGAATATGCTTGACTTGGCAGGTATTCCTATATTTTCCAAAGACAGGGGAGACGATATGCCGCTGATTGCGGCCGGTGGTCCCTGTGCCTATAATGCCGAACCATTGGCAGACTATATCGATATATTTTTCCTCGGTGAATCTGAAGAATCGACGCAGCTTTTGGCAGATACGATTATTCAATGGAAAGAAGCGGGCAAACCGGGCGGCAAAAAAGGCTTGCTGAAAACCTTGGCTACGCAGCAGGGCAACTATGTACCTGCTTTCTATCAACCGACATACGATGAATCAGGAAATTTTAAATCCTTGATTCCTACGGAGCCAGAAGCGAAAGAGCACATTGAAAAATGCGTTGTTGCCGATGAAGAACACGTTTTCTTCCCGACAAAACCGATTGTGCCTAATATTGATATCGTTCACAACCGGGCTGTTTTGGAATTATTCCGGGGCTGCAGCCGGGGCTGTCGTTTTTGCCAGGCCGGCATGCTCTATCGTCCTGTGCGGGAAAAATCTCCGGAACGACTGGTACAGATTGCTAAAGAAATCATTGCCAACTCCGGCTACGATGAAATTTCTCTTATGAGCTTGAGTTCAGCCGATTATTCCTGTCTTCCAGAATTAGTCGATATGTTGCTGGAAGAATTTAAAGGCAAAAAAGTAAGCGTCAGCCTGCCGTCACTGCGTGTGGACAGCTTCTCTGTCGATATTGCCAAAAAAGTACAGCAAGTACGAAAAAGCGGCCTGACGTTTGCTCCCGAAGCAGGTACGCAGCGGCTGCGGGATGTTATCAACAAAGGCGTTACCGAAGAGAATTTGCTGGCAGCATGCGAAAATGCCTTCCAAAACGGCTGGTCTACAGTCAAACTCTATTTTATGATGGGACTGCCGACAGAGACAGACGAAGATTTGGCCGGCATTGCTGACTTGGCCTATAAAGTACTAAACCTATATCGGCAGGTTACGCATAAGAATAACGGCAAAGTTACCGTATCCGTTTCCAGTTTTGTCCCCAAGTCCCATACGGCGTTTCAATGGTTTGGCCAGCTGCCGATTGAAGAAATCCGCCGTAAACAAGAATATATCAAAGGTTTGATTCGCGATAAGCATATTTCGTACCATTACCATGACGCCAAGACAGGACGGTTGGAAGCGACATTTGCCCGCGGTGACAGACGGATGGGCCGTGTCTTGTACGAAGCGTGGAAACTGGGCTGTAAGTTTGACGGCTGGACAGAAATGTTTGACTACGACCGCTGGATGCAGGCCTTTGAAAATGCCGGCATTGACCCGGATTATTACGCAGCACGGCAGCGGGACTTGAACGAACCACTGCCATGGGATCATTTGAGCAACGGAGCTGCCAAGGCCTTTTTGCAGCGGGAATGGAAGCGGGCTGCCGCTGAAGAACTGACGCATGACTGTCGCCGCCTGAGCTGTACCGGCTGTGGTGTATGTCCTCATTTAGGCGTAAAAATTATTGACAGAAAGGAAGGCGTGGACCATGGAAAGACTGCGTTTAGCTGTTAAAAAAGACGGGGCGCTGCAATTTTTATCACATTTGGATTTTGCCCGTGCCGTCCGCTATGTCATCATCCGGGCCAATCTTCCTATTTGTTATTCCGAAGGATTTAACCCGCACATGAAACTCAGCTTCGCCTCGGCATTGGGCGTAGGTGTTTCGGCAGATGTAGAATACTTGGATATGGAATTAAGCGAAAAATTGGCAGTACCTGACGTCATATCCCGCATGAATGCCACATCTCCCCATGGCTTTGCCGTGTTGGACGGAAAATATGTTGATGTCAAAGCGGCCAAACTGATGGCAGCTGCCAACTATGCCGTATATGACCTCATGGGCCCGGCCCAAAAAGAAGCCACGGCCGCTGCTGTCGAAACAGCACTGCAGGCATTTAACACGGCATCAGAAGTACAATACGAAAAAGTATCCCTAAAAGGAAAGCACAAAGTACGCTTGATTAATGTTAAAAATCATGTCATAGAGCCGATTACAGGCCAGCTGCAGGACGATAAAATCACCTTGCGTGTAGGTATTTACCAAACCAGCGAAGGCGCTATTAAACCCTCCCAGGTTTGGGAAGTATTGGGAAACCAGTTTCAGCTGCCCATCGATACCGATATGATGCTGGCAAGGCGCATTGGCATCTATCATCGTGAAGAAGGACACAACTACTCATTGTTTGAAAAATAAAGGGCTCTATACTACATGTTAGGGTCTTGTGGACATCTGTATTCACAAGAATAAACATGTATTATAGAGCTCCAAAAGCCCCGCAAAGGCAGTTGCTTTGCGGGGCTTTTTACAGTCCGATATACTTGTCTGTTCATAGTAACATATATTCAGACCTGTTGTTCATTTGACAAATTATATCACTCACGCTGATTTTTAGATTATTCATTTTTTTCTT
>CAVKOP010000068.1:3445-9321 GCA_963657835.1 Lachnospiraceae bacterium | reverse complement strand
CGGTTTAAAGACTTTGTCAACATATTATTTATCTGTTTTATGATCGGACTGAGCGAAAAATTATAAGAAATAATCTCGTTTATATTTGTGGCTAAAATGGAGGAAAGATAGCATTTGTTCCACATTAGATTGAATTGCGATAATACGTCCGTTGTCTACTTTTGCCAAAAAATTTTAGTGCTGCTCTGGTGATGACCTTTTTGGCATTTATGGGCATTTCCCTTTTCTATCTAATTCAACGCATTGCTTTTTTATACTTATAATTATATTTCATGAAAATACCCCCAATACTGGATACACAGTATTGGGGGTACATATTGAGGCGTAAAAATACGCAGTAGCTACTTTTTTATCTGATTTTTACATATATCAAAAATATACTTAGCGAATAAAGTTGGTGAAGATTTTGTCTTCCGTAGCGGGGGCTTCGATACCTGCTTTTTTGCCGGCTTCGATACATTTGAGAATCCAAGCCATATTGCGGCCCAGGATGCGCATAATCTGCAGGCCTTCTTTATCCTGCTGTACTTCTGCCGGTGTGTTGCCGTGTACCATAGGCCAGTAGTTGCCGGCTGCAGAAACCATTTGATGGTACGACAGGTATTTATTTAATACGTCCAAGGTAGCTGTTGTGCCGCCGCGGCGTGCAGAAGCGACAGTAGCACCGACTTTATGAATCAATGCGGCGCCGGCTGTGCCTGCTAATTTATCCATAAAGGAAATAATTTCTCCTGATGGGGATGCCCAATATACAGGGGAACCAATGACTAAGCCGTCAGCTGTTTTCATTTTTTCAGCGACGGATGCTACGACATCATCTGTCGGTACAGCATGAATGATTTCTGTATCGATACCGTTTTCCTGCAGTGTCTTAGCTACTTCAGATAAAGCTGTATAGGTGCAGCCTGCTTCACGGCGGCTGCCGTTTAATAAAATAACTTTCATGAAAAAGACCTCCTCTAATAAATGCTATGGGTACTATTGGTAGTATATCATAGAACGGGCTAAACGTCTAAAATGTGTTTTTTTCATAGGTTTGAATTATTTTATGATATAAAAATATCATAAAATAAAAAATAAAATGAAATATATATTGCATTTACGGGGTAGAATTGCGTATAATACAAGTAGAAAAAGACAAAAAACAACTATGTTTGATGATAAAAAGAAAGGATGAAACGTATGGATGCAGTACTTACCATGGATTCGGCCAATCAAGAAGTTTGGATTGGTGTAGATGTAGGAACGACCGGCGTGCGGGCTATTGCGTATACAGAGGATGGCACCAATGTATGCTCGTCAGAAGCTTTTTACCCGCTGCTTACGCCGCATCCGGATTGGGCAGAAGAAAGCCCCTTGCAGATTTATGAAGCGATTGAAGATGTAGTGCGCCGGACTTCGGCACAGCTCCGTTACAAAAACAAAGAACTGGCAGGCATTGCCTTGAGCACAGTCATGCATAGTTTCGCCGGTTTGGATGAACATCTGGAACCATTGATGGATATGCAGACCTGGGCAGACAGCCGCAGTGCCGGGATTGTACGGGAAATGAAAAAGAATCCGGCGCTGTGCCAGTCTTTTTATGAACGGACCGGCTGCCCGATTCATGCCTGCTATCCGCTGGCAAAAATTATGTGGCTGCGGGAAAATCAGCCGGAATTGTTTAAACAAATGAAATATGTTGGCTCGCTGAAAGATTATATTTTTTATCATATGACCGGTGAATGGGTGATTGACAAATCGGCAGCCAGTACGAGCGGCATGTATAATGAACAAACCTTGGACTGGGATGATGAAATCCTTGCCTATGCAGGCGTAACGAAAGCCTATATGCCTAACGTTGTTTCCACCACTTACAGCCATCGCTTGACAGATGCCGCTGCCCAATCCATGAATCTGCCGAAAGGCCTGCCCGTTGTTATTGGCGCGACCGACGGCGTACTGGTTAATGTCGGGATTGGCGCCGTGCAGCCGGGCCAGCTCAGCGGTACGATTGGTACCAGCGGTGCGCTGCGCATGCTGACGAAACAGCCAAAAACAGACCCGCAAATGCGGACCTGGTGCTACAATCTGACAGATGATATGTGGGTAGCCGGCGGTGCCATCAACAACGGCGGCATGATTCTTCGCTGGGTTCGCGACAAGATTTGCCATTACGGCGGCAGCGCGTTGGAAAATCTCGATATCGATCCCTATGATTTGATGACCATGAAAGCAGAACATGTCGATGCCGGAGCCGATGGCTTGATTTGCCTGCCTTGCTTTACAGGAGAACGATCTCCGTATTGGAATTCTGAATTGCGGGGCATGTTTTTTGGCTTTTCTCTGAATCACAGCCGTTCCCATATGATTCGCGCTGTCATGGAAGGCATTTGCTACAGCCTGAACAGTGTGATGCTGGCTTTGAAAGAATTTGGTGAAATCAAAGATATTCGCGTCAGCGGCAGTTTTACCAAATCCAAGCTCTGGCTGCAGATTTTATCGGATGTCCTCAATGCGCCGATTACCCTGCCGGACAATAGTGAAGGGGCGGCGTTTGGTGCCGCTGTACTCGGCTTTATCTCCAGCGGCAAATTGAAGAGTATTGCCGATACGGCACATCTGGTGCATCCCAAACGAATATACACGCCAATAGAAGAAAATGTAGCTGTGTATACGCAGCTGTATGATATTTTTGAACGGCTGTATCACAATTTGCAGCAGGAATTTGTAGATATTACGGCATATCAAAAGAAAATATAACATGGTACAGAAGGGAAGAACAGCAATGAAGTTACACGATATTGGCGTCGTCGGCATGGCCGTCATGGGCAGCAATTTGGCGCTGAATATGGCAGACCACGGGTTTATGGTTTCTGTTTATAACTATACGCCGGATTTGACAAAAAAATTTATCAGCGAACAGCCGCATGCAAACATTACGGGCTATTATGAACTGCAGGCATTTGTGCAGTCGCTGCAGCGGCCCCGCAAAATCATGCTGATGATTATGGCCGGTGCTCCGGTAGATAGTATGATAGAACAGTTGGTGCCGCTTTTGGAAAACGGCGATATTATTATTGACGGCGGCAACTCGTATTTTGGCGATACGCGCCGCCGCTGTGCGTATTGTAAGGAACAGGGCATCCATTTTTACGGCATGGGTATTTCCGGCGGTGAAACCGGTGCACGCCGCGGGCCGTCTATTATGCCTGGCGGCAATAAGGATACCTATCCGGAAATACAGTCTATTTATGAAGCGATTGCCGCTAAAACGGCAGATGGCAAGCCATGCTGTGCGTATATTGGGGAAGACGGTGCCGGTCATTATGTAAAAATGGTGCATAATGGCATTGAATATGCTGATATGCAGCTTATTTCCGAAGCATACCTTCTGTTGAAATACGTAGGCGGCTATACGAATGCCCAAATTTCTGAAATTTTCTATCAATGGAACCAAGGAGAACTCAAAAGCTTCCTCATTGGTATTGCCGCGGATATTTTTGCAGAAGAGGATGCAGCTGGCGGTGAAGTCGTAGATTATATTGCCGATGCAGCGGGACAAAAGGGGACGGGCCGTTGGACGAGTATTGAATCTATGAAGCAGGGCGTCGATATTTCCATGATTACGGCAGCCTGCAATGCCCGCGTCATGTCCAACCTGCCGGGGCGGCAGAAAGCACAAGCCCTCATCCAAAAGCCTGTGTTGACGAAACAAGAAGGAGATGCTTTTGTAGAAGCCGTACGGCAGAGTTTGTACACGGCCAAAATCGTAGCCTATGCCCAGGGATTTTCGTTGTACCGCAGTGCTTCGGAAACCTATCAGTGGCATCTTGATTACGGGCGCATTGCCTCTATTTTCCGGGCAGGATGCATTATTCAAGCTGAATTTTTGAATAAGATTACAGAAGCATACGCCAAAAATCCGGCGTTGGAAAACCTTATTTTTGATGAATTTTTCTTAGATAAAATCAATGCCAACCAAGGAAGCCTGCGGCAGATTGTGGCATTGGCCGTACAGGTCGGCATTCCGGTACCGGCATATACCAATGCGCTGGAATATCTCGATACGTACAGTAGCCCCCGCGTAGGTGCCAACTTGATTCAGGCACTGCGGGACTACTTTGGGGCCCATACATTCAAACGGATTGATAAAGAAGGAACGTTCCATCATCAGTGGCAGGAACATTATACAAAATAAAAAGGAGGGTTTATTATGCCGCTTGTCATTTTAGCGATAGGCATTCTTGTCTTATTTTTCTTAATTGTCAAAGTAAAACTGAACAGCTTTTTGGCGCTGTTGCTGGTAGCCGGTCTTGTGGGACTGGCAGAAGGCATGCCTGTAGACAAATTAATCCCTACGATTGAAAAAGGATTGGGAGGAACCCTGGGGGGCTTAGCCGTTGTCGTTTCTTTTGGGGCGATGTTGGGCAAACTCATGGCAGAAAGCGGCGGCGCCCAGCGCATTGCTACGACGCTGATTAACGTGTTTGGCCGTGAAAAAGTAAAATGGGCTGTTTGCCTGACGGGCTTTATTGTCGGCATTGCCTTGTTCTATGAAATCGGCTTTGTTCTGCTGATTCCCTTGGTATTTACTATTGCGGCAGAAGCCAAAATTCCGCTGCTGGAAGTAGGCATCCCCATGGCTGCGGCGCTTTCTGTTACACACGGCTTTTTACCGCCCCATCCGGGTCCGACAGCCATTTCTATTATCTACAACGCCGATATTGGCACGACGCTTGTTTACGGGGCCATTATCGCCATTCCGACCGCCATCGTTGCAGGCCCGCTGTACTGCAATTTGACGAAAGATATTAATCCGGAAATCCCTAAGGGGCTGTATAATCCGAAAATTTTCAAAGAAGATGAAATGCCCAGCTTTGGCATCTCTGTGTTTACCGCTTTGGTGCCCGTCGTTTTGATGGCCGCTTCAGCTATTGCCAAATTGACGATGGCAGATGCGTCTCCTGTCCGTCATGTCCTGACGTTTTTGGGTCAGCCTGATATGGCACTGACGATTTCCGTTGCGATTGCTATTTATACATTTGGCTTGGGTCGCGGCAAAAAAATGGATGAAATCATGAAAATTGTTCAGGACGCCGTCTTGGCGATTGCCATGATTCTGTTGATTGTCGGCGGCGGCGGCGCGCTCAAACAGATTTTGATTGACAGCGGTGTCGGTACGTATATTGGCAGTTTGGTAGCTGACTCTGACTTATCGCCGCTCTTTTTGGCATGGCTCGTAGCCGCTGTCATTCGTACAGCCTGCGGCTCGGCGACAGTAGCTGCCCTGACAGCCGGCGGCATTGCAGCTCCTATTTGTGCGGCCACAGGGGCTAATCCAGAATTGATGGTACTGGCTACCGGTGCCGGTTCACTGATTTTTAGCCCGCCGAACGATCCCGGCTTCTGGCTCTTCAAAGAATTTTTTGGCTTGACTGTCAAAGAAACGGTACGGACATGGTGTGCGTTGGAAACCATCATTGCTGTCATGGGCCTTATTGGTGTTTTGGTATTGAACATGTTTGTAGGCTAAGTTATAATACAAGTACATAATGAAACGGAATGGAGAATGTCTTATGCATGATGAACAAATTCAAAAATTCCCCGTTCTGCGCAGTGCATACGGCGGTCTGACTAAATCAGAGCGCCGTATTGCTGATTATATTACAGCAGTACCGGAACGTGTGCTGGCGCAGACGATTTCTGATATTGCATCTGCGACAGAAAGCTCGGAAATTACTGTATCCCGGTTTTGCAAAAAACTTGGCTTCAGCGGCCTGCAGGAATTAAAAATGAATTTGACGGCAGAATTATCTGCGGCAGAAACCAAACAATACCACGATATCCACAGTCAGGATGACTGTCATACTGTGGCGGTAAAAGTGTTTCAAAAC
>CAVKOP010000068.1:0-3435 GCA_963657835.1 Lachnospiraceae bacterium | reverse complement strand
AGGATACCCTGTCCCTATTGGATTATCAGGCTGTTGATGAGGCGGCTCGGATACTGCAGCGAGCAAGACGGATTGCAGTTTATGGGTTTGGCAATTCGGCGACGGTCTGCCGGGATATAGCGACGCGGTATCTGCGGCTGGGCTTTGCCGTGCAGGATTATGCCGATTCGCACATGCAGGTTACGTCTGCGGCGCTGCTGACGGACAAAGATGCCGTCATTGCCGTATCGCACAGCGGCGCATCCAGTGAATTGATTCAGTCTGTAGAAGCGGCTAAACGCAGCGGCGCCAAAATCATTGTTATTACCAGCCATGGACAGTCCCCGCTGGCCAAACTGGCAGATATCTGTTTATGCGGCATGGGCCGTGAAGTCAAGTATTCTTCAGAAGCCGGTGCATCCCGCATGATTCACATGGCAATTGGCGATGTGCTGTACACGAGGATTGCGATGGCAGACAGCGATACCTTCCAGGAAAATATACAAAAAATGCGGCACGAAATACTAAAAAAACGTGTGAAATAAAACGAATATTGGGTAAGAAAGCAGTTAAAGCCGATGGAATCAAGTTGCAATCGCGTTGCCTTTTATGTACTATTAGGTAACGTGGGTAAGGATACACAACAATAACAGAAAAGAGGGAATATCAGTATGACTACAGAAAAGATTTCGTTTGCATCTGATTATATGGAAGGGGCACATCCTGCGATTATTCAACAGCTTGCGGCGACTAATTTGCTAAAATCGCCCGGTTATGGTACCGACGCGTTTACCGAATCGGCAAAGGAAAAAATCCGTGCAGCGTGTCAGTGCCCGGATGCAGAAATTTATTTTCTAGTTGGCGGTACACAGACGAATGCGACCGTCATCAGTGCGGTCTTAAAAGCCTATGAGGGCGTCATTGCTGCTGATACAGGCCATGTCAGTCTGCATGAAGCAGGAGCTATTGAAGCGGGAGGCCATAAAGTACTGCCATTGCCGCAGCATATGGGGAAAATTTCTGCCGAAGACATTGCGCAGTACGTACAGGATTTCTATGCAGACGGCAATCATGAACATATGGTATTTCCCGGCATGGTATATATTTCACAGCCGACAGAATACGGCACGCTGTACTCCCAAAAAGAACTGCAGGCAATTCACGATGTCTGCCGGAAAGAACATCTGGCTCTTTATGTAGACGGCGCCCGCCTGGCCTATGCGCTGGCCTGCCCGGAAAATGATGTCACCCTGGCTGATTTGGCTGCCTTGTGCGATGTATTCTATATTGGCGGCACAAAATGCGGCGCTCTCTTTGGGGAAGCCGTCGTAATACCTAAAAAAGGCTATATTCCCCATTTCTTTACGTATATCAAACAGCAGGGAGCTTTGCTGGCTAAGGGACGCCTGCTGGGCATCCAGTTTGATGTGCTGTTTACAGACGGCTTGTATGAAACGATTGGCTTGTCTGCCGTTAAAGCAGCCCAGCGCATTCGCGAAACGCTGATTCAGGAAGGATATGCCCTCTATATCGAAGCTCCAACCAACCAAATCTTTCCGATTTTAAAAAATGAAGATATGGAAACATTATCGCAGCAAGTGGAATTCAGCTTTTGGGAAACCTATGATGCCTATCATACGGTAGTACGGCTGGCAACGGACTGGGCTACAACAGACGAAGATGTAGAAAAACTGCTTTCTATTTTAAGAGCATTATAAAACACGGTACTGTGTGCAGTACAGCCTAAACACTGCAAGTAAAAAAGCTTGTCGCTTTGTGCGGCAGCTTTTTTTAGGCCGCGATATAACAGCTGCAGCTGAAATAGGAAAACAGGCACCTCTTTTGCGGATTCCATGAAAAAAGCAATGTATAGCTATACTAGAGGAGAACCCTCATAAGTAATTTGTAAAAACAGCAAAAATATCCTTGACAAATCAAAAACGAAAGTGTACACTTTCAGTAACATTTCGAAAGGGAAATGAATTGTTGTAAAGCAGTGAGGGTTTTATTATGAGGTACTTAAAAAATTTGAACATCATGTGTTGTACAATATAAGATATTGTATTGCACACAAAATGTAATTAAGACAATACAATAAAGAGACATCTAAATTCATCAAGAGCAGTGGAGGGACTGGCCCAATGACACTGCGGCAACCTACAGCGATGTAAGGTGCCAATTCCAGCAGGAATCTACCTGACAGATGAGTCGCGGCAAGAGTCTATTCATGGCGTCATCTGTATAAATGGATGGCGTCTTATTTTTTTATAATTATTCTAAAGAGGTGACGTATATGGCACATGTTGCAAAGTATTTAACAGAACTCATTGGCAATACACCGTTATTGGAATTGACACATTTTGAAGAAGCCCATGCGTTGAAAGCCCATGTAATCGGAAAATTGGAATACATGAATCCGCTGGGCAGCGTCAAAGACCGGGTAGCTTCGGCCATGATTGACGAAGGTATCCGGCAGGGCCTTATTAATCAGCAGACCGTTATTATTGAACCGACCAGCGGCAACACCGGCATCGGCCTGGCATTAGTAGCGGCTGTCAAGAAACTGCATTTGATTTTGACTATGCCCGATACGATGAGCGTAGAACGGCGTAAGATTGTGACAGCCTTGGGAGCTGAAATTGTTTTGACACCAGGGGAAGAAGGCATGAAGGGAAGTATCCGCAAAGCAGAAGAACTGAAGCGGCAGTACGGCAATGCCTTCATTCCCCAGCAGTTTGAAAATCCAGCCAATCCAGCAGTTCACCGACAAACGACAGCCGAAGAAATATGGCGTGACACAGGCGGAAATGTCGATGTGTTTGTTTCTTCCGTCGGCACAGGCGGCACGATTACCGGAACGGCAGAAGGATTGAAAGCCCATAAAAAGGGAATAACGATTGTAGCTGTTGAACCGAAAGATTCAGCCGTACTCCATGGCAAGCCGGCAGGATACCATCAAATCCAAGGCATCGGAGCAGGATTTGTTCCTAAGGTGCTGGATACGGGCCTGCTCGACGAAGTCATCGATGTGTCCAACGAAGATGCGTTTGCGAGGGCGCGGGAAATCGCCAAAACAGACGGTTTGCTGGTAGGTATTTCATCGGGCGCGTCACTGCAGGCTGCGTTGGAACTTGCGCAGCGGAAGGAAAATGAAGGCAAGACGATAGTTGTTTTATTGCCGGATGGCGGTGAACGATACATTTCCACACCGTTGTTTATATAAAAGAAGAGATAAATCCAAGAACCATAGGGGGAATTTGCAATGAATAAAAAACGAATTGTGTTAGCCGTTGCGCTGGCTGCGGCACTGGCAGTGACAGGCGTGTTGAGCGGCTGCGGCAGCAAGACTGCTAAAAATGAGGGGACTGTAACGTTGACCAATGTGTCCTATGACCCGACGCGTGAATTATATCAAGAATATAATTCCGTATTTCAAAAACATTATAAGGAACAAAC
>CAVKOP010000067.1:0-9486 GCA_963657835.1 Lachnospiraceae bacterium | reverse complement strand
CATCAGTACCTGCGTTCGGTTCTGTTAAGCCGAATGCACCGAGTTTTGTACCTTCAACCAACGGTGTGAGGTATTTTTCTTTCTGTTCTTCTGTACCGAACTGCCAAATCGGGTTAGCGCAGAGAGATACGCTTGCAGACAAAGTGATGGATACACCAGCATCATATTTAGCTAATTCTTCAACAGCGAGGATATAGCTCAAAACGTCGCCGCCGTCTTCGCCGATGCCGCCGTATTTTTCTTCAAAATAAGCGCCTGCAAAGCCTAAGCTGAGCATTTCATCTACGAGTGCACGATCGAAAACGCCCTGATGATCACGTTCTGTGATGGTTGGAGCCAATTTGTTTTCGCCAAAGTCTTTAGCCAAATTTACAAAATCCTGTTGTACTTCTGTCAAGTTAAAATTCATGATTCTTCCACTCTCCTTAATGTAGTGTAACGGTAACATTTCCCGTGCAGTGTATACTGCTGGGGCATATATACACAACCTTTTTGCTTACATTAGCATTGTACAACTTTTCACATGGTAAATCAATAGCAAAACCATAGGAACAGTTAAGTATATCATGCCTTTTTGTAATAGAATTTCCTATATCAAAGCATTTTAGGTCTAGTTGAAATTTTTTTAACTTTTTTCTTGACAGATACTACGTATTTATGATTTTACATGCGGAGTAAAAGAAATACTATTTAATTGTAATTTGAAGAATCATATAAGCGATTGCTCTATGTACCAGATTTGCTTTATCAAAACTTTACGTATGACGAATTATATCTGATGCAAAAATTAAGGAAAGCTTATGTTTGTATTATAGACGAATGGATATGAAGTTGTCAAGGATATGCGCCGTAATTCCCCAAATTTTATAATTTTGGTACGCATAAATCAACACATTGTAGTTCTTACGCTGTTTCCACTGGGTCTGCCCCGATATGGACAGCCCGTCGGGAAACCCTGGAGCCGGCCTGGTCGCCATTTCGATTTGGCAGACCTGCGGCTTATGGGCCGTAAACCAGGCAACGGGCACGGTAAAAATATGGTCTATTTCTCCCTGGCTAATCGTAAACTGCTGCGTATCTATATAGGCGGCAAACGGCCAAACCGTTACGCCCACCGGCGATTCCACATAATCCAGCGGGCCAAGTATGTGAATTTGCTCACGAACAACGCCTAATTCTTCTGTCAATTCACGCTGGGCAGCCTCCAACGCGTTGGCGTCGCCGGGCTCAATTTTTCCGCCGGGAAAGCAAATATCTCCTGGCTGCCAGTTCAACTTGCTGCTTCGCACTTCAAACACAACATGTTCCTGGCCGTTTTTTTGGATAATCGGCACAATCACCGCGCAGGGTGTCGTATTCATGCAGCGGTTTTGCCGTACTTGGCGCGGCGGCCATGGTTTGTACTCCGTCATCGTATCTCCTCTTTCTATGAAAAAAGGGCTGCCGCACGAAACGGCAACCCCCTTTTACATTTTTAGTGTACAGCACTATTAGTTTATTTGACAACAATATTGATAATTTTCTTGGGTATAGCAATGAATTTTACAATGTTCTTGCCGGCTGTTAATTCTTGAATATGCGGCAGTGCCAATACTTTTTCTTTTAATGCCGCAGCATCGATTTCTACAGGTACGGTAATGCGGTCGCGGACTTTGCCGTTAATCTGTACAGGCAATTCGATTTCATCGACTACTAGTGCGGATTCATCGACTTTCGGCCATTCCTGTGTATGAACGCTGCCTGCAAAACCGCAAATCTGCCACAGTTCTTCTGTAATATGCGGCGTAAACGGTGCCAGCAGTTTAATCAGGTTTTGGTTGGCTTCTACAGCCACGTCCTTGCGAATCGTCTTCTGGCTGCCTGCATAGGCATACATGGCATTGACAAATTCCATGATGGAGCTGACAGCCGTGTTGAATGCGTAGTTGCCGTCTACCCCTTTGATGTCATCCGTAACTTTGGCAATGGCTTTGTATTCCTGCATGCGAAGTTCTTTTTCGGCTTCTGTATAATCGCGCCCTTCTTCGCCGTCTTTCGCCATGTCCAAATACTGATGGACAATGCGCCATACACGATTCAAGAAACGATAGGATCCTTCTACGCCCTGGTCGGACCAAGCCAAGTCACGTTCCGGCGGTGCGGCAAAGAGAATGAAGAGACGGCCTGTATCGGCACCGTATTTAGCCAAAATTTCTTCCGGCGATACGATATTGCCCTTCGATTTGGACATCTTACTGCCGTCAAGCAGTACCATCCCTTGTGTCAGCAGGCGTTCAAACGGTTCTACGTTGTCAACCAATCCGGCATCATAGAATACTTTCATAAAGAAGCGGGAATACATTAGATGCAAAATAGCGTGTTCAATGCCGCCGATGTATTGGTCAACATTCATCCAGTGATTTGCTTTCTTAGGATCCCATGCTTGTTCATCGTTGCGGGCATCCGTATAGCGCAGGAAATACCAGGATGAGCAGACAAAGGTATCAATCGTATCGGTTTCACGCGTTGCCGGGCCGCCGCATTTCGGGCAGGTGCAGTGAACAAATTTTTCACTGGTTGCCAGCGGGGATACAGCGCCGGCCGTAAATTTAACGTCTTCCGGCAATTTTACCGGCAGCTGGTCTTCCGGAACAAGCTGTTCACCGCATTTGGGGCAGTAGATAATAGGAATCGGAGCGCCCCAGTACCGCTGCCGTGAAATCAGCCAATCGCGCAGACGATAGTTGACGCGGCGTTTGCCCAAGCCTTTTTCTTCCATGTAGTCAATGATGGCTTTCATGGCTTTATGCATTTCCATACCGGTAAACTGTCCGGCATTGACAAGTACGCCGTCTTTATCTTCATACGCATGATCCATTTCTTCCAGCTTCAATTCATGATCTTTTGGCTGCAAAGTAATGATTTTGGGGATGTTGTATTTGGTAGCGAACATCCAGTCACGCTGGTCCCCTGTCGGTACACCCATAACGGCGCCGGTACCATAATCATACAGGACGTAGTTGGTAATCCAGATTTGAACCGGTTTGCCTGTCAGCGGATGAATGCAGTCAACGCCTGTATACATGCCCAGCTTTTCCGATTCGGTGCTGGTACGTTCGATATCGCTCGTGTTGCGTACTTTTTCACAGAATGCTTCTAATTCTTCTTTTTTCGGATTATTTTCAAGAAGTTTTCCTACTAATGGATGTTCTGGAGGCAATACGACAAAGGTAACGCCGTAAATCGTATCCGGACGTGTCGTATATACGGCAACTTTTTCCTGCAAGGACGGAATGTCAAAGCTGAATTCCAAGCCTTCACTGCGGCCAATCCAGTTTTTCTGCATCGTTTTGACGCGTTCCGGCCAGCCCGGCAGCAGTTTCAAATCTTCCAACAGGCGGTCTGCATAGTCGGTAATTTTAAAGAACCACTGTTTGAGGTCTTTTTTGACAACTGGCGTATCGCAGCGCCAGCATTTGCCGTCAATAACCTGTTCGTTGGCCAACACGGTATTGCATTTTTCACACCAGTTGACTTTTGCTTCTTTACGATATGCCAGGCCCCGTTTGTACAGCAGTTCAAAAATCCACTGCGTCCATTTGTAGTATTTTTCGTGGCATGTAGCTACTTCACGGTCCCAGTCATACGAAAGGCCCAATGCTTTCTGCTGGCGGGTCATGTTGGCAATGTTGCTGAATGTCCAGTCTGCTGGCGGGATGTTGTGTTTGATAGCCGCATTTTCAGCTGGCATGCCAAAGGCATCATAGCCCATCGGATGCAGTACATTGTAGCCATTCATGCGGCGGTACCGTGCAATGACATCGCCGATGGTATAATTGCGGACATGGCCCATGTGGAGATTGCCCGACGGATACGGGAACATTTCCAATACGTAATACGGCGGTTTCTTATCGTCTTCGTGGCAGCAGTCGCATTTGCTTTCTTCCCAAATGTGCTGCCATTTTTTTTCTATTTCCTGTGGAATATATTTTTCCAATTGAATAAAGCCTCCTATCCTACCTGTCGGATATAAATAAAAACACCCTTAGTAGCGTCTTAGTCTTAATAGTATTATTATAGTGGTCTGTTCACATCAAGTCAATTCATGTTTAGCAAATCGCTGCCAAAATTGGTGTGTTTCAAAGCCTTTCCGCCAAAAACATGCCCCGCCCAGGCCGTATTTGGGTACGAGCTCGGCTTTTTTCTTCAGGGACTTTTCTTCTTCAAACCAAACCTTGACGGTGCCGGTCTGCAGGGGCAGTTCCAAATAGTACGTCTGCAGTGCTTCATCCCAGATGACGTGGTTCTTGTATTTTTTCATCAGCGCTTCACTGTCTGCCATAGTCAGTGTCCGTACAAACAGCTTCGTCTTTTGCTTTTTAGCGGCTGCAGGGCTGTTTTTTTCTGTCAGAGCTTTGGCTTCCCCCTCAACTGCCGGCCATTGTGCCATGTCCTTGGGCAAATCTTTGCCGTTTTTAGATTCATACCACAAACGCATGTACAGTGGCATCCCCAAAATAATCTTATCCGGCCGGACTTGCGGCAGCAGCGCTTCAATGCCCTTTTCGACCCATGGGTATGATGCGACCGGACCGGCTACGGGGCTCGTACGACCGTATTGGTCATAGGCCATGACCATCATATAGTCCAAACTGTCGGCCAGCGCTTTGCGGTCATATACCAGCGACCAGTTGGGACTGTCCGAAAGGAATGTTACGTCCATGGATACCTGCAGGCCATAGGCATGGCAGGCATCACTGATTTTTTTGACAAATGCCGTCAAGCCGTTTTTGTCGGCATAGTTTACATTTTCAAAGTCCAAGTTGTAGCCTTTAAACTCGTATAACAGCGCATAGCCAATCATTTCTTTTACGATTTGATCTTGCAGCGCTTTGTTTTGGAGAACGGCATGGGTCAATTTGGGGTCAAAATGGTTGTCCACCAGCGGCCACATGCTGTAGCCTTTGTCCCGATAGGACGCTGCCAGCATGGCAAAATCGGGGTGACGCAGTTCCAAGCCGTGTTCACTCAGCCGCAGGGCACACGGCGACATAATCGGCTGTTTGGTTTGCAATGCCGGCAGCTCTTGATTTTCATTCATGACTGGGTCCCAAAACAAAACCATGTCCATTTTCCCCTCTTTGGCCATATGTTTGGCGGTCTGTATGGGTTCTGTTGTCTGGCGCAGCTGCGGCATGACGCGTGTCGGCTGGGCCGGCGGCAACAGGGATTTATCATTGTTGTCCAATACATAACTAATGCCCAGCGGCCGGCGGATATACCGGATATTGACGGTTCGTTCCTGCTGCACAGCCTGGCCCGGCAGCATCAGGCTGACGCGCGTGTTCTGCCATAGTTTTTGGCCGTCTGCAGCTGGCGGCAGCTGGAACCAATAGGTTCCTTTTTTCTCATCGGCTGCATAGATACCGTACTGCTGCAGCGCCTTGTCGGATACCAGCCAGCGGCCGTTTTCTTCACGGATTTGCAGTCCTTTGACGGCTTCTGCCGGAATCGGATTGGCAGCTTTGGGAACGACAAACACCGGATCGTCCGTTTTGGCCTGCATCGCTTCGGCATGCGGCTGGGCAGCCCAGCCTGTCAACGGCACACTCAATCCCAACAAAACAGCCAGGCACAGGGCCTGTAGATTTCGATTTCTTTTCATCTCGTTTAGCTCCTCATTGTCTATCGTGGGTCTTACGCGTTTTTTACCCCATACGTACTAGAATTTTTTATAAAATCATGTATAATGAAAAAAATATAAGCACTTTTGCGATACGAATCACATGGGTACTATTATAACACATATATTCCAAAGGAGGCTTTTATATTGCACCAATATTTATTTTTTATCGGTTCATTTCCTATTCGCGCGTACGGCCTGCTGTTTATGCTGGGCATTGTTTCTGCCGGCATCGTCGCCTATTACATTATGAAACGGGACGGCCGCGGCTGGCATACACATATATTTGATTTTACACTCTGCTGCGGACTGTGCGGCATTGTCGGCGGCCGGTTATGGGATGTCTTCTTTTTTGACTGGCCATATTATCACAATCACCTGACGGAAATTCCTTTTGTCTGGCAGGGCGGCATGGCGATTCAGGGAGGGCTCCTGTTCGGTGCCCTTGCCGGTATTTGGTACACGCGGCGTCATCACATTGATACGTGGGCTTTTGGGGATTTGCTGGCACCGGCCATTATTTTAGGACAATCTGTCGGCCGCATGGCCAACCTCATGAACGGCGATGCCTTCGGCCATCCTACGGGCGGCAGTTTCGGCATTCTCTATCCCGATACGACGCTGGCTTATCATACGTACGGCAATCAGCCCTTGTGGCCTGCAGAAATCTGGGAAGGACAGCTCGATATTCTCGTCTTTGTCACTCTGCTCTTTTACAGCTCTTTTCCCCACAAAAAAGGCCAAGTGTTTTCGCTGTATGTCATGCTGTATGCTGTAGAACGCTTCTTCCTAGAATTTTTGCGCGGCGATTATGTCAACATTACCTTAGGCCTAAAATCAGCTCAAATGACCAGTGTCATCGCCTTTGTCATTGCCCTGGCCGTCTTTCTGTATCTGCAGTGGCACGGCACAGTCGATGCATCAGACAAAGGACAGCAGGATACGCCGCCTGCTGACTAGGGATTGTAACATACTGCTTTTAGCTGTCATATACACTAGGTTCTTTCCTTAAATGTTGTTAGTTTGAAGTTTGAAGAAAATGAATCGTACTGCTGCAAATAAAGTACGTAACACAGTATAGCAAAAAAGGTTGTAACAAAATGAACCAAAAAAATCATTTTGTTACAACCCTTTTTTTGCAGCTGCATTCTACTGCAGCTGCTGCAGCAGGGAGGCAATGCCGCTTTCACCGATTACGGTAACCCCATGCCGGCGCAGCAGTGCCGCTGTCACACCGTCGCCGGGCCGCAGCGTTCTCGTAAACGTACCGTCATAAACAACACCGCTGCCGCAGGACGGACTTTTTTCTTTCAGTACGGCATAGGAGCAGTGAAACAGTTTGGCCAAATACAGCGCCTGTTCCGCGCCTTTTTGATAAGCCTGCGTTACATCCTGCCCGTCACAGGTCACGACCTTTTCCCTCTGCCGTTCTGCCGGCTTTCGCGGCGTTGCCAAGCCGCCGGCTTGTTCCGGACAGATGGGGATAAGATGAATCTTCTCATGGTAAAGCAATGGCTGTACCGCTTCATACTGTTTTACGCATCCATCGTAGCGGCAATAAACACTCAGTAAACATGCACTGATTAATATATTCATTATGTTCGCCTCATTTGCATCTGTATTTTTCTTATTACAAAATTAATTTTTATAATAAGAAATGTTTTTAATCAAAAAATAAACAAATAAACAGCTTAATTATGCCATTTATCAAGCATTAATCCTCAGCATTCCATACAAACAAAATATTAAAATTATATTAAATTTCATATATTGAAATTGAAAAATTCGATTTCACATACTATAATACGGAAAAGGTGCAAAGACCTGTTTTATATATAAAGGAGATATATGATGGAAGACACAAAAAAATCACGAAATACGGCCCAGCTGCTCGTCGAATGCCTTGAAGAAGAAGGAGTACATTACATCTTCGGTATTCCCGGCGAAGAAAACTTGGCCGTCATGGAAGCGTTAACGCATTCCAAGATTGAATTCATTACGGTTCGCCATGAACAAGGCGCCGCTTTTATGGCTGACGTATACGGCCGTCTGACAGGCAAAGCCGGCGTCTGCATGGCTACCCTTGGCCCTGGCGCTACTAACCTGATTACCGGCGTTGCCGATGCAGACTGCGATGGTGCGCCGCTCGTTGCGATTTCCGGCCAGGTCGGAACAGACAAAATGCACATTACAGCACACCAATACTTGGATTTGCGCGCCATGTTTGAACCGATTACCCGCCGTGCCTATACGGTCGTTCGTCCGGATACGATGGCTGAAATCACCCGCTTGGCATTCAAATATGCTGAACGCGAAAAACCAGGCGCTACCTTCATCGATTTGCCGGTCAACATCAGTAAAATGCCTGTCGGCGAAAACGAAAAACCGCTGCAGCGCAAACAAATTCTGCCGGAAACAGCATTGGAAGCGCAAATCGAAGCCGCTGCTACGATGATTTCCTATGCGAAAAACCCTGTTATTTTGGCCGGCAGCAGTGTTATCCGCAGCCATGCCGCAGCTACACTGACCAAATTTGCTGAAAAATTAAAACTGCCAGTCATCAACACGATGATGTCCAAAGGGGCCATTCCGTTTGACAACCCCTACTCTCTGTGGACAGTCGGCATTCCGATGGAAGACTACCAGACTAAAGTACTGGAAAAAGCCAGCCTGGTCATTGCTATCGGCTACGATATTATCGAATATGCGCCGGCTAAATGGCATCTTGGCAACGCGGATATCATCCATATCGATACCATGCCTGCCGACATCAACAAAAACTACGAACCGAAAGTTGAAGTCGTCGGCAACATTCCTAACTCGCTGGAACGCATCATGGAAAAAGCAGCTCGTCTGCAGGAACCAAAATATGCGTTGGAAATCCGCAAACGCATGGTAGAAGAACACGAAAGCTATGCCAACGACATGTCTTTCCCGCTCAAACCGCAAAAGGCTCTGATTGACTGCCGTAAAGTGATGGGCGAAGACGACATCGTCATTTCGGATGTCGGTGCCAACAAAGTATGGATTGCCCGTCATTACAACTGCTACAAACCAAACACCTGCTTGATTTCCAACGGGTTCGCCACGATGGGCATTGCCGTTCCGGGCGCTATTGCCGCTAAATTAGTTCATCCGGATAAAAAGATTTTAGCGATTACAGGCGATGCCGGCTTCATGATGAACTGCCAGGAATTTGAAACAGCACATCGTTTGGGCACCAACTTTGTCACACTTATTTTCAACGATGCCAGCTACGGCTTAATCAAATGGAAACAAGACATGCATTACGGCCACCATGCCTATGTCGATTTCACCAACCCGGACTTTGTAAAATTTGCTGAAAGCGTCGGAGCTATCGGCTACCGTATCAAAAAAGCAGAAGAATTGCTGCCGACACTGCAAAAAGCCTTTAAGCAAAACAAACCTGTCATCATTGACTGCCCGGTTGATTACAGTGAAAATATGAAACTGACCCATCATTTAGAAGAATTAGTGAAAACATTATAATCTCCTACGCATAGAGACCTAAAAAGGATAGAGGGACTGCAACAAAATGAGGATTTTTCGCTCGTTTTGTTGCAGTCTTTTTTTACTATATGAGCAGAATGCTGGGAAGGTTCCCTGCGACCCTCGTATGGTTCTGTAAACGTGCCGTTTACATATGCTATATACTTTTTTCTTCTGTATTGTCAGAATGCCGAGATGTATCCCTACACCCTCACCTATGCCCATTTTTCTAGTAAACGTGCTGTTTACATATGCTATTCACTTTTTCTTTCTGTGCGACCAGAATGCTGGGAAGGTTCCCTGCACCCTCGTAT
>CAVKOP010000066.1:513-9531 GCA_963657835.1 Lachnospiraceae bacterium | reverse complement strand
GAGACTTACGTTTTCGGACCTGTCAGAAGCGCAGGCTGTGTTGGGAATGAAAGATGAATTTCTGAAAACGCTGCAAAGCGAATTTCCTGCCTGCCGTATTGCTGCCCGCGGCAACGAAATCATCGTGCTGGGCGACGAGCCGGACATCTCGCATGTTTTGGCCGTACTCAATGTGATGCGGTATTTGCAGCGGGAAAATACATATTTGACGACGCAGCATGTGCGCTATTCGGCATCGCTGATTAAAGCCGGCAAGGAAGAACTGCTGCGGTCTATCTATGAAGATACGGTCAGCATTTCTGCCAGAGGTAGACTAATCAAGCCTAAGACAGCCGGACAAAAACAGTATGTCGATTCGATTCGCCGCAATTTGGTTACCTTTGGCATCGGCCCGGCCGGTACAGGGAAAACGTATTTGGCCGTAGCGCTGGCCTCCTATTATTTGAAAAACAGGGAAGTAGAGCGCATTATCCTGACGCGCCCTGCTGTAGAAGCCGGAGAAAAATTGGGATTTCTTCCTGGTGATCTGCAGGAAAAAATAGATCCGTATCTGCGGCCGCTGTATGATGCGCTGGCGGATATGTTTGGATTTGACCAGTTTCAAAAAATGATAGCCCGCAATATTATTGAAGTAGCACCGCTGGCGTATATGCGCGGGCGGACGCTGGAAGAATCCTTTATTATTCTGGATGAAGCGCAGAATACGACGAAAGAACAGATGAAAATGTTCTTGACCCGTATGGGCAATCATTCCCGCGTAGTCGTCAACGGCGACATTACGCAGATTGATTTGGGCAACCGTCAGCTGTCAGGCTTGACAGAAGCCCAACAGGTACTGCAGCATGTTCAGGGAATCGGCATGGTTCATTTTACCGATGAAGATGTCGTCCGTCATGATATGGTAGGCCGTATTATTCGTGCCTATGAATCCTATTACAAAACCGTGTAGAAAGGTGGAATTACTGATGAATACCAATATTAATTATGAAGACATAGCATTTCAAAATGATACATATGAACAGATTATTGACCGGGTCTGCCAGGAAGCCGCATTGGTATATGGCTTGGGACCGAATGCGGAAATCAGCATACTGCTCTGTCATAATGAATATATTCACAAACTGAACAAGCAGTACCGTAATATCGACCGTCCGACCGACGTACTGTCTTTTGCCCTGAATGAAGGCGAAGCGGACGGCTATGACGGCCCGGATACGGCTCTGCTGGGGGATATTGTTATTTCCTTGGAAAAAGTACAGGAACAGGCAGAAGAATACGGTCATTCTTTTGAACGGGAACTGGCCTATTTGACGATTCACGGCATGCTGCATATCTTAGGCTATGACCACATGGAACCGGATGACAAGGCCGAAATGCGCAAAGAAGAAGAATTTATCCTGCACCGGCTGGGATATGTTCGTAAAGGGGAAGAACTATGATGGACGATGCTTCGTGCCGTGCTCTGATTGCGGCGGCGCGGCAAACGCAGCAAAACGCCTATGCGCCGTATTCGCATTTTACTGTAGGCGCCGCTGTACTGGCAGCCGATGGTACGGTCTATACGGGGTGCAATGTAGAAAACAGTTCATATGGATTGAGCTGCTGTGCCGAACGTAATGCTATATTTCACGGTATAGCTTGTGGCTGCCGGCAGTTTCAGGCAATTGCCATTGCCGGAGATGCAGCGGGCTTTACCATGCCCTGCGGTGCCTGCCGGCAGGTAATGGCAGAATTTCAGATTCCCTATGTTATTGTAACCAAGCCGGATGATACGTATCGCGTCATGACGTGGGAAGAGTTGCTGCCCCATTCATTTTCATTGTAAATTACTAGCTAAAAGGAGCATGTATGGAAGAAAAGGTATTTAAATCTGGATTTGTTGCCGTTGTAGGCCGCCCGAATGTGGGGAAGTCCACACTGATTAATCATATTATTAAGCAGAAAGTATCGATTGTTTCTGATAAAGCGCAGACTACGCGCAACCGCATTCTCTGCATTCATACGGATGATGAATGCCAGATTGTTTTTTTGGATACGCCGGGCATTCACAAACCCAAACACAAGCTGGGACAGTTTATGGACGAAGCAGCGTATCAGTCTTTGAAAGATATTGATGCCGTTTTGTTTTTGGTATCCGGCAACGAAAAAAAAGGCCCGGGAGATATGTTTGTACTGGATAAAATAAAAGAAGCGCATGTCCCGGTGTTCCTGCTGATCAACAAAATTGATTTGATGACCAAAGAAGACGTATTCCGCAAGATTGCCGAATATGCGCAGCTGTATGATTTTGCGCAGGTTATTCCTATTTCGGCACTGCAGGGGGATAACGTCGATACCGTAGTCACGGAACTGAAAAAGATTTTGCAGGAAGGGCCAAAATATTTTCCTGATGACATGATTACTGACCAGCCGGAACGGCTGCTGGTAGCAGAAATCGTGCGGGAAAAGTTGTTCCGCTGCACGCGTGATGAAGTACCGCATGCGATTGCCGCCTATGTGGAAGAAATGAAGCCGCGCGGCAAAAACAAAGTATATATCCGGGTCACGGTGTTTGTAGAACGGGATTCCCAAAAACGCATCGTCATCGGGAAAAACGGGGCAGTCCTCAAAGAAGTGGGAGCACAAGCAAGACAGGAAATTGAAAACCTGCTCGGCTCTTCGGTGTTCTTGGATATTTGGGTCAAAGTAAAGCCTGATTGGCGCAATAAGAGCGGCGCGTTAAGTGAATTGGGCTATAAGAATGAATAGGAGAGATGACTTATCGATTCGCAGGTACTCATAGAAGATTTTCTAATCTTTTGCATTTGTATTGTCTTTAGCGCGGTGTGCGTCATTGGCAAGTTTGCTTTTGCACAGCTGCGGCGAGAGTATATTGAAGAGTTGGTAGAAGACGGCGATACGAAAGCCAAACGTCTCTTGACACTGTATGACAATCCGGTCCTGTTTTTGGGAACGGCCCAGC
The DNA here is from genome assembly GCA_963657835.1 of Lachnospiraceae bacterium. Lineage (GTDB taxonomy): Bacteria > Bacillota > Negativicutes > Veillonellales > Megasphaeraceae > Megasphaera. Next base: position 6,569 of record CAVKOP010000066.1, on the reverse strand, counting down.
TGGGCATGGCTGTTTCCGGCTTGGCTGCTGGGGCGGTGATGCTGTCGGCATTGACGGAAAGTTATGATGTGCTCTGCCAATGGCTGGGCAACGAATGGCTCGTCTGGATTATTGATGCTTGTGTATGTATTGTGCTCTGCGTTCTTTTGTGGGTCTTTGGCGAACTGATTCCAAAATCCATTGGGCTGCAGTGTGCCGAAAAAGGCCTCAAAGGAGTACGACCGCTGCTGCAGTGCTGCGGCCGCCTGTTCTGCCCGCTGATTGCTGTAGGCAACTGGATTGCCAAGCTGATACTGCAGCGGCATGACATGGAAGTGACCAATGAAATCGACATGGCGCACTCTGAAGATGAAATTCGCATGCTGGTTACAGCAAGCCATAAAGAAGGCAAGATAGACCAGGTGGAAAGCGAATTGATTGGCAATGTATTTGATTTTGCCGACCGCTTGGCTAAGGAAATCATGGTGCCGCGTCAGGATATTGTCTGTCTGTATACAGAAGAAACGATGGCGCAGTATTTAAAAACTATCCGTCAGTCCCGCCATACACGCTATCCGTTGTGTGAAGAAGACAAAGATCATGTCCTAGGGCTCGTCCATATCAAAGATTTAATGGATAGTTATATTCATCGGCAAAGCAATTTGCGCCAAATCAAGCGGCCTATTTTGATGATTCCGGAAATCATGCCGGTTTCCAAGCTGCTGCAGCTGATGCGGACGCGCCGGACCTATTTGGCCATGGTAGTCGATGAATACGGCAGTACTGTAGGGCTGATTGGGCTGGAAGATATTTTGGAAGAACTGGTCGGCAATATTCAAAACGAACATACGACAGAAAAAGAAGAAATTCAGCCGCTGGCAGACGGTGCCTATGAATTTGCCGGCACGGTGCTGCTAGAAGACGTGGAAGAATTGCTGCATCTGCCTATAGAAGAAGATGTAGATACCGATACGATTGGCGGCTATGTCTTCAACTTGTTGGGACATACGCCGTCGCCGCAGGACACCGTAACGATTGGGTCGTATCGCTTTATCGTGTTGGAAGTACAGCGGTTCCGGATTGCCCGCTTGAAAGCCGTGCCGATTCCTGCCGCTGAAATGCCGGTGCAGGACGCAGAAGGAGAAAGCGATGATGGGCAGGGGGACGCATAACGTTTACAATCAAAAACCGACAAGCCGCTACGACGGCATTATTCTGCAAACACAAAAACGCGGCCAGGAATTGCTGTTGTCCGTTTTTACCAGGCAGGAAGGACTGCTGCGCATCTTTGTGCCCAAACGCTGCCGGGGCAAGCAGGGATTTGGCGCACTCATGGCTTTGAGCTGCATTACTTTTGACGCCGTGCAGACGCCGTCACTGCTGGTACTGCGCGAGTATGAATGCCGCAGTAATCCAGGCGTGATGCAGCTGACGTGGGACCGCTATATCTACTCGCAGATTTTTATTGAAATCGTACAGTATATTTTCCCGCGTCATGAAGCCGATGAGCAGGCCTATGAGCTGATGGTGATTTACAGCCAGGCATTGTTGTACAAAAATCCCCGTATTGTTACGATTATCGCAGGCTGGCAGCTGCTGGCACTGGCCGGCTTTTATCCGGATACGGCTCATGTGCGTCTATTTGACGCCGGCATGGACGGCAGGCGGCCTATCTATTATCTCAGCGACGGCGAAGAACCGCTGAAAGAGCCGCTGCCGGAGATGCAGGTGCCGCAGGAAATGCGGACGCTGTGGCAGACGCTGCTTACTTATAAGTGGGGCCAGACGCAGACCATGCATTTCAGTGCCAAGGGACTGGCGTTTTGGGAAGACGTGTTGTACAGCTATACTGAGCAGTGCAGCGATAAAAAAATGAAAACGATTGGGCTTTTAGAAAAACATATTGACAAGTAACAGTTGATATGATATATTAATAAGGTCGTAGCATAAGTGGCTAGGATAAGCCGCATGGAGAGGCTCGTAAGTTCCTGTATAGGACGCCGTATTCAGCGAGTATATTGATGAGGAGGTGTCACTCATGTACGCTATTATTAAAACCGGCGGAAAACAATATCGTGTTCAGGAAGGCGACAATATTTTTGTTGAAAAACTGGCATCCGATGTTGATTCCGAAGTCGTATTTGACCAGGTATTGGCAGTTGTAAACGACGGAGACGTTAAAGTTGGTACTCCTGTTGTTGAAGGCGCTAAAGTTACAGCTAAAGTTTTGGAACAGGGTAAAGAAAAGAAAATCCGCATTTTCAAATACAAAGCTAAATCCAATTACCGTCGTCGTCAGGGTCATCGTCAGCCTTATACAAAAGTTGCAATCGAAAAGATTGAAGGCTAATGATTACCATTCGATTACAAAAAAATCAAGACCGTCAATTCAGCGGCTTTCAGATATCCGGCCATGCCGAATACAGTGAAGCCGGCAGTGATATTGTTTGTGCAGCCGTATCGGCCTTGTCGCAGACGGCGTTGTTGGGACTGCTTCATTACATGCCCGATGATGTCACCTATCAGATAGAAGAAGAAAACGGTTTTTTGACAGTCCGCGTACGAAAATGCTGTGAAACTTCACAGATTATTTTTCATACGATGGTCTTAGGGTTAGAACAAATAGCACAGCAGTATCCGTTATATGTTGTGCTTCATTCATAGACGTCAGGAGGTGGACGGAATGTTTAATTTTAATTTGCAGCTGTTCGCTCATAAAAAAGGGACAGGCTCCACACGTAACGGTCGTGACAGTGAATCCAAACGCCTTGGCGTAAAATGCCATGACGGCGTTGTTGTAAAAGCTGGCAACATCATCGTTCGCCAGCGCGGCACACATTTCCATCCGGGCACAAACGTAGGCATCGGCAAAGATGATACGTTGTTTGCTACGGCAGCAGGAAAAGTTGCTTTCGAACGCGTTGGTAAATATCAGCGTAAAGTAAGCGTTTATCCGGTTGAAGCAGAAGCATAAAACCAAACATAGGAAGTCCTACAGCAGGGTCTGTAGGACTTTTTTTATCATTGCGCAATAAAAAGGAGAATATCATATGCGTGTATATGTTGATGGAGAAGAACGTCAGCTCCATGTCTATGACAGAGCATCCGGCACAGATTATGCCAAAAGTGTCGTATGTGCGCAGGAACAGCTGACGACCAATGAATTTGGCGCATTTACCTTTACGGAAGAAGAATATGCCTATTGGCAGGAACTCCTCAAACGGCAGCAGGAATCAGAAGACATATTGTTTGCTCTCAAAGATGCCGTAGATGAAGAAGAATTGAAAAACTATGTGTATGAAGAAACCAAATACGGCACGCAGACAAAAGAAATTATTGATATGGAATATCTGTGTCTGAAAGAATTACAGAAAGCCATGACAGAAAAGGACAGCCAGTGGTTACAAGAAAACGGATTTATCAAAACGCAGGAAAAATAAGGCTCTCTCATTCTTGCGCTATATTGAGAAATGTGGTATCCTGTGTAGGAATTGTTTTCTTGGAGTTAGCACAAGTAAGGAGTCTTACGAAGTGAAAAAAGTATTTTCTTGGCTCATGGGAATTGTTTTTACCATGGCCGTATTTATGGCAGGCGTATTTGCATATTGGTATTTTGGTTCGACCAATTATCGGCTGACAGGTGTGCCTGTTTTAAATTATCATCAAGTCAATAACAAATATAATACGTGTTTGACAATGAAGCCGGAAAATTTTGAAGAACAGATGAAGTATTTGCGTGACAATGGCTACCATTCCATTACACAGCAGCAGTTTGATGCCTATATGAACGGCGAAGGAGAACTGCCGGATCGTCCGATTATGATTACTTTTGATGACGGCTATGTCGATAACTATGAAGAAGCGTACCCGATTATGAAAAAGTACGGCATGCGCGGCACGATTTTTCTGATTATGGATTTGATGGGCAAGAAGGGCTATCTGACATGGGATCAAGTGCAGGAAATGGCCGCAGACGGCATGGAATTTGGTTCGCATACGATTAGCCATAAACCACTTACCAGTTTTGACCGCAGCGGCATTCATCGGGAGCTGACGGAATCCAAACAGGAAATTGAAGAAAAACTGGGTAAGCCTTGCACCTTTGCCGCCTTTCCAGAAGGAAAGTTTAATGATACAGTTATTGAAGAAGCCCAAAATGCAGGCTATAAATATTCTTTTTCTGTAGAAACCGGACGGGATTTTCCCTGGGATGACCATCTCAATCTGGACCGCGTGCCCATGTTTGAAGGGCCGGTCAGCTTTAAGCATTTTCGCTTCCGCTTGACATTCAGTGCTTTCAGCGCTTTGCTGTGGAAGACGCATAAATATTTTGAACATATTGAATTTACCAAACCGTTGGCACAGCACATCCCGCAGCCTTAACAACAGTATATAAAAAAAACGTTTCCTCTCGTGCAGAAAGGAAACGTTTTTTTTATAACAGATTAGAAGAAACGGCCGATGAACGGCATTTTGGCAGCGTCTTCTTTGGTAACGCCGCCGCAGAGTGCCATCAGGCCGATGTAAATAGCCGAGCCTGCGATACAGGTGCCGAATAAGCTGAGGAACAGGCCGACATGCGCGTGCAGGAACTGATACAAGAAATACATGATGACGCCCATGACAGCCGCGGAGACGATGTTTTTGGCGACTACTTTCAAGTCGATAATATAGCCGGTGTGGCGGTAAATGAAGAAGAGATTTAAAGCAGCTGCGACGCCGATATCTGCTACGGTTGCGTAGGCAGCCCCAGTAATGCCAAAGGAAGGAATGGCGACCAAAAACCAGTTGCACAGTACTTTGGCGACACAGGCAACGCCCATGTTGATGACTGGAATTTTAGGTCGTTTCAGACCTTGCAGAATGGCTGTCGTAATTTGATGCAGACCCAAGAAGCAAATAGCAATGGCAACGGCCCGTGTAGCATCGGTGGCAGCCGGCGCGTTGTAAATAAAGGTAACAACAGGTTCTGCCATGACATACAGCATGACGCTGAAAGGAATGGTGACTAAAAAGGAAATGCGCATAGCGCCGGCAGTACGGCTGTATATTTCGTCCGTTTCTTTTAATGTGAAACTATGACTGATAGCCGGTACCAGGCTCATGGCCATGGCAGCCGTTAAAATCGTTGCCAAGTTGATAAGCGGCACTGACATGCCTGTCAAATAGCCAAACAGTTCGGTTGCCTGTGCTGTTGAGTAGCCGGCGACTTCCAGGCGGCGCGGCACGATGAGCAAATCCAGATTGGAAACGACAGGCAGCATGATGCTGGACAGGGAAATAGGAATAGCCAGGACAATCAGCCGTTTTAAAATATGGCGGATGCTTTCCTGTGGAAATACCGGCCCGTCTTTGGGCAGCGAGCGTTTTAGTTTATAATAGAAATAAATTAAAACGAGCCAGGCTGCCAGTCCTCCGGCACCGGCGCCCAAGCTGGCACCGCCGGCAGCGTAGTCCAGCCCGTACGGCAGGAGCAGTGCTGCAAAACCGAGCATGACGACGACGCGGACCAGCTGTTCCACGATTTGGGACATCGCTGTTGGCATCATTTGCTGCCAGCCCTGCAGATAGCCGCGGTAGCCGGCAATAATGGTTGTAAAGAAGATTGCCGGAGCCAAAGCGATTAATGAATAATACGCGCGGCTTTCCCGAATAATTTGTTCATCGATTAAGAATCTGGCACCAAAGAAGACGACAAAGCTCAAAAACAGCGCTGTAATGCAGAGCATTGTCAGGGATACGCGGAATATACGCTGCGCACCGGCATAATCTTCTTTGGCGGCTTTTTCTGCTGTAATAATAGAAATCGCAATAGGCAGGCCGGCACTGGATACATCCAAGGCCAATAAATAGATAGGGAAGGCCATCTGGTAGATGCCGATGCCTTCGCCGCCCAGGATACGGGATAAAATAATCCAGTTGATACTGCCGATTGCTTTGACGACAAATCCCGAAAGCGTCAGGATAAGCGTCCCGGAGATAAACTTGTTTGCCATAATAACCTCTTCATTGTTTATAAAAAATTTTGCTTTTCAAACAACTTATTTTATCATATTTGACACAGAGTGACTAGGGAT
>CAVKOP010000066.1:0-503 GCA_963657835.1 Lachnospiraceae bacterium | reverse complement strand
GGCAGGTTTTGCGCAAATCGCCGGGACCTTGCCAAACTGCCTACTAGCCACTGCCTTTCCTTTGTGGTATAGTAACGTAGACACATTATAAAAATAACTGCGTAAACAGTAGAGGTGATAGCATTGCGTATTGTCGTTGTCGGCGCAGGAAAACTGGGCTACAGCATTGCAGAATTATTATCAAACGAACAGTTTGATGTGGTTGTCGTAGATCATGATGAAGAACGGCTGGACGTGGTAAAAAACACACTGGACGTGCTGACGGTACTGGCCAATGGAGCCAGTCCGATTACGATGAACGACCCGGATATCCGGGATGCGGATATATTGGTAGCATCGACGGCTATTGATGAAGTGAATATGGTGGCTTGTATTTTGGCCAAAAAACACGGCATCAAATATACGGCAGCGCGGATTCGGGACATGCAGTTTTTGTCGGAAGCCAAAGATTATTTAAAAGAAAACTTTGACATCGATTTGATGCTCAATCCGGAACTGATTAC
>CAVKOP010000065.1:0-10046 GCA_963657835.1 Lachnospiraceae bacterium | reverse complement strand
ATAAAAAAAGTACCAAGGCCGTAAATGGCATTTGGTACCCCTGATAAGAAATAGCTATATAGATCCATTTCGTTGTAGTCCTTTTAACAATTTTCGTATTTTCGCTAAGGAAATTGTGTTCGCAGTAAATGTCTGATACGAGCTTACCGATGGGGGGCCAAAAAATGTGGTTACCTTTCCATCTTTTAAGATATATATCGTACCGGTTGTAGTAAACACAATATATGTTGATTTAGAAATTTTCGCAACACGCATGCTCAGCGCTTGCGTGATATTTGCCGGCACCTTCCCAAGATTCTTCTCACCGCTAAAAATAGAAATATCCGAACCAGCCATTTTAGCAACATACCTGGAATTGCAATGCACTTCCGTTTTAGGAAAATCCCTAATCTTTGAGTTATAGTATTGTGACTTATCCCTTGCACCGAGTTCTTCCCAAGCAGTTATTATTGCCTTAGAATTAAAAAGAGGCGTATTTGTGCCTATTATAAAAAGCCTTGTACCTGCGGTATATACGTACCTTATTTTTGTGCTACCTTCCCAACGTGATCCAGCGCCATACTTTCCCAGTCCAACTACGCAGGCAGCAAGTGCATCTTCCTGTAATTTCACAATTACCCCTGTTAATCCATATCGCGATAATACATCGCATTTTTTGGCTTCGAAGTTAAGCCATTGTCTTATTGGCAATACCCCATTATTGCATTTCACATAAAAATCTTTATCCAGTAATTCAAAATGTCCATTTTCGACAAAAAAGCGATAACTGGTAGATACTGTAACCGTTAGCCATATTTTCGTTCTTTTATAAAAAAACTTCGCTTCTTGGTCTGCCTCTTTAGGATTTACCCACGCCGCATCCCAGCTAAACCATGGATAACTATAGCCAGTCAATGAAGCAGATATTATTCCGTAATAATTTCCATCCTTATCTATTTTAATAGTTTTTGGCGTCACCTCCATGGTAGCTAAATAGCATTTAGGTCTGTCACGTGAACCGCGTTTAACTACGCGAACATTTAATAAATCAGTATAATATCTCCCATCATTACTATATACGGTAGTTTTTAAATCACCAGAGACAAACTTGTACCCATCGTAGTCTTCACCACTTCCATCCCCGCTATTATGTACTTCTTTTATTTTAGATATAGTATCATTGCGGCAAAATGCAGCAATTGGACTAAGATCTAATTGATCGATAATTTTAGCATTTCTCCTTATTTTTAGCGGTTCATTCGCCATAACATTAGTGGTTTGTTTGCTTTTTTCTTCAACTATGCATACTCCCCAGTGCCACATGTACTCGGTATCACGCTTATCCACGGACGGGGTGTAACTAAAATTCATCATAATAGGCATTGAATCAAGTATATTTCGATTTGTTTCAAAATCACGAAAATAATATTGCCCCCAAGAAATACTGACCATATTTTCGTCATCATCCACAGTTGCATCGAGCACATCAAATTCCCCTAGCTTCGTGTGATTGGCCAAATCAAACCAATTATTCCATTGCTTCGCATGAACATATGCTTTCTTTTTACCACCTACATAGCCCCAAAGGTTATTAGTAATTATGCGATATGGATTCTTTGCATTTTCTAGCGCCTTCATATCTATTAAATCGTAATTGTAGGAATTTAATAACGGAATCACATTTTTATCGTCAATCTTACAAATAGCGAAGTTTCCGCTATTCTGGTGCCCGTAAATGGTTGTTCCATTCGTCCATACCCATTCACCTACCGCCGGGCTGTAATCACCCATGGTGTAAAGCGTTCTGCCTTTGGTATCTACATAGACACCATTGCCGCCCCCTGTAATCTGTACGCGTTCCACAACTACACCCCCACAATAACGGCCGTACCGGCGTAAACATTGGCCCACACATACATCCCATCACATACATTCACGTCAACCGCCAAGGTATACGGATAAGAACGGGCGCCAATCGTTACCGTATTCCCGTAGACTCGGCCGCGCTGGATTTCATCACCGCTTTTGTGATTTGCCTGGAAAAGTTTTCTGGCCGTTTCTGCCAGCCCGTTTAACCCGTTCATATCAATACCACCTTATCATTGTAATGCTCTGTTTCAGTTCTCGCGGCGTCCGTGTTACCTGATTGGATTCCAGAAAGTAAGTAGCGCCATTAAAAAGGATCTTGTCCGTGAAATCAATCAGATGGGAATACTGCCAGATGTCCATGCTGACTTTTTCTTCTGTCTTTCTATTCAGCCACTCAATATCCTTTGTCAGTTTTTTCAAAGTCGCAGTATCACTGATAGGGAACGATGTATCAAACAGTGCAGCCCCTTGATAGCTTTCTCCATCGTTATCCGGATATTTCCCGCCCAAATTTAAGTTTGATTGATCCTCGATGTACTTGCTGGCTTTCCCGCCTGGCTTGCCGTTGGATATCGCAGAATTATTAAATTCACCGTCAACATATACCGTGGTGCCATACCAGCCATTCCCCAGGTAGACGTGTTGCGTCAGTGTCTCACTGGTTTCCTCACTGTCATTGTCTTTGGTGACTGCTTTTTCTGATGCAAGGTAGCAATCGTTCAGTGTGATGGCATAATCGTAAGTGGTTGTGATGGTCGCATCCGGCGTGACTGTAATCTTCTTAGTTAAGTATCCGTCAGAATAGCTATATGTGCTGGTAGTTATGCCCTCGGCGGTCTTAGTGACTTCTTGGGTCACAAGTCCATCTACATACGTCACCATACTTTCTCCGTACCAGATTGTCCCATAGAATCCTAACGGCTCAATAGTGATATGCCGTCTTGCTGCATGGGTGCCTGCACCTCCCCATACGGAACGCATCAGACGCCGGTCAATAGAAGGCATGGAATGCTTCGTATTCGTAAGGTCAATGGTATTAGGCTCATGCCCGCGTTGGATTACTTCCAGGCTATCGCCACGCAGCAGCACATTGATCCAGTCCTGCGGCACGTTGGATGCCCATCCAAACAGGCCGCTAATGATATTCTGCAAAGTAGCGCTATTGACCCCAGAAAAAGCGGAGGACGGTGTGAAATCATCCGCGTGCCATACCAGGCGTTTCCCCATCATCTTCGCCACCTTCTCGGCATGCTCTTTCGCAGTCAGCGTGTTTGTACTTTTGCGGCTATAAGTGAATGGCGTGTAAAGCAGCTGGTCGATATCATACATGCCCGTAATAGTTCGCATGAGCCCCTGACCGCTGCTTTCGTAAGCTCTAAAGTTGTAATCCCAATCCAGCAAACGGCCGCGAATTACACTTTCCAGCGCAAGGTCTACCGGAGTAATCATTTCAAAGCGGTCTGTAAGCTGGCCTTTGGATAGCTCAACGCTAATAGACTGCGGCCGGAGTTCCATAGCCTGGAATTCCAGCAATCGCAAAGTGTCTGCTTGAATGGGATAATTCCCGAAAAGTTTTCTTCCTGTATCGTACACATTAGAGACGGTTTCACCGATGGCCAGCAGCGTATCGTGGATAATACGGTCAGTTCTATACAGCTGCCGCGCTGCATCTGTTTTAACCGCCGCACTTTCTACGCGGTTAAATATCGTATCAGCCACAAGCTCCGCTTTGTAGGTATCCTTGGTAAGCGTTCTAATCGTGTCAGATTCCGAAGAAGTCTCTGCCCGCAGCTTCCTTGCTGTATCCGTATAGGCTTCCTGGTTGCCCAATATCCCTCGGCAGCTATCTGCCACCAAATGCGGAACTGCATAGATTCCTCTTTTGGTATCCCAGGTTAAGGTCACTGCTTTTGTAATGCCCGTCACTACTCGCGATGTATCATATGTCGCAGCAGCTTGTCCCTGCAGCAGTCTGGAAGTATCGGCGGCGATTGCCTGTGTTCGAGTGATATCTCGCTTGGTAGAAATCGCATTGACTGCCGTATTAGCCACTTGCCTTTTGGCATCAAAAGAAGCCTGTGCTCCGGCGGCCGTGTAGCGGGCTGTATCCGTTACCAGTTCGGCGGTGATTGAATCAGATTTCTCATATACGACGTAAGTTTTAATCGGATTACTCCACCCGGTATAAGATACGAAAATACGAACCGGATTCATGCTCCCCGTATACGATGCTAATATTACCGGTCCATTCATTTGCTACCCCTTCGCTGTTGTAATTTTGAATTTAGCATTTTTTAGGCTGCTCAAAGTCCATGCTTTATTTGTTGCCGGATTCACTAGGACAGGCGTCCCGGTAAATGCACCACTGCTAATGCTAACGGTTTCTGTAGTAATATCATTTATCGCTGTCTGCACCTGGTTTACTTTGTCTGAATCCACGCTCATACTTTCGCCCATAAGCCCCACGGCCTTCACATCAAAGTTAGGCACAGAAACCATACTTTTCAGACTTGCCATATTTACTGATTGAGTCAGACTTTTTCCCGGCTCTGTAAATGCCACTTTCCCATCTGATAAACATTCATTGCTTAGAACATCGGCCGCAGGCACCGCCAGCATATAGCCGGCGATATCGAAATCAGCAATCATAAAATTCTGCACGGAAAAAGCACTGCTACTACCTTTGATATTCCATGATATGACTGCTGCGCCTTCGCCGGTCTTTCCGGTCCAGTTCCAGATTTCCTTGGAATCTACCACCACACGGATGCTCCCCGGATTTCCCAGATTCATGCAGATGCCAATATGATGAATCCCGGAGGTAAGTGTTGCCAGCGTTGACGATTGCCTCCTATCATCGGTAAATACAGATAATGCCTGATAATAAATCTTTAAGCCGAAGGTCTTTCCATTTGTATCCTTAAAATACAGTTTCGTTTCAGCATTATAAGTGCCTGTCACTTTGAATGCCGATGAAATGCAGCTGGCGCACTGATTTACCGTATAATTTATTTCGTTTACTACCGTTCTAGGATATGCGATAAACATTACTCCTCACCGCCCTTTCTATATCTTGGCGGGGTCAACTTTGAATTTCCTGCTCTTCAAATTTTCTAGCTTCCATTCCTCTTCATTGATTGGATCCGCGGCCATGTTGGTGAATACAATAGAATCCTTGTCTCCGGGGGCTTTTGTTTCAATGGTTGCCCCATCAACAATTTCTTCCATTGCATTATGTTCTGAATCTAACTCTGCTGCAGTAACGCCCACTTGAAGAGAAGTGATGCTTCTTTGACCATCAAAAACCTTAGCCATTATCGTATCCAGGGATTCAGTGTCAACGGTAATCTCTTTTGCACTATTGGATTTAAACGGAACAATGGCAATATGCTCATTGCTGCAATCTTCGCTGGAAATAATGAGATTTGCGAAATAAGCATCCTGGCAATCCGAATTACCAGCAAAAGTAACACCGGATATTGTTGCATTTGCTGTTGTCTTACTTCCGTCATATTTTGTTGTTCCATCGATGCAAATGTTTACTTTCGCCGTATTATTTGAATCAATGGTTATCGCCAACACGAAGGTATGGCTTTGCCCCGAAGTTAATGCAAAATAAGAATCCGCCCTATCAGCAATCCAATCGCGATAACATAAATCTATACCGCTACCGCTGCCATACGTGCGCACCTCAAAGATTGTACTGCTATCTCCTACTATTTTGAGAAGTCTGCGCGCACCACTTAAAGAAGGAAAATAGAAGTCGAATTTAATATACAATTCTTTTAGCGCCGGAATGTTCACCGTGCTGGCAGTCGTTATAAACGATATAGACTTCCCGTTTTCCGAATTCTTCGTAAAGTCCGAATCGCCAATTAAATCCCCGCTGCCGAATGCATCGAATAGCTCCGGATATCCGGGATTGATATATTTGAACCCCATAACGCCTCCGCTTATACCGCCTGTATAATCGTACTGGAATAAAGCACCGTGGAATCATCTTTTTGCGGTTTCTCGTCATTGCCGGCTTCTACCTTTACCCAGAAAATCTGATTTTTATCTTCGATGGTGTCGCTAAATGTGATTTCATCCTGCCATGCCCCATTAGACTTCATTTTCGATTCATCGGCCGCCGTACTGGTTACTGCCCCGCTGGTACTCCCTGCTAGAGTGCCGGTAGTATTAAACGATACCGACTTCCCGCTTCCCGCATATCGTTCTTTGACAGTGATCTCCGCATCGCTAGCACTCGCGGTATAAACCTCCGATTTACTATTGATGGCCGCAGCGATATTGCTAGCCGTGTCAGCAATATCGCTCCCCACCGTGAAAGTATTCCCTGCGGTCAGAACTGCATCATCAGCCACTTGGAAAGTATCCCCCGCTGCTGCATTAGTTGTAATCGTAAAGGTTGCCTGCGCAGCGGTACTTAAATCAACAGCAAATTTCCATTTTTCAATCTTGCCGCCTTCATCTAAAAGCTGACTGCCGTCATAATATTTTTTGCTGATTACCGTATTTCCTACGGTTTCATAGCCCTCGGCGCATCGGATCGCCACCTTAATCAGCTTGCTTTCACTATTGGTTGCATTCAGCACAGCAGAAAGCGGCGCTGTGAATGCATGATCTTCTGATACCTGCGTACCGTCCACTGCACCGGCAGTTGGATTATTCATATAGAGATGGATGTATTCATTAGCCATGTTCCTTGCTCCTTATCCTAAAATTCCTTTCGTCACGAACCAGCTGATTGTCTGGATGATAAAAATGGCTCCTACGCCTACGGGAAATTCTTCACGCATCATAGCCTTTGCTTCTTCCACAAGATTTGTGAAATCCATTTGTCCCTGCAGTCTCCCCCACAGGAAAAAGCAAAATAAAATGATCACCGTAGTGATCAAGTTGATTGTCCAATATGTAAATGTCAGCATGTTTACACCTTCCAAAATTCAAGGTCCAGCTTATGATAGCTTTCGTGATAATCCACATACGCATCTTTCTTAATAACAACACGCATGTTGTCCCATTCTGCACCGGCATGGTCAATGATTTTTACTTTTTGCCGGCTTTCCCAGTAGTTGTAAACCTTGATATATTCCTGGTACGGCATGATTACCGTACAAGTAATTACATCACCCGCCGGAATATGCCCATAATCTTCCACTACCATCCCATCAATGATTTCATGCTTTTCCTGCCGGTCATCCGGAGTATATCCCCAGTCCTCCGGCCGCCTAAAGGCTACTGCATCACCAATTTTCAGTTTCATCATTAGCCCCCAGTCGCATAAGAATAATTGGCCGCGTTGATTACCTTACCGATGGTATGATTCACCCGATCGGCAACCGTGGAAGTCATGCGGTTTATCGTATCGTTATCCGTGAATACGCCGCCCTGCACGGTGATGTTGGTGGTGATGCCCGGGATGTCGTGATACTCCTGGGAACCGCGGTATACAGACACGGAATTCTTCGCCAGCTCTCTGGCCCATGTATCAACTTCCAGGCCGGGGATCAGATTGTTTTTAGCAGCGCTCATGGCGTCTGTGAATCCCATAAGCTCACCTGGAGTCATATGCTCATTCTGGACTCCATACTGCTGGCGCATGGCATTCAAGATGCCCATTTTCGCATTCGCTTCTTTCTGCTCTGCCGTTCCCGGTCCCTGCATCGCCTGGCGATAGATTTCTAAATACTGCTTCTGCTGCTTCAAGGCTTCTAGCCCGGCCTGTTGTCTTGCTTTTCCTTTTTCCCGCTCGGCCCATTGGGTCGCGGTTACTTCATCCACACCCTTTTGGATCCAGGCGCGTTTTTCCCGTTCAATGTCATTCAGCCTACCTTGCAACGCTGACTTCCAGGATTTTTGAACCTGCGAAAGAGTATTGTCATTGAAATCACGGTAAACTTTGGCCTTTTCCGCTTCTGTCAATTTGACTATTTCTTTTTCATTGGCTCCCTCTGTCTTTAGCTTTTCAGCGCGCCGGTCAATTTCCCGTAGGCTGTTTTCTAAATCACTGTGTGTGATTTTTAATAAACTATCCGCTATGGGATCATTGCCTTTGGTGGTAGTCACCTTATCTACGCCGCGGCCGGTCTCGGGATCATAGACTTTCTCCGGCAGCTTTTCCAAATCTTCCTGCGTATAGGCCCGCATTTCTTTCATCATGCGTTCCCGCTGGATGGCCTTCTTTTTCGCTTCAAAGACTTCTTGCTGGTAGTTGTTTACAGCCGAATCCCCATAAGCACGGTTTCCAAGGCCTTCAGACTGCAAGCCGGCATGAGCTCCACCGCTGACATTTTCCATGTAATCTGCTGCCTGTTTGATATGGACCACGATGTCGGAATTGGCAGCAGCATCTTTCATCTGCCCTAGTGTATCGATGAAATCGCTTACAGTGTCTTTGGCATCCTTTGCATGTACTTTGATGCCGTCCATGGCGTCAGCGATACCGCTAACCGGTCCCTTCGCGTCTTTCGCCACGTCCACCATCGCCTTGATGGCGGCGGTCAAACCTTCTATGCCGGTGGTTACTACAGGCATGAACACAGCTCCCATGACGCCTTTCAGCTGTCCCCAAGCCATGCTCATTTCTCGTTCCATCATAAGCAGTTCTTTGGCTTGATTGACGTCAAGTAAGCCAGTGGATGGAATGGACGCAGCCCGCTGCATTAAATCGGTCATATCTTTGAATACCGGAATCAGTTCTGCGCCGCGGGATCCTAAAAGCTGTGTCGCATATTCGGTTTCTTGTCCATTAAAGGCTGCCAGCTTGTAGCCTTCTGCTAATTTCTGCAGCTGCTGCGTCACCGGCAGTAAGTTCCCCTGTGCATCTGTCAGCTTCACCCCGAATCGGTCAAGCATGCGGGTAGTATCATTTCCATCATCGCCGGCGCTCATGATGGCTTTGTCCAAACGCGTGATAGCCGGAACGGCGGCGCTTACATCAGCACCAGCAAGGGAAAATACTTTCTTCATCTGGCTGGCTTCGGCGGTAGTGGTGTGCAACTTATCTGCCAGATCATTCAAAGCATCGCCGCTTACAGCCGCAGCTGTACTTGCCTTGTACATTCCGGTGGCAATCGCAAGCCCTGCAGCAGCGGCCATGCCTACAGGGCTTTTTGCCATAGATACAAGGCCAAGTGCATCAGCACCTTGTAAAGCTACCTGCCCCATGGTCGCACCGTTGGCGATGGAATTTACAATCTTTTGGCCGGTTCCTAATGGTTTCGCCTGCTGCTCGGCATGCACCTTATTTAGTTCAGCCCGCAGTAGCTCAAGGCTCTTTCGTTCATTCAATAAACGCGTCTCCAGCTTTGCGCTGGCGGCGCTGTCCTGGCCTTTGATTTCCACCATACGAAGATAGGCTGCATTGACCAGCTTTACCTTTTGCTGCTGCAATGTAAGCTGCGCCGTTAGTGATTGTTCTTGTAATTTCAGCCGTTCCACTTTCGTGCCAGCTGTCCCAAGTGTAGTTAAATCAATGTCCGTTTGAATTTTTAATTTCTTGCTTTCATGATTTAACTTACTCATCGCCTGCGATACAGTCTTATCCGCCAGGGCAAAATCGCCTTCCAGTTCGGATAGGTCGATTTTCAGCTTCGCACTTAATTCCGCGATGGTTTCTTTTGCCACTTCTATTTCACCCCCTTACAAAATCCCAGATTGATCAATAGGCGTCAGCCGCGGGGCATTCTCTATTTTCTGCTTTACGGCGTAAAGTTCAAAAATATAAGCAAGGTCTGTATCCATCAATTCTTTGGGCGTCCACTTGTACCACCGATGAAACATCTCCAGCCAGCCAATCACCAATTCAAAAGGCGACAAATCTATTGCTAGTTCGCCGCCGGTACTTCGTTTTTTTCATCATCTACAAACGCCTTATTGGAAATTTCTACCATGCACTTGTACAGCTGCAGATAGAGGATTTTCAGATCTTCAAGCGCCAGATTGTTGATTACATCCTCCGCCGTCACGCCTTCGTACATACTGGCAACGCAGGCCGCTGTACCATGAATGTATTCTGCCACAGACAAATCAGCCGATTCATCATCAAACTTCGCGAAGTCATACCAGTTTTTCACTTTCGGCGCAATCATGGTATAGGCGTGGCCGTTAAGCACAAGGGCCGGTGCATCATAGTCTTTTTTCATGGTTTAGCCTCCTACCGTCTCTACCGCTTTATACCAATTTTCGCCCGT
>CAVKOP010000064.1:5929-10161 GCA_963657835.1 Lachnospiraceae bacterium | reverse complement strand
ACCCAATACGAAAAATCAACGACTTGGTCTTCGTTTCCTAAATACATGGCCTGACTGTTGAAATTGCTTTCATCATGCATCAAGTCTGTTTTATAGTAGACAACCGCCGTCTTGGCACCGATTTCTGCGCTGACATAATCGACAGTGCTTTCTTTGCCGGCATCTGCATAGCGGTGTTCGATATGGCGGACGTTTTTGTCATGAAGCTGTACTTTGCTGATTTTGACATGGGCATTATCTTCGGTTTTGACATAGGTAAGGAAGTTGACCAAGCCATTGTCTGCACCGCCGTCAAACAGCAGGTATACGGTCAGGTCACTGCCTGCGCCTGCTGTAATTTTCAGCTGGCCGCGAATCTGCGGCATGGCATCGCTGACGGTATACACCAGCCATACGGCTCCTTTTTTCTGTGCTCCTATATCGATATGGCAGTGGGAATCACTGGCCGTAATTGCTTTTTTCAACGCATCCTGGTTGGCACCTTGAAAATCGCCTAAATCAGGAATCATGTTTTTTTTGCCAAAAGAAACGACGGCATCTCCCGTATGGCGTTCCTGCGGTTCATATGATTTCATCGGCGCATCCTGCATAGGATCGAGTTCCAAATAGTTGGCTTTCATCCAATGGAACGTCGGACGCGGGAGTTGGTTGTACTGTTCTTTTACTGTTTTCGTTGCCATCATATTCCTCCTCCCTTATTTCAATGAACCTTTAAGTTCAAGGTTAATCAAGTTATTCATTTCGACAGCATATTCAAGCGGCAGGGCTTTGGAAACCGGTTCGACAAACCCGCGTACCAGCATAGCTCTGGCTTCATCTTCACTGAGGCCGCGGCTCATGAGGTAGAAAATGGCATCATCGGAAATACGGCCGATAGACGCTTCATGGCCCAGGTCGATATTATCATTTTTAACGACGATTGCCGGAATCGTATCGGACTGAGACTGTTCATCGAGCATCAAGGATTCGCAGCTGACGTTGGCTTTGGAGCCTTCTGCTTTTTCATTGATGACGACACTGCCGCGGTAAATGCAGACACCGCCGCTCTTACTGATGGATTTGGAATTGATATTGCTGGTCGTATGGGGCGCATTATGTACGACTTTGGAACCTGTATCCAAATACTGGCCTTTCCCGGCAAAGGTAACGCCGGTAAATTCGCAGTGCGCGCCTTCCCCTTGGAGAATACTCATCGGGTAGAGGCAGGATGTATGGGAACCAAAGGAACCGGTGACCCAGTTAATCGTGCCGTTTTTGCCGACAATCGCCCGCTTGGTGTTCAGGTTGTACATGTTTTTGGACCAGTTTTCAATCGTAGAATAGGTCAAGGTAGCGTCATCACCGATAAACAGTTCAACACAGCCGGCATGCAGGTTGGCTACGTTGTATTTCGGTGCGGAACAGCCTTCGATAAAATGCACTTTTGCACCTTTTTCGACAATAATCATCGTATGTTCAAACTGACCTGCGCCCGGCGCGTTGAGGCGGAAATAGCTTTGCAGCGGAATAGATACGTCTACACCGGCCGGTACATATACGTAGGAACCGCCCGACCAGACAGCACCATGCAGCGCCGCAAATTTATGGTCTGTCGGCGGCACCAATTTCATAAAATGCGCTTTGACAATATCTTCGTATTTTTTCAGGGCTGTATCGAAATCCGTATAAATAACACCTTGCTGTACTAGTTCATCCTGAATGCTGTGATAGACAACTTCCGAGTCATACTGGGCACCGACACCGGAAAGGGATGTTTTTTCGGCTTCCGGAATCCCCAAGCGGTCAAACGTATCTTTGATGTCATCGGGCACATCGTTCCAGTCTGCTTTCATCTGCGCGTTAGGACGGACATATGTAACGATGTTGTCCATGTTCAGTTCACTAATATCGGGGCCCCAATCCGGGTAGTCCATTTTATAGAACAAATCCAGTGATTTAAGGCGGAAATCAAGCATCCACTGCGGTTCGTTTTTCTTTTCAGATATTTCCCGTACAATGTCCGGCGTCAAGCCTGCATTGGTTTTATATGCATATTTAAAATCTTTTTTAAAGTTGTACATGTTGCCGAAATCCGTAAAGGATTCGATTTTTTCTTTTTCTGCAGCCAGCTTTTCTTCGGCTATCTTTTTTTCATCAGCCATGTTGCGTGCCTCCTATTTAGCCTGTTCTTTAAATGCATCATAGCCGTTGGCTTCGATTTCCTGAATCAATGATGCATCGCCGGTTTTAACGATTCTGCCGTCGATGAGGACATGGACAAAATCAGGTTTTAAATCTTGCAAAATTTCGCTGTGATGCGTAATAACCAAAATAGAATTGGTTTCGTTATGGTACTGAGATACAGTTTCGGAAACAATACGAACGGCATCTACGTCCAAGCCGGAATCGATTTCATCCAGCATGGTCAGTTTCGGTTCGAGCATGCACATCTGCAAAATTTCTGTTTTTTTGCGTTCGCCGCCGGAAAACCCATCGTTGACATAGCGGGAAGCATAGGAACGGTCCATTTTCAGCTGGTCCATTTGTTTGTGCAGTTTTTTGCGGAACGGCATAATGCGCTGTGTCTGGCCGCTGACCGTGCTTTTGGCATTACGGATGAAGTTTTCAACAGAAATACCCTGCACGGCAATCGGGGCCTGAAAGGCCATAAAAATGCCGGCTTTGGCACGTTCATTGACTGGGGCATGGGTAATGTCTTTTCCTTCAAAGAAAATCTTACCTGCTGTTACCACATATTTGGGGTTGCCCATAATAGCATTGAACAATGTCGATTTGCCGGCACCATTGGACCCCATGATAACATGGGTTTCTCCCGTATTAATGGTCAAGTCCAAGCCTTTGAGGATTTCTTTTCCTTCGACGGCGACTTTCAAGCCTTCCACTCTAATCAATTCACTCATCATTATTCACTCCTATATTTATGTCTTTAATCTTGATTCTCAATATTAAAGTATACCTTTTGACTACACTAAGGATACTCCAACCATCTCATAAAGTCAACCTTATTGGTGGTTTTTTATGGTTTTATTTTTAGTTATTCGGTATACATCTATGCTTTACATGCAAGTAACTATATATATTCCAAAATCAGGCAGCTGCATCATACCAAAAAGGTGCGCCGCCCGATAGGTATGACAGGCAAAGCGCACGCAGTTTGCAGTACAACAGCTTATTTTTTATCCATACGCTGCTGCTTTTCTTTATATTTTTGATACGATGCCGTGTGCATCCAAAGCTGCATTGCCCCTACGACGACGGCTGCCGCCAAGATAACCATCAAAAACGGTGTCGGGCCGTCTTTTACAATGGCATACAGCAAGTACAAGATGACGACGGCAGACAAACACCCTTTCAGCTTATTCACAAGAGCCGCACCCTTCACAGTCCTGGGCGGCATCGCCGAAAAGGCGGGCCTTTTGACCGCGCATAGCTAATACGGCCTGAATGTACATGGCACATTCAATCCGCTTCTTTTGTATCTGACAGCTCAAATCGTACGGTGTCTGAATATTGCCGCCGTATTTGATGTTGTTGGCATGACAGCCGCCGCTGCAGAAAAACTTAGCCCAACAGTCACAGCAAATCGGTTTGTTGAGAACATGCATATCTCGGAATAAGGCGGGCAGTTTGGTATCTGTCACGCCGTCATATACATTGCCGATGACGTATTCGTCCTGGCCGACAAATTGATGGCACGGATAGATGTCGCCGTTGGGGACGACGCACATGTATTCATGGCCGGCGCCGCAGCCGCGCAGCCGTTTGGCAATACAGGGCCCGCGGTACAAATCCATGATGAAATGATAGTAAATAAACGGACGGCCTTCGTCCATGCGTTGGAGATAAAATTCTGCCAGCGTATCGTATTCTTTAAAAATGCGCGGCAAATCATCTTCGGTAATGGCATAGGACAAATCATCGCCTACGACCGGTTCCATAGACAGGCCTTCAAATCCTAGGTCTGCCATGTGTTCCACGTCTTTGGTAAAATCCAAGTTGTATTTGGTGTACGTGCCGCGGACGTAATATTCTTCGCCGTTGCGGTGTTTGGCTGCATAGACCTGATTTTTGGCACATGTATCATAGGAATCGCGGCCGCCTGCATCAGGACGCATGCGGTTGTGTACTTCCGGACGGCCGTCCAGGCTCAAAATGAGGCTGATGTGGTTTTCCGTCAAATACTTGACTTTGGCCGGGTCGAGCAGCATGCCGTTCGTCGTCAAAGACAGTTT
>CAVKOP010000064.1:0-5870 GCA_963657835.1 Lachnospiraceae bacterium | reverse complement strand
TCATGAATTTTTTCTTGTTCCCGGATATAGGCAATCGTCTGTTTGACAACGCCAAAATTCATAAGCGGTTCCCCGCCAAAGAAATCGATTTCACAGTGCTGCCGCTTGCCTTCTGTGCTTTTGATGAGCAAATCGACGGCATGCTTAGCAACATCAAAGCTCATAAGTTCCCGTTTGTGCGTATCATAATCACCTTGCGACGCAAAGCAGTATTTGCAGCGCAGATTACAGTCATGGGCAATATTCAGGCAGAGCGATTTGATAATCGGTTCTTCTTCTGCCACTACTTTAAAGTTTTCTGCCATGGGCGCAAAGAGCATTTCTTTCGCAATGAGTTCATCCAGTTCGGCCATGGTTTCCTGCAGTTCTTCTTTGCTGTATGTATCAGCAAATGCCTGGTATACGGCGTCTTTATTGGTGCCGTCATAGACATCCAGGACATCATAGGTAATTTTATCGATCACGTTGATAATGCCGCTGTTGACATCGAGCAGCATATACGTACCATGTTGACAGTATTTATGAATCATCGGTTTGATTGTATAAGCCATAGTTCCTCCATACAAAAAGAATACCCTTTACCTCGCGGTAAAGGGTGTCCCCTCAATACTCATTATTTTGTGCAGACCTGGTTACCAACAGTGCAAGACGTCTTGCAAGCGGACTGGCAGGATGTCTGGCATTCGCTGCAACCAGCATGCTGTGTTGTTTTTTGAATCGATTCTGTATTAATCGTAATGATATGTTTTGCCATTCTCTTTCACCTCACTGTCAAGATTAGTCTTATTTTACCACATAAGACCGTATTCGACAATATATCAAAGAAGCTTAAACCCTTCAAAGACAAAGTTTTTTCCCATGCTCACGACAATAGACCGTTCACGAAAAACGTCATTGGTGTCAAAAAAAATGTCGAAGCCGCCTTTATAGGTAACATATACGGAATTAATGCGTTTTAAATAGCTGCGTATTTCTTCTGCTGTTACTTCCCGTTCTCCATCAGCACGCCATTTTTTATTTTTAAAATTGGCAATCAACGGCGCATGCGCCATGACACGGGACCGATGGGCCAATACCCAATTCCATATTTCTTCACTATAGCGGCGAGCTTCTACATCGTTGCCTTCAGCCAATCCTTCTAAGGTAAATAATACGGGCTTGCCTTCAAACATGATTTCATCCATATAGTTGCCTTTTACATATTTTAAATCCATATAGAATGAACCTCCCCACTATTTTTTTTGGAATGAATACAGCTCACACAACCTTTATCTTACTCATTTTTTATCTATTTGTCAATGAGAATGACTGGGGCAAAGGTCACTTAAAAAGCATTGATCGCACAATGGCTTGCGTGCTTTGCATACACGGCGGCCGTGCCAAATGAGCCAGTGGTGCGCCCGGCTCCACCATTCCATGGGAATGGCTTTCTGCAGTCCCTTTTCTACTTCCAGCGGCGTTTTGCCTTCTGCCAGCTGCAGTCGGTTGGCTACGCGGAATACATGCGTATCGACAGCAATCGCCGGCGTATCAAACAAGATGCTGACCAGCACGTTGGCTGTTTTGCGGCCTACGCCGGGAAGCTTGACCAATTCATCAAAAGTCGTCGGTACTTCGCCATGATAGGTTTCGCACAATATGGCACAGTTTGCCAAAATATTTTTCGCTTTGCTGTGATACAACCCGCATGTGCGAATTTTTTCTTCCAGTCCTTCAATTCCCAGTGTCAGCATTTTCGCCGGCGTGTTGTATGCCGGAAACAAGCCTGCCGTAACGATATTGACGCGTTCATCCGTGCATTGGGCCGATAAGATGACGGCAATCATCAATTCAAACGGCGTATGGTAATGCAGCGCCGGCTTCATAATGCCATACTGGTCTTGAAACCGCTGCAGCATTTCATCTTTTACTTTTTTCGAAACAGCCAATTTATTTCACCTCATTGGTATCAATGACTTCGTTTAAACTTCCCATTGCATAGCCGCCCAAATCCAGCGTGACATACGTAAATCCGCATTGCCGCAGATTTTGAACGATGGTTTCACGATGGGCCAGTACAGCCGGAATTTCGTCAACGCCGACTTCAATACGGGCTACATCACCGTGATAGCGTACACGCAAGGAGCCATGAATAAACGGCGCAATGCAGCGTTCTGCTTCATCAATCGCTTTTAAACGCTGCGGCAACAGCGCTGTGCCGTACGGAATACGGCTGGCCAGACAGGCTGCGCTTTGTTTATTCCACGTTTTCAGACCGGCCCGTTGGGATAAGGCCCGAATATCTGCTTTGTGCAGGCCAGCTTCAATCATAGGACTGCGCACAAACTGGGACAATTCCTGTATTGCCTTCATTCCCGGCCGATAATCACCTAAATCATCCACATTGCCGCCGTCAACAACCCATTGGTAGCCTTTTTGCTGCGCCAAGGCCACTAAGGCAGAAAAACGAATTTTTTTACAGATATAGCAGCGATGCGGCGGATTTTGGACAAATTCCGGATTGTCAAACTCTGCCGTCGGGACCGTCAGATGCTGTACGCCTATTTTATCTGCCATACATGCCGCATCCTCTGCTTCACTGCCGGGCAGTGTCGGCGATACGGCGGTCACAGCCAGCACGCGGCTGCCCAGGACATCATGAGCCGCATAGGTCAAAAACGTACTGTCTACGCCGCCGGAAAAACCGATAACGACGCTTCCCATGTCACGAAGAATTTGACACAATTTTTCATATTTTTCATCCAATGTTTTCGTATCGTTCTCTTTTATATCGTTGTCTGTCAAAAGGACTTCCTCCTTCATAATATACTGTTCTTACTGGTTTTGTTTTTTCATGTATACTGCAGCAAATGCAGCCAGTATCTGCTGCATCGGTTTGGGCAAATACGCTTTTGCCTGCTGCCACAGCGGTTCCGGCACGCCGTAATAGGCCTCAGCCACGGCACCGGCTATGGCTGCCTGCGTATCCGTATCGCCGCCCAGGGATACGGCGTTGTTGATGGCATCTGCAAAATCCGTGCTTTCTAAGAACGCTTCCAAGGCCTGGGGCACACTGTCTCTGGTGCGGCAGGTAAATGCATAGTCAGGCCGGACAGTGTCTAAGGACTGCGTCAGCGGATAAAAATACTGCTGCAAATATGCTCGTATTTCTTCTTTGGGCGTCTTCATGCGGCCTAAATATACAGCCGATGCCACGGCTACAGCTCCCTGGACCGCTTCATCATTGTCATGCGTAACCAAGGCTGTGATTTCTGCTAATGCCTGTACTTCATCCAGCGACTGCCCTGCCCAGGCTGCCGGGGCGACACGCATGGCCGCGCCGTTGGCATAACTGCCGTACGGCTCTATTTCATCGGACATAACCCATTGTTTAAACCGTGCGCCAAATCCGGCATTGGGATACAAACGGCACCAATGCTTGAGCTGCCGGCGCAGCGGCCCTATATATCCTTGCCGCGTTTCTTTCCCTTCCTGCAGTGCCGCTGCGACAGCGATTGTCGTTACAGTATCGTCCGTGACATGACATGCCGGGGCAAACCAGGCAAAGGTCTTGTCTTTTACAGGGGATTCGGCAAATTCATAGGGCGAACCAATGATGTCGCCGATAATCGTACCTTTCATACGCTCACCTTCTTTATGCTTTTTCTTGAAAAGCTCATGATTATTATAACATAGCGCATTCCATTCGCCTACATATAAAAAAAGAAGGGCTGCAGCATACCGCTTTTGGCGAGCATGCACCCTGCTCTTCCCTTAAAAGTTTTTTGTTTGAAGTTTGGAGTTTGAAGGCAATAAATTGTAATGCCGCAAACTGTACACTTAAAACAGTAAAAGGGTTGTACCAAAATGGACTAAAAATCTCATTTTGTTACAACCCTTCTCTATGACAGTTAGAAGAAGTGTGCCGATTCTTCCTTCAAAATTTTTTTCCGCAGGGCAGACAGTTTCGTGCTGCGTTGTACCCACATTTCTTCCGGGTTGACAAGGCGTAGGTATTCAGGCCATAATGTCTGAATTTGTTCATCTGCATAGCGCATAATTTCTTTCAATGATGGTTTTTGGTATACTAATTTTCCTTTTAAGAAAATCGGTTCCAACATTTTTCGAACCGTAAAGGTGCCTCCCGGAATAAGGCGTGAACGCCAAGGAGCCTTGTTGCTGACTAGATGCAGATCTTGGGAAGGATCGATGGTTTCTCCTTCCAAAACAATGATGTCTGCTTTCATTTTGCCGTGATCTTTGTCATAAATGCGAAGGACGTTTTTCATGCCCGGATTGGAAATTTTTTCAGCATTATCGCTCATTTTAATCTTGGGCACAAACGTATCTCCGTCATATTGTCCGACGAGTTTAAACACGCCGCCCAAAGACGGGCTGTCTTTTGCCGTAATCAGGTTAGTTCCTACCCCCCACGAGTTGATGCAGCAGCCCTGGGATTTCAGTTCTGAAATAAGATTTTCATCCAAATCGTTGGATGCTGCAATAATGGCATCGCCGAAGCCGGCCGCTTCAAACATTTTATGAGCTTCTTTGGAAAGATATGCCAAATCACCGCTGTCTAGGCGAATGCCATAGGCTTTTGGCAGGGTACCTGCTTCCTTCATTTCTTTAAAAATAGTAATAGCATCCGGAACGCCCTGCTTCAACGTGTTATACGTATCAGCCAGCAGAATCAAGTTGTTGGGATACTGACGGGCATACGCACGAAATGCTTCGAGTTCTGTCGGGAAACTCATAACCCAGCTGTGGGCCATCGTCCCCAAAATCGGCATGCCGAATTTCGCACCGGCCAACACGTTGCTGGTACCGTTAAAACCGCCAATCATGGCAGAACGGGCGCCATATACGCCGGCAGATTTTCCCTGCGCACGGCGAAGGCCAAATTCCATTAAGTTGTCATTGCCTGCAACAGTACGAACGCGGCGAGCTTTAGTGGCAATCAAACTTTCATGGTTCATAATCATAGACATACACGTTTCCAAGAGCAGCGCTTCTGCTTTTTTGGTGTGAACACGCAGCAGTACTTCCTGCGGAAATGCAATCGTTCCTTCCGGCATCGCATAGATGTCACCTGTAAAAGTAATTTGCTTCAAATAATCCAAGAATTCATCCTTGAATATACCAGTCCGCTTTAAGTACGCGATATCGTCATCACTAAAATGAATACTATGGACATAATCGATTAAATGTTCCAAACCGGCTACTACGGTATAACCGCCTTTAAAGGGGTTCGTTCGGTAGTATCGGTCAAACACGCAGGATTGTTCGTGTTTTCCTTCAAAGTACAGCCCTTGTATCATAGTCAGCTGATACAAGTCTGTCAACAATGCTTTCGTATACAATATACTCGCCTCCAAATGAATGTTGTCTTTATTATACATCAATCAGACAACACTGAGCAATGAAATTTTACATTTTGTTGACAATACCTTGACACTATCTCCATTTAAGGAACGCCACGCTGTATGTCATGCTGTATACGGACTGCCCGGTGCAGGCATCTCATCGGCTTAAAAGAACTATTGGCGTGCAGTACAGCCAATCTATAAAGCAGTTATTTTATTCCCTGTCTCTTATCTTTTTTTGTATCTATGGTATAATAAAAATTACTGCGTCGCTGTCACAGAAAGGAGTTTTTTATGAAATATCGTTTGATGCTTTTGCTGACTGCTTTAATTTGGGGCTGTGCCTTTGTCGCGCAACGTACGATTGCCGACATTATGGGGCCCTTTTCTTTTAATGCACTGCGGTTTTGTTTAGGCACTGCCGCACTCATTCCGTTATTATTCATTTATAAAAATACACCGACGCCGCGTCAAAAAGAAAACATGAAAAAGCCTTCGTTTGTCCTTATTTGCACGGCCATCGGT
>CAVKOP010000063.1:845-10260 GCA_963657835.1 Lachnospiraceae bacterium | reverse complement strand
CGGCACTGCTGTGCAAATCAAATTTGTGTACCAGGCGTTCGCCAATCGGGCCGCCAATAAGACCGCCGGCAACCAGACCGAACGTAGCTGCTGCGACGGCTACTGTCGTACCATTTTCCAGGCCAATGCCTTCGAGTACGGGGCCAAAAGCCGCTGCCGTGCCGTGCCCGCCAACCATCGGAATCGAAGCCGTAGCCAGACCAATCAGCGGATCGAGCTGAAAGGCACTGGACAAGCCGACGCCAATGACGTTTTGGAGAACAATTAGAACGGTTGTAATAATGGCCATTCGCAGCACCATGATGCCGCCTCGTTTAATCAGGCTGAGACTGGCTGTATAGCCGACACTGGTAAAGAAAAGCATCATGCAGATGTTTTGCATGATTGTATCCTGTTCATAAGTCCATACGCCGTTTTTGTATAAGACACAATTCAGTACGGCAAATAAGATGCCGCCGACAACCGGCGCCGGAATACAGTATTTACGCAGAAACGCGATTTTCATGCGTAAAAAAACGCCGATATAATAGACAACAATAGCTGCTGCCAGCGTTTGATAAATATTTAAATGGACTGACATAGTAAAAAGAACTCCCCCTTCATGCTGTTTCATTATTTTTAGAATGCATAAAATAATGATTAAAAAAATACAGCAAATATAACCCAATGCTTATATGATAACAGAAAAGAAATAAAAAAACAAATATAAAATATACTATAAACTGGTATATTTTATAAAATATGGCCTGAATAGGTGAAAGTGGAATGCTTTACCATACGGCAGGTGAGGTATAATAATCAGCCAGTCCCTTGCGGAAAGCGGGATGGTGACAGCACAGCGCCTGCATATCTGTGCTGCGCAGGTCATAGCGCAACAGCATTTGTCCGTACGGCGGCAGCGTTTTTAGTGCTTTTTTGACTTTCGTAATGATGGGAAAGGTAGTTTTTCTTTTTTTGATAAGGGCTGCTCCTGCCGGCGATAGTGCTAGGATGCGGGCATAGGCCGGGCCGTATTGATAAGCATCGTTCATGTCTGTTTGTAATACGTGCAGCATCGTATAGGCACCCATGCGGCACAGGCGGCTGTAGGCATAGCGGCGTGTTTTTACGGCTTCTAAGGCTTCCGGCCAAGATGCGGCATGGGACAGACAGCGGTGCCAGCGGTTTTCCAAACCTTCAGAAAAAGCGGCCAGTCTGCGCAGGTCCTGTGGTGCCAACAGACGGTTTGCATAGAGAATATAATCGGCATAGCGGGTATAGTCTGTATAGTGCCCTTGGGCAATGCACTGCTGCATATCCTGCTGAATGGCTGCCGGAATATAGGAAAGGAGCGAAGAAACGGTGCCGGTATCAGTGATATAGCGGCGCAGCGCTGAGGCACTGATATATGTATCTGTCGTACAGTCGCTGTCGTGGCGATTTTGCCGCAGTACAGGGAAAAGCTGCATCGATGGGGCGTAAGAGAGAATTGCTTTCATATATTCCAGGGCTAGCAGTGCGTTGGGCTGTGCTGCCAAGGCGGCAAGGCGAGGCGGTGCCAGACGCTGCAGCGCCTCGCTCAGGCATTGGCCGTACGAGTGGCCGGCAGCAGATACAGACGGAGACGTGAGGGTTTGAGCTGTTTGGGCTAAGGCAGAAAAATCAGCAGCTGTGCCTGCTTCCACGCCGCATGCCAGATGGGTACAGCCGAGATGGGCGGCAAGACGAACCGCACCGGCTGCAAATTCTGCCGCATGTGACAGGGCATACAGTGCCGGAAGTTCCACTACGCCGTCGGCTCCGCACTGCACGGCCCAGGCCGCACGATGCCATTTATCAAACAACGCCGGTTCGCCGCGCTGCACAAAAGACCCGCTCATGATAATCAGTATAGGAGCTTGGGGAAACTGGCTGCGGACTTGCTGGATTAAATAGTGATGTCCCGTATGAAATGGATTGTATTCTGCAATAATGGCAATAGCGTTCATGACCTGTACTCCTTTAGATAGTTGAATACATATATTGTACAATATTTATTCTCTGTTGTGGCAGAGATGTCTGATTTTTTCTCTTTTTATCACTACAGGAATATGCTATAATATGTACAAGTCTGTAGAAAGCATGATAGGTGATTGTATGAAAAAATGGAAAACAATATCAGCTATCGCCATGACAGTAGCTGCACTGCTGTGCAGCGGCTGTGGAAATCCGACGATGCTGGAAGAGTACAGTTTTGGGTATGTACAGCTAAAAAAAGGAGATTCAGAAGTATATTTGCAGACTCCGTTTGATTTAGGCCGTATTGATACAAAAGATGAAGCAGGTCAGGCTTATATGAACAGGGATAAGCATATTACGATTATTGCGGAATCAGAACCCAGGGAAAACGGTACGCTGCAAGACGTTGCCAACGCCTCTATGGCAAAGCTGAAACAGACCGCTAACATTTCAGATCTACAAATGAAGGTCACTGATACGACGGCCAGCGGCAGACCGGCTGTAGCCATCGACAGCTCGTATGCAGTACAGCAGAACGGCCAGAAGACGCCGATTGTCGTACAGAGTCTCTTCTTTGAAGATAACGGTCAGATTTGGCATGTCATGTACATGTATCGCCAAGGCGATGACATGGGCAAAGAAGTGACAGACCATATTTTTGGCCAGTTAAAATAATTTAAGAATATGAAAGAGGGTACATTCATGATCGTATTGGTTGTAAACTGCGGCAGCTCGTCCTTGAAATACCAGTTGGTAAACATGGACAATGAAGAAGTCATGGCAAAAGGTTTGGTTGAAAAAATCGGTCTTTCCGATTCTCAGCTGACTCATAAATGGAATGGACAGAAAAAAGAAATTAAACAGTCCATCCCAGATCATAAAGTAGCTGTTAAGCTCGTATTGGATATTTTGACGGATGCAGAATGCGGCGTTATCAAATCCATGGATGCTATTGATGCAGTAGGCCATCGTGTCGTACACGGCGGCGAAGAATTCGCTTGCTCTACATTGATTACAGATGAAGTTATGAAAGCATTGGAAAAATGTTCTTCCATGGCTCCGCTTCACAATCCGCCAAACATTATTGGTATTAATGCCTGCAAGGCTATTATGCCGAATGTGCCGCAGGTCGCTGTATTTGATACGGCATTTCATCAGACAATGCCGGCAAAAGCATTTATGTACGGCCTTCCGTATGAATTGTATAAAGAAGACGGTATCCGCCGTTATGGTTTCCATGGTACCAGCCATCGCTATGTAGCCGGCCAGGTAGCTAAAGTAATGGGCGTTCCTGTAGAAAAACTCCGCATTATCAACTGCCATTTGGGCAATGGCTCTTCCCTGGCAGCTATTAAATACGGCAAATGCGTTGATACGACGATGGGCTTTACACCGCTTGCCGGTGTATTGATGGGTACACGCTGCGGCGATATTGATCCGGCTATCGTACTCAACGTCATGGAAAAACATGGCTATTCCATTAAAGAAATGGATACGCTCATGAACAAAAAATCCGGCGTACTTGGCATTTCCGGCGTATCCAGCGACTTCCGCGACCTTGGCGAAGCAGCCAAAGAAGGCAACGAACGGGCACAGCTCGCTTTGGATATGTTCCATTATCAGGTCCGCAAATTGATTGGTGCGTTGGCAGCTGCTATGGGCGGTGTCGATGTCATTACCTTCACAGCCGGCGTAGGCGAAAACGGTATTGAAGACCGCGCTGCTATTTGCGAAGGCCTTGAATATCTTGGCGCCAAACTTTGCCCGGAACGCAACAACGTCCGCGGTAAAGACCAGTTAATCAGCACGGATGATTCAACTGTTAAGCTGTACGTCATCCCGACCAATGAAGAAATCATGATTGCTCGCGATACCAAAGAAATCGTATCTAAATAATTCGTGTCATAACATGTAAAGTAGTTAGTATGTTAGTAGTGTCAGGCTTCTAACTACTAACTACTTTTTTTGATGAGGTGAACAGCGTGAAATTATTATATTGGGATATAGACGGCACGTTGCTGAATACGGGACGGGCCGGATTGTACGCGATTGAAGAAGTGTTTCATACTCTGCAGGGAGCGAATGTGCCGGTTCCTAAAATTGCTGCCGGCGGGCGCACGGATAATTATATTTGCCAGCAGCTGCTGTACAAAGCGACGGGCCGTATGCCGACAGACGAAGAAGTCAGCGTATTTTGCCGCCAGTATGAAAAGAAACTTTTGAAATGGCTGCAGCTGAAAAAAGAGGAAAGCGTTATTTTTGATCAAGTGCGAGATATATTGGATTTTTTTGACAAACGAGAAGAGTATAAACAACTGCTGCTTACAGGCAACAGTATCTATGGTGCCCGTATGAAACTGGATTTCTTTGGCTTATCTCAATATTTTGATTTTAACCATTCTGGATTTGCCTGTCAATTTTACTATCGGGACGATTTGGCACGCCATGCCTATGCGATTGCCAAAAATGCATGGGGTGACCGGATAGAAACTATGTATGTCATCGGCGATACGCCCTATGATATCCAGTGCGGCAAAGCGATTGGCGCCAAAACAATTTCTGTGGCTACGGGTCATT
Organism: Lachnospiraceae bacterium; assembly: GCA_963657835.1. GTDB lineage: Bacteria > Bacillota > Negativicutes > Veillonellales > Megasphaeraceae > Megasphaera. The sequence continues at coordinate 5,706 of CAVKOP010000063.1, read as the reverse complement.
ATTCGTACGATGCATTGGCCCAGTGCCTGCCGTGGAAGCAAATCAGAAAACTGCCGTCTCCGCAGGAATTTCTGCAGTTGTTGGAAGGGTAGAACTAAAAAGGCATATAAAAAAAGCATAGTATAAAAAACAGCAGCGGTAATACATGCTAATTGAGCATATATACCACTGCTGTTTTGTTTATAAAGTATGTACTTTTTTGTTACATACTACGTGTCAATCCGTGCCGTATGGATGGTATTACTTATCGATTTTCCATGTGTTTTCCAACACGCGGAAATTGAGGTCATGCCATTTTTTTTGAATATCATCCATGGTTGTATACGTAGAATAGAGCAGATTATTGTGTTTTTTTACAGATTGTTCCACCTGGGCAATACGGGTCTGCTGCACGTGACTTTGTTCGGACAGCGTGACGAGCTGATAGGAAAGAACGATAATCCAGATAAACTGCACGAAGACCAGAATGGCCAATGCAATGCATGTGCCGGCGAGAAACTTTTCGATGCCCAGCAGGGAGTGCCAGCGCTGCCGCAGTGCTTTTTTTTGCAGAGATAATTCCGACGCAGGCGTTGTCTGGTCATTGCCAAGACGATGGCTGGACAAGCCAATGATATAGTGGATGAATTTTTCTCTTATCGACAAGGGAGGCACGACCTTTCATAAATTGGTAATTACAAATTGGAAATAACACGGGATTTGTTGCGTACAAAATCCAGCCATAATTGGGCGGCATGAGAGAGATAATGGCCGCGTTTCCAAATAACGTAGAGAACATGCATGATTTCCGGTTCTACCAAGGGCCGGACGACGACGGATTCGGATACGCGGGGATTCGTTTCTTTTGTCGGGCACAGGCGACTGGGCAGGAGCGCGACGCCCAGGTTGGCCACAACGGTCTGAACCATCAAGTCACGCTGGCTTGTTTCAAAAACGATTTTAGGCTGGAAGCCAATGCGTTTGCAGTGCTGAATGATTTCGTCATGCAGATTGAAGTCATCACGATAGAGCACCAAGGATTCGTTGGCGAGCTTTTTCAAGGGAACGGTCTTTTCTTTGCTGAGGATGTTGTCGCGGTGAATGATGACATTCATCGGGTCCTGCGTCAGGAAAAAGGATTCAAAGTCTTTTTCTTTTGGCTGCGTGCAGACAATACCTAAATCAATAAGGCCTTCCTGAACGCTGATTTCAACTTTTTTGGAACCGTGTTCGTACAAATCCAGTTCGATTTGCGGGTATTCCTGTTTAAATGCGCCTAACAAGTTAGCAAAAATAGGGGCACCTGTAATCGGCGGGAGACCGATGAGAACCGTCCCTTGTTCCAGTTTGAATTCATTTTCGAAATCTGTCTTCAAATGTTCAAACATAAAGACGACTCGTTTGGCATGGGATAAGAAAATGGTACCGGCATCGGTCAGTTCAACAGCCTTGGCATTGCGCATGAAAAGAACAACGCCTAGTTCTTCTTCTAAGGCTTTGATGGTGCGGCTGATTGCAGACTGTGAAATGTGAAGTGTGCGGGCTGCTTTACTAAAAGATTTTTTGTCGGCAACTTCTACAAAATACTTAAGATGATGAAAATCCATATTGCCACCTCCTGTATAATTACACCCAAACGGTATATGTTTACAAAATAGCACTATCCAATGTTCAAAATCGCATCGTGTCCCTATTGAATTTCGCCTTGCTAAGGCATATAATTAATTCGTAAGGAAAAGTTACAAAGTCGTTCGGATGTGATGGTCAGAAAAAAGAATAAAAGGAATTGATGTGCAAAACTGTAATACTAACATTATATTATTACAATTTTGCAATAATATCAATACCTTTTTGAATATATTCTGTACCTTCCTATTATAATGTGTATTAGGACGTGTGTGCATCGTGACAGCCGAAATGCAGACTGGAAGCTGGATTGCGGTTTTTGCATGAATGCATGTGAGTGAGCACGGAATGTCTTTTAACTTTGTCTACAATATAGGAACTCCTATATTGAGGTATATATTTTTATAAGGAGCGTGTTTTATCTATGAGCAAATTTAAAACCATGGATGGTAACGAAGCAGCTGCATGGGTGTCCTATGCATTTACTGAAGTTGCCGCAATTTATCCGATCACGCCGTCTTCTCCTATGGCAGAACATGTCGATGATTGGGCCGCAGCAGGAATGAAAAATATCTTCGGTCACAAAGTGCATGTCGTTGAAATGCAGTCCGAAGCTGGTGCTGCCGGCGCATTCCACGGTTCTTTACAGGCTGGTGCTTTGACAACTACGTACACAGCATCTCAGGGCTTCTTGCTGATGATCCCGAACATGTATAAAGTTGCCGGCGAACTCCTTCCTGGCGTATTTCACGTAGCTGCTCGTGCTTTGGCTAACCATGCATTGAACATTTTCGGTGACCACCAAGACGTTATGTCTGCTCGTGCTACAGGCTGCTGTCTCTTGGCCGAATCCAATGTTCAGGAAGTTATGGATATCGGCGGTGTTGCTCATTTAGCTGCTATTAAAGGTTCTTTGCCTTTCATTAACTTCTTCGATGGTTTCCGTACTTCTCATGAAATCCAAAAAGTTGAAGTCATGGACTTCGAAAACTACAAAAAACTCGTTGACTGGGATGCTATCAAAGCGTTCCGTAAACGTGCTTTGAACCCGGATCATCCGGAAATCCGCGGTACTGCAGAAAACCCGGACGTTTACTTCCAGCACACAGAAGCAAGCAACAAATTCTACGACGCTATGCCGGATATCGTTGCTGATTACATGGACAAAGTATCCGCAATCACAGGCCGTACATACAAACCGTTCAACTACTACGGTGCTGAAGACGCTGAATATGTTGTTGTCTGCATGGGCTCTCTTGCTGACGTTGCAAAACAGACAGTTGAATACTTGCAGAGCCAGGGCGAAAAAGTTGGCTTGATCAACGTTCACCTCTATCGTCCGTTCTCCAACAAATACCTCCTCAACGTATTGCCGAAAACAGTTAAGAAAATTGCTGTTGTCGATCGTACAAAAGAACCGGGCTCCCTCGGCGAACCGTTGTACCTCGATATCGTTGGCTTTGCTAAAGAAGAAGGTCTTGACGTTGACATCATCGGCGGCCGCGCTGGTATGGGTTCCAAAGACGTATTGCCGGAAGACTTCCTCGCAGTATTCAAAGAACTCAAAAAAGAACATCCGCTCAATGGTTTCACACTCAGCATCGAAGACGACGTTACAAACCTCTCCTTGCCGCGTGAACCGAAAATGCCGCTTGATACAACAGGTCTTACATCCTGCAAATTCTGGGGCTTTGGTTCTGATGGTACTGTTGGCGCTAACAAATCCGCTATCAAAATCATCGGCGACCACACAGATATGTATGCACAGGCATATTTCGCTTATGACTCCAAAAAATCTGGCGGCGTAACTATTTCTCACTTGCGTTTTGGTACGAAACCTATCGATATGCCGTACCTCATCGACGCAGCTGACTACATCGCTTGCCATCGTCAGTCCTATGTTAAACGTTTCGATATCCTCCGCGGTATCAAAGATAACGGCACATTCATGTTGAACTGCACATGGACTGATGAAGAACTCGATAAAGAATTGCCGGCTAAAATTAAACGCGCAATTGCTAAACATCATGTTAAATTCTACACCTTGAACGGTGACGCTATCGGCCAGAGACTCGGCCTCGGCACTCGTATCAACATGGTTATGCAGGCTGCTTTCTTCGCACTTGCAAAAATCATTCCTATCGATGATGCTGTTAAATACTTGAAAGATTCCATCGTCAAGAGCTATGGCAAGAAAGGCCAGAAAGTCGTTGACATGAACAATGGCGCTGTTGATGCTGGTATCAAAGAATTCCACGAAGTTAACTACCCGGCTTCTTGGGCTGACGCTACGGATGAAGTTGTTGAAGGCCGTCCGGCTACAAAATACTTCACAGACGTTGCTGCTCCAATGCTTGGCCAGGTTGGCGATGACCTCCCGGTTTCCGCATTTGCTGGCCGCGAAGACGGCACAATGCCTTCTGGCACAGCTAAATTTGAAAAAGCAGGCCCTGCACTTCACGTTCCGGCTTGGGATGCTGAAAAATGTATCGGCTGCATGCAGTGTTCCTTCGTCTGCCCGCACGCTACAATCCGTCCGGTATTGACAACTAAAGAAGAAACTGCAGCTGCTCCTGCAGGCTATAAAGTTGCTGCTAAAGCTAAATCTGGTAAAGAATATGATGTTTCCATTATCGTTGACCAGCTCGACTGCCTCGAATGCGGTTCTTGCGTAAACGTCTGCCCGGTTAAAGCCCTCACAATGGTTCCGAACACAGACGAAGAACGTGCTAAGATGGATCTCTGGTACTACGGTACTGAAAAAGTTGCTCCGAAAGCTAACCCGCAGAACAAGAAGACGGTTATCGGCTCTCAGTTCGAAACTCCGCTCCTCGAATTCTCCGGCGCATGCGCAGGCTGCGGCGAAACACCGTATGTTAAAGTTGTTACACAGCTCTTTGGCGATCGCATGATGATTGCTAATGCTACAGGCTGCTCCTCCATTTGGGGTGCATCTGCTCCTGTTTCCCCGTACACAATGAACGCCGCTGGTCATGGTCCTGCTTGGGCTAACAGCTTGTTCGAAGATGCTGCTGAATTTGGTCTCGGCATGTTCTTAGGCGTTGACAAAGTACGTAAAGACTTGGTTGCTAACGTAGATGCTGCTAAAGCTGTTGCATCTGCTGATCTCCAGGCTGCACTCAGCGATTGGGCTGCTAATGTTGACGAAGGCGAAGGCTCTCGTGAACGCGCTGATAAACTGACAGCTGCTCTTGAAAAAGAAGCTGCAGGCAAAGCTATTCTCGAAGACTTCCTC
>CAVKOP010000063.1:0-835 GCA_963657835.1 Lachnospiraceae bacterium | reverse complement strand
GATCATCGGTGGTGACGGCTGGTCCTACGATATCGGTTACGGCGGTGTTGACCATGTTCTCGCTGCTGACCACGATGTAAACGTTCTCGTACTCGATACAGAAGTTTACTCCAACACAGGCGGACAGTCTTCTAAAGCTACACCGACAGCTGCTATCGCTCAGTTCGCTGCTGCTGGTAAACGCACGAAGAAGAAAGACCTTGGCATGATGGCTATTTCCTACGGCTATGTATATGTAGCTCAGGTAGCTATGGGTGCTGATAAGAACCAGCTCATGAAAGCTCTCACAGAAGCTGAAGCTTATCATGGTCCTTCCCTCGTTATCTGCTACGCTCCTTGCATCAACCATGGTATCCGTAAAGGCATGGGCAAGAGCCAGACAGAAGAAAAACTCGCTGTTGAATGCGGTTACTGGGATCTGTTCCGTTACAATCCGGAACTCAAAGCTGCAGGCAAGAATCCGTTCAGCCTCGACTCCAAAGAACCGGATTACAGCAAATTCCAGGAATTCTTACAGGGCGAAGTTCGTTACGCTTCCTTGCAGAAAGCTATGCCTGAAGAAGCTGCTAAATTGTATGCTAAGACAGAAGCTGATGCTAAGAACCGTCGCGAAACCTATGTACGTTTCCAGAAAGGCTTCGAAGCTTAATCTGACAACTGTATGCGCTGCATAGCGCTTGCATAATAGAAACAACTGCACTGCATGATTGTGGTGCAGTTGTTTTTTTTATTTTCAAAAAAATTTCAAATAAATTGTAGTTTTTTCGATAATTTTCTTTATTTTGAGAATGGAACGTGGTAGAATAAGTATGTGATTATTGAAAGTGATTATTCG
>CAVKOP010000062.1:4041-10287 GCA_963657835.1 Lachnospiraceae bacterium | reverse complement strand
TTAACGCAATGCCACCCATTCTCATTGTGCGGCATACGCCGCACAACCAGTCATTTCCGTAACGGGGCGGCTTGAAAGCCAATGCAAACAATTACGGATGATGGTATGCTGAAAAACCATGTATCATTTAATCCATTACCCATGTATGCTAGCGATATTTCCGCATGTTTCTTTTTTTATTATTACGCATAATGAAGTAATACTACCTATTGCCTTAGTGTAGATAAGCCGATGTTTGCTGGCATTCTCTATTGACAGATGTTGCTTTCCCAGCAACCAGGCGAAATCTACATTGCATGCCTGCCAACACCGCCCGTTACGAACGTGCCGACCGGTCGAAGACCGGATACGGAGTTTGCCGATGACGGGAACAAGCGGCGTCTGAGCGTAGCGAATTTGCCGCGCCGTCATTGGCAAACGCAGTAAGGCTAAGTCCGTTTTGGGCGGCGGTTTCTTTCTTTTTGGTACTTTTTCTTTCTGACCGCACAGAAAGAAAAAGTATACAGCATATGTAAACGGCAAGTTTACTAGAAAAAAATGGGCATAGGGAGATGCTCCCTTACTCTACGTGTTTCTTTTTCGGCGGCACGAAAAAGAATGAATAACAGAGGGTCAGAGGGACACTTCCCAGCATTCTGACCGCACAGTGTGCGATTATTTTCTTCAAACTTCAAGCTGAAAGCTAAAAACTTTTGAGTACATGACAGCAAAAAGGGGCTTGCCGCTTTGCGACAGCCTCTTTTGATTTTGTTATTTTTTAGGCATTTTTTGCGCCGTTTCCAACATAGATATTATCGTATCGCTCAAATCGCACTGGTTTCCCTTTTGGCCGACGACGACGGCAATTTCTACATTAGGGCCATGCTGCCAAGCAATGGCCCGTATGGATTCCGTAAAGGCATTGTCATTGACAACCAGTGTCCGTTCTGCCGTACATTCATAAAAGGTGCGGCCGTTTTTCTTTTTCGCTGTAATCGGCGTTTTCAGGCGAAATGCTGCCGGCATATACTTAGGCAGTATTTCGTTGGCATGCGCCATCAGCGTTTTTAAATCTGGCTGACTTCCTATATCGCGCAAGTAGGAATTTTCTTCCTGCTGCCGTTCTACAGCCGCTTCTATTTCCCAAATCGTCATGCTGTAGTGCAGCAAATAGGCATATTGAAAATGAGCGTCATCTTTTTTGACCAGCTGATACGTTTCCGGCTGTTTAGGATAGATCATTCCCAGCATTTCTTCCATATCCTGATGATAGGCACCTGCCGTCAGCATCGGCTGCCAGCCTTTTTCCATATATACGTTGGTCGGCATCGTAATCACGCCCCAGTTGGGGAATTTGACAGGCGTGCCTTTATCTTTGGCCGCCATGGCCGGCATGCTCGCCGATACAAGCAAACATAGTGCCAGCAGGGCTGTTTTTAGTTTCACATGTGTCACTCCTATACTCCATAGTCATTTATACGTATTCTATAATATTTAGCACAACCTGTCAAAAAACAGTGGCATCGGCATAGTAAGTGTGATATAGTGATATTGTACACTTAACTCAAAATTAGGAGGATATATCATGGATTTTACAGTAAAAGCAAATTCTCAGGCAGAAGTTTCTGAACTCGTTACCGAAAATAACACGGCCATCAAAATGGGGAGCGGCAAATCCCCGGTATATGCTACACCGGCTTTGGTTGCTTTGATGGAAAACGCAGCTATTAACGCTTGCGACCCCCAGCTTCCGGAAGGCTACAACACCGTAGGCATTGCCATGAATGTCAAACACGTAGCAGCTACGCCGATTGGCTTGAAAGTAACGGCCAAGGCAACTCTCGTAGAACAAGACAGACGGAAACTGACCTTCAAAATCGAAGCATCTGACAACGCCGGCGTCGTAGGCGAAGCTACACACGAACGGTTTATCATTGAATCCGCTCCGTTCCTCGCTAAAGCAGAAGCTAAGAAAAACCTCAAATAATACCTGCATACGCATAGAACGAAATGCAAAAAAAGGAGCTGTTGCACAAACGCAATATGCTCCTTTTTAGTTGGCAGAAAATGGATAAAACCGTTTCGTTTCGATGGGACATTATGAAACGACCTCCTGTCGTCAGATATCATCATCTAACGACAGGAGGTCGTTTTTTTCTATAAGGTCTAAGTCAGGCTATTCTTCCTGCGGAATCGTATTGCCCTTGGTAATGCGCCAAATGGCTACGGTTCGCGCAGCTTCTATATACTGCTTAAAGGCTTCATCCGTCATATTTTTTTGTTCCTGCATGCGGCCGTTTTCTATAATCAACCGATGATTGAACGCTGTACTCGAGCCCATCAGCGGCGGCAGCAGCGATTCATACGTACTGCCTGCCGGGCCAATCAAAGCCGCCAAAGTCGGCGCAATCTGCAGATGACTGCCCGTATCTGTCGTCTTCACCATGTCTTTCGTCACGCCGGCGCCATAGAAAAAGCACGGTATGCCGCTCAGTTCCGGCAGCGATACATTGGACGCAAAATCAAAGCGTTCCGCATGGTCGCCTGTGACGACAAAGAGTGTCGATGCGTCTTTGGCTTCTACGGCATGAATGAATTTTCCCATGACATCATCAGCATACCAAATATGGCCCAGCTGATTGATGGTTGCCGTATCCGTCGGAATGGATGCCGGCAGCTTGGCTTCGACTTCGCTGCGCGGGAATCCTTTGGCATCTACGTCATAGGCAAAGGGCGGATGATTCGTTGTCGTCAAGATAAAATGAAACGTCGGCGTATCTTCGGTATCCATATACTGCTCTACGGCATGGAACAAATCTTCATCGGCCACGCCCCAGGCCGTTGCGCCGTTTTCCGGTGCGATTTCATCGGCACAGTGAAACTCATCAAACCCTTCGCGCTGAGAAAAATCGCCTAAATCCTGCCAGCTACGCAGGCCGCCATACCAAAAAACGGTCTTGTATCCCAATTTCTTCATGACAGAAGCTATTCCTAGTTTGTCTACATCGCCGTTTTTGCCCATAAGGTAATTTTGATAGATGCCGACATCCGGCAGGCCCGTAATAAACCCGTTGAGGGACGTCATAGTCCCATTGCCGTTGGCCAGGAACTGATACGTATAGGCGCCTTTTTCTGCCAGCATTTCCCCAGTCTTGGCCAGGCTCAGTTCTTTATACGGTTCCAGCAACGGCCATAACGCATAATTTTCGCCCAAAATGACGACGACCTGCTTGGGTTTATGCGGCAGCAGCGGCTTCGTATTGGTCCGCGTAAAAGCTTCATCCAGCGTAGCTGACTGCGGCCGGCCGCCCAGTACGGCAATCGCCTGTTTCAATTCTGCAGGCGCAATCGCGCGTACTGCCCGTTCGTGGGCCCGCTGATACGTTGAATAGGCCCGATACATGGCCTGCCCATCGTCAAGAATCGCTTCATTCAGCAGCGTATTTTTCGTCCGAGCCGCACTTTCCCAGGGAATGCCGTTATCTGAACTAAACGCACCGCCAAATCGGCAAAACGCACCAAACACCGGAAGCAGCAAAATCACGACGAGGCAGTACAGCCGCTGATGCCGGGCGGGCTGCCATGTTTTCGTGTGCAGCAGATAGTTCCAGCCATATACGGCGGCAGCGATTAAAAGCACGGCACCGGCTAATCGCGGCCATAACTGATATTGATGAACCATCGTGTCCCAAATGGCATGGGTATCATCCTGCATGCCGTTGAATACCATAATGTTGAACGTAGCATGAAACACCTGATAATAGGGAATGCGAATCATAAAGAGCAATGCCAAGAGTCCTGACGCGATGCTTCCCACGACCAAGCGTATCGTCTCCGCCGGCCAGCGTTTCCAAATACTGCCGCCAATCGTAGCGAATACCAACGAAAATGCCGTCAAAAACGCGGCTGTCTTCAGGCTGATTCGCACGCCAACCCACAAAGCATAGCCGATTTCACTCCCTCCGGCCGTATTCAGCTGCCCTGCATAGACGGCAATAAACGCAAGCCGAAATATCATCATCAAACATTCTAAATACAAAAACAGCTTGATATCCTGCTGTATATACTGTAAAAATCGTTTTCCCATATACTCTGTTGTCTGCCTCCTGCTCGTAAAGATGCTTTTATTGTATCGTATCTGCCCAGTATCTTCAAGGCGCTTAGACCGTCTTCTCCCCCGCCTGTCCAAGATACTGGCCGTCTCATTTCCAACACTGCCCTGTGCCAAAGCTTGTCATCCCTTTTCCCTGCCCCTTGGCAGCTTCTATACGACAAAAAACGAGTCCAGTTGGCTTTACTGAACTCGTTTTTTCGGACTGCCGTCCGTATTTCGTCTTTAAAATTTTCGCAGCAGCATCATCAGCACCAAGACGGCTGCCATGCCGACCAAGGAAATCAAGCGAATGACTGTGCCGGAATTCAGCTGCTGTTTCTTTCGGCTGCGCCGCCGCCGAACAGGACGCCGCGTACCGGCTGCTGCGCTGTGAGAAGCCTTAGGCCGCTGTGATGTGTCCATTATACACCAGGCCAAGCCATTTCTTTGCCGCCAAGAATATGGGCATGCATGTGATGTACTGTCTGGCCTGCTTTTTCGCCAGTGTTGAAGACAACGCGATAGCCGTCTTTATCCAGGCCCAAAATCTGCGCTACTTTTTGAATCGTATAGAGCATTTTGCCGGCTACATCTGCATCTTCCGGAGTCAGAGATGCAATGTTGGCAATGTGTTTTTTAGGAATGACCAATACGTGTACCGGAGCTACAGGCGCAATGTCTTTGAAGGCATAGAAATCATCATCTTCATAGACTTTCGTGCTCGGAATTTCCCCTTTACTGATTTTACAAAATAAGCAATCTTCCATGTTACAGTTCCTCCTTTAGTGTACCAAATAGTATATGGTTATCTGCATGGGTCAGCACTGCAGCTATAATCATTCCTTCACAAGCTGTCTGCAGGCCGTCTACACAGACCCGTTCATAGTTTTCAGAAAATCCTTCACCATGACTGCCGTCCTGTTTTTCAATCAGGACATGCACGGTACGGCCCACCATAGCCTGCAGCAGTTCGTCCTTTTGGGCGGCAGACAACGTATTGACCATTTCTACGCGCTTCTTTTTGATATCCTGCGGCACTTGCTGCTTCATGGCAGCAGCCGGCGTTCCTTGGCGCGGCGAATAGGGAAAGGCATGAATATGGGAAAACCGCAGCAAACGCAGTGTTTCCATCGTTTCTGCAAATAAGGCATCCGTTTCACCGGGAAAGCCCAAGATTAAATCCGTCGAAACGGTCAGGCCGTGGATGCGCTGCCGCAGGATGCGGATTAACTCAATAAACTCGGCTTTCGTATAATGGCGGTTCATCGCTTTGAGAATCGTATCCGAACCGGACTGCAGCGGCAAATGCAAATGCGGGCAGATACGCGTCGAGGAGTTCATGACATCAATTAAATCGTCATCGACTTCCAGCGACTCTACAGACCCCAGGCGGATGCGCTGTACGTCTGTTTCTGCCAATAAACGGCGCAAAATCAATGCCAATGTCGGTTTTTCCGGCAGTTCTTTGCCGTAGGCGCCCAAATGAATGCCTGTCAGTACCAGCTCCTTGAAGCCAAAGGAAATCAGCCGTTTGGCTTCTGCAATGACGGCATCAGGCTGACGGGATTTCAAGCCGCCGCGCGTATACGGAATAATGCAGTACGTACAAAAATTATTGCAGCCTTCCTGAATTTTCAAATCGGCTCGTGTATGTTCTACAGCAGACGGATATAAGGGAATTTCTTCAAAAGCATCCGGTTTCAGTACATCGTGTACGGCCTGAATCGTTGCCGTGTCTTCCTGTCCCAGCAGCTGCTTGACAATAGACACAATTTTTTTCTTTTCATTGGTTCCGACCACAGCGTCTACGCCTTCCATGGCAGCCAGCATTGCCGGATCCAGCTGAGCGTAGCAGCCCGTAACGATAACTTTTGATGCAGGATTGCGTTTTTTGGCGCGCCGAATCAACTGGCGGGATTTTTTTTCTCCCATCTGCGTTACGGAACACGTATTGATGACGTATACATCCGCTGTATCCGTAAATTCCGCATCCGTAAATCCTTCGGAGAGAAACAGGCCGCGCATGCTGTCTGTATCATATTGATTGACACGGCATCCTAAAGTTGCAAAGGCTATAGTTGGCATCTACTTAAATCCTCTTTCATACATGATAATAGACAACGCCGCAATCGAAGCCGTTTCAGCCCGTAAAATCCGCGGACCGAGAGATACGG
>CAVKOP010000062.1:0-4031 GCA_963657835.1 Lachnospiraceae bacterium | reverse complement strand
GTCCGGCACCAAGCCAGCTGTTCAGACGCCAGGGCAATTTCCTTATCGGCAAAGCCGCCTTCCGGCCCAATGCAAATGACGATGTCCCCTACGCGCACTTCTTTGCAGACTTCTGCCAACGGTGCTGTTTCCTGTTCATAGGGAATGACAAACCGGTCTTCGCTGTATGTCTGCAGCAGTTCCGGGAAACTGCAAACGTCTGCTACTGTCGGCACATCGTCGCGGCCGCATTGTTTCGCTGCTTCCAACGCTAGACGCTGCCATCGTTCCTGCCTGCTTTTACGGCGATTATCATCTAATTTTACTACACAATGTTCCATTTGTACAGGAACGATTGTCCCGACGCCCAGTTCCGTTGCTTTTTGGACGACCCAGTCAAACTTATCACTTTTCAGCAAGCCGGCAGCCAAAATAATGCTGCCGTTTTTTTCACTGCCGTCGGAAATTTTCCGGGCCGGCGTCAAGAATGCCGAATGGCCTTCCATCCGTGTAATAAAGCATTCATACGTAGCCCCGGTACAGTCTGTGACATTGAGTGTGTCTCCTACGGTATGGCGCAGCACGACGAGCACATGGTGCGCATCGTCAGCAGACAGCTCAAAGGTCCCGCAAATGGGAAACTTCGTAAATATTTTTCGCATTACAGCCTCCTCATCGTGACAGCATACCAGCCCTGCTGCAGCCGTTCGTCTTCCCAGGCAAACCCGGCTGCTGCAGCGGCTTGACGCACTTCTTCAATCCGTTCATCAATGATGCCGCTGGCAATGCAGACCGCGTTGGGCTTCATGTATGCCGGCAGCGAAGGAAGCAGCATCAGAACGGCATTGGTCACCAAGTTGGCGACAACGACATCTGCTTTCGCTTCGTTTTGGGAAACAGCTGCGAGCAAATCACTGTTGGATACGGTAATAGCATCGTCTACACCGTTTAAGACTGCATTGTGTTTGGCCTGTACGACCGCTTTTTCATCAAAATCAACAGCTACGACATGGGATGCTTTTAGTTTGGCCGCAGCAATGGCCAAAATGCCCGTGCCCGTACCAATATCAAACACGACATCGCCCGGCTGGACCGCTTGTTCCAAATACTGCACGCACATGCATGTCGTCACATGAAAGCCGCTGCCAAAGGCCAGTCCCGGATCAATGGCAATGGTCTGTTCACCTGCTGCCGGCGCTGCTTTTTCCCAAGAAGGTTCGGCCCAAAACGTGCGGGATATTTTCTTGGGATGAAAATGTTTCTGCCAGGCATAGAGCCAGCTTTGGTCATCTGCTTCCTGCTGGACAAGCTGCCAGTTGCTTAGGGTTTCGTCCCGCGCTGCCAATGCGGCCATACGGTGTCGTACTTGTTCTGCTGCGTCTCCCTGTTCCGGCGGAAAATACGCCGTTATACGAATACGGCCCCATTCGTCTGTTTCTTCATCGTGAATAATCGAGCCATTGCTGCCGCATTCATATAAAAGAAGGGCCACCAAATCGGTGGCCTCTGGGGAAACAAGCAAATCGATTTCATTCCATTTCATCGACTGTTCTCCCTTTTCTTTTGTATTATAAATCTTCTTTTATGTCTTTTTTCAACTTGCTCCAAAAGCTTTTCTTTTCTTTCGGTTTATCCTGCGTTTTAGAGCCTGCTGCCGGTTGTTCAGCCGACTTTGGCTCCCCCACCCAGGTTTCGCCGCCAGCGTAAGCAAATTCTTTGAGCAAATCTTTTTGCTTAGCACTCATTTTTTTCGGTACAGCTACAGTTACCTGGACATGATGGTCACCGCGGCGGTTCTGCGAACCCAATACGGGAACGCCTTTACCGCGAATGCGGAATACTGTCCCGGTCTGCGTGCCTGCCGGAATTTTTAAATCAATCTTGCCGTCCAGCGTATCGACGCGGATGGTTGCACCCAGTGCAGCCTGGGCAAAGGAAATCGTTTCTTGTGAAAGGATATCGTTGCCTTCGCGGGCAAACTTGGCATCTTTGCGTACAAAAATGTATACGTACAAATCACCGTGACCGCCGCCGCGAACGCCCGGTTCCCCTTCACCGGCTACACGGAGCCGTGCGCCGTCATCGACACCTGCGGGAATCTTGATTTTTAATTTTTTGCGTACTTTGACTGTTCCTGTGCCGTGGCATTTCGTACATTTTTTCTTAATCAGCTTGCCTGTACCGCCGCAGTAAGAACAGGTACGGACATTGACCATTTGGCCAAAGGGCGTATTCTGTACGACACGCTGCTGGCCTGTGCCGTGGCAGTGCGGACATGTGTCTACACTGCTTCCCGGTTCTGCGCCGTTGCCGTGGCAATGTTCACACGTTTCATCCTTCGGTACCTGAATTTCCATTTCTGTACCAAAGGCCGCCTGTTTGAAGGAAATATCTACATCAAACCGCAAATCGGCACCACGCTGCGGGCCATTGCTGGTTTGACGACTGCCCTGGCCGCCAAAGAAGGAATCGAAAATATCTTCGAATCCGCCAAATCCCTGACTGCCGCCCTGGCCAAAACCACCGAAGCCGCCAAAACCACCAAATCCCTGGCCGCCGAAGCCGCCGGCACCGGCAGCATTCCCGTTCTGGAATGCGTCGGGACCGAACTGGTCATACTGCGCGCGTTTTTGTTTATTGGACAATACGCTGTACGCTTCGTTGACTTCTTTAAACTTTGCTTCAGCCGCTTTAGGGTTGTCCCGGTTCTTATCAGGATGGTACTTGATAGCTAATTTACGGAACGCTTTTTTTATTTCAGCATCGCTGGCATCTTTTGGAACGCCAAGTACTTCATAATAATCTTTTTTACTCATAGTGGGCAGCCCCTCTTATCTATCTTACTTCTGGTCGTCATCGACTACTTTGTAGTCTGCGTCAACTACTTTTTCGTCTTTTGCTTCACTCTGCTGTGCACCGGCCTGTGCGCCTGCGTTTGGCTGACCTTGTGCAGCCTGCTGCTGTGCGCCGGCTTGTTTGTACATTTCGCTGGTCAAATCATACAACGGTTTGGTCAAAGCTTCTGAAGCAGCTTTAATTTTATCTACGTCGTCTGTTTTTACAGCTTCTTTGAGGGCAGCAATCTTATCTTTGATTTCAGCAACTTTTGCTGCATCTGCTTTGTCGCCTAATTCTTTAACCGTTTTTTCTGCCTGATAAATCAAGGAATCGGCGTTGTTTTTAGCTTCAATGCCTTCTTTGCGTTTCTTGTCTTCTGCTTCATGGGCAGCAGCTTCTTTGACCATGCGGTCAATTTCGCTCTTATCAAGGCCGGAAGAAGATTTGATGGTAATCTTCTGTTCTTTGCCTGTGCCGAGGTCTTTAGCCGAAACGTTTACGATACCGTTGGCATCAATGTTGAAGGAAACTTCGATACGAGGTACTCCGCGCGGAGCAGCCGGAATGCCTGTCAATTCGAAACGGCCCAAGGATTTGTTGTCAGCGGCCATTTCACGTTCGCCCTGAAGGACATGAACATCAACAGACGGCTGGTTATCTACGGCTGTAGAGAATACCTGGCTGCCGGATGTCGGAATGGTCGTGTTGCGGTCGATAATCTTAGTGAAGACGCCGCCGAGCGTTTCAATACCCAAGGACAACGGTGTAACATCGAGGAGCAGTACGTCTTTGACATCGCCTACGAGAACACCGGCCTGGATAGCTGCGCCGATAGCAACGCATTCATCCGGGTTGACGCCTTTGCTCGGTTCTTTGCCCAAAATCTGTTTAATGGCTTCCTGAACGGCCGGGATACGGCTGGAACCGCCGACGAGGATGATTTTATCAATTTCATCGATGGAGAAACCGGAATCAGCAATAGCTTTACGAGTCGGTTCCATCGTAGCCTGAACCAGGTCTTCTGTCAGTTCGTTGAATTTAGCACGAGTCAGTGTCAGATCCAGATGTTTCGGGCCTGTAGCATCAGCCGTGATGAACGGCAGGTTGATATTCGTCGAAAGAACCGTGGACAGTTCAATCTTAGCTTTTTCAGCCGCTTCTTTCAGACGCTGTTCGGCCATCTTATCCTGCGAGAGGTCGATACCTGTCTGGCC
>CAVKOP010000061.1:0-10440 GCA_963657835.1 Lachnospiraceae bacterium | reverse complement strand
GATTATTACAGGCCATCCGCTGGAAATTTCTCCGCTTACCAAACAAGATCGGGATAACCCGCTTCTTACGTATCGGTTTGAAGCCTTCATTTACGGCCGCGAACTGGCAAACGGCTTCTCAGAATTAAATGACCCGATTGACCAGCGGAATCGTTTTATGGAACAGATGAAAGAACGGGAACGCGGCGATGACGAAGCACATCAGATGGATGAAGATTACTGCTGCGCTTTGGAATACGGTTTACCGCCAACAGGCGGCCTGGGTATTGGCATTGACCGTTTGGTCATGTTCTTGACCAACAGCGCATCGATTCGCGATGTACTCTTATTCCCGACGATGAAACCTATCGATTAAGAGTAAATTTATGCATATAAACAGCTGATATATCATAAGATGTATCAGTTGTTTTTTTATGCTGTGAAAAAGTTTTTATAGCCAAGAGTATATTAAATCCAGCTGTGAAAATCATTATAAGTCGCTCTTTTTTAGAAAACGTATTTAGGTGTTGCCCCCATGCATGGAGCATGGTATAATGCAAGTATCGACGCCCTTTGAAATGTATCGAAGGGTGTTTTTTTCACCGTCTGTCAGAGGAGGAATCGTGATGAAGGGAAGAGAGATGATACTGGCCGCAAGTATCGTACTAGGGATGGCATTTTCTGTACAAGCGGCTGATGCAGTGGCAGCGCAGCCGAATACAGCCTCTCAAGGAAGTATACTTGAGCAGCAGAAGGTTGTTTCTCCGAAAGAAAAAGCCGGCATGGGTACGCTTGCCGTACCGGCGGCAAACACTGTGCCAAATCAAGAACCGGATAAAAAGAGCGACAAAAAGACAGATTCAATGCTTACTCCTGAACAGGTGGCTGCAATTGAAATTCCGGATCCAGTTGTTTTATCTAAACTGGATTTTCAAATAGGTACGGTTCGGCGCGGCAATGCGCTGAATAAGGTAAAACGCATTTTTGGCAGTCCGACAAAATATTTACAAAGCACGCATTATACGACGATGCAGTATGACCGAACGGATTTGAAACTGCGCGTTGTCAGCCGAAATGATACGGTGCCCGTCTTGAAAAAGCCGGGAGAAGAACGAAGGCCCGTTCGTGTAGGCGTAGAGGCCGTGTATTTGGGCCATGGAGAAAATATACTGTTGGGCAGAGAGCTGCATTTGAAACTGCCGACAGAAGTATTGGTACGGCAGTTTGGCATACCGACAAACGTCCTGCGGGATGCCGATGCCAATGTATACTATATGGTATATCAGCACCCTTCAGAAGATACGGACATGGTCTTTGCCATTGCCAATCGTAAAATTGAACGCGTCGCACTGATGCCGGCTCGTCCTCCGTACAGCAGCGGCAATGAGCAAATGGTGCAGAACAAACGGACAGAACGGGATTTTACCTTGATGGGCTTTGGCTTGGATACCCCATTCCAGGCCAATAAATACAACATGTGGAACAATCTCGTCAAACGGGACAGTAATAACTTTTGGCTGTATGGTGATTATGGTGTAGAAGTAGACAGGCACAATACAGTGCGTAAGGTGTTTTTGCTGACCAATAACGCCTATACCAGCCGCGGTGCTACGTTAGGATACCATATTTCGACTATTTTAAAATTATACGGCCGGCCTGACCGTGTAGAAATGGGGCCTGGCGGCGAAAAATCTGTAGATGCCTATTATTATGACAGTTCATTCCAAAAAGGTGTATCCCTGGTGTTTGTTGTAAAACATGAAACACAGTATGTAGAGGATGTCATGTTGATAGATTCGCCGATACACAATTTACAGGACCCTATGACTCGCTATGGTTTAAAATAATTTAGTAATGGATTACGAAGAAAAATAGAAAAATATTGGCCTATATCTAAAGAAAATAGTAAAATTGCTTTACTTATATGGCTGAATTCCAGTATAATAAATACAAATACTACTAGCAGATGAAGGTGATTTTCATGGTTACAGATGCAGATGTTTTAAAACGTTGGAAGTACATTGCCCAGGAAGATGAAAAGTTGTTGATTCTCATTGGGGGACCTGGTTCTGGCAAGAGTAAACTGATTCGCGAATTGACATTCCAAGACGGATGGAAAATTTGTGAAGCCAAGGAATTATTTGATGATGAATTTTTGGAAATCCCCCGCGCTGACCGCCCGGATAAAGCCATTTCGCTTATTTCCGCAGCGATTCACCGGTTGAATGCCCGTGTAGTGATGATTGATAACGTAGAATTCCTATTTGCACCGATTCTAAATTTAAACCCCGTACAGATGTTGAAAGAACTGAGCCGCGAATGCCCAATTATTGTCAGCTGGCGCGGTAGTCTGGAAGGCAATACGTTGTATTTTGAACACAATGGTGATCCTAAATATGCAAAATTCACATTGGAAAATCCCAATCACGTCATTTCCTTAGACTAAGATAAAGGCTGAAAACACTGCAAAGGAAGAGATTCTTTTGCAGTGTTTTTTGTGTGGAAAATGTATGCCTTTTTTGAGGTTTTGTTTATAAAATAGTTAGCTTTATCTTATATACTGAAAAACGTCGAATCAGTGTACAGGTATGCAAGAGGGCAGGGCGTCCCATGTATACTTTTTTTCTGTTTCGCAGTGTGATATAATATGGGCTTGAGCACTATACTTTTTGATTGAAAAGGAGCAATGTATACAATGAGTGATTATATGATTGCAGTCATTTTGGGGATTGTAGAAGGGGTTACAGAATATCTGCCGGTATCCTCGACAGGCCATATGATTTTAGTCGGCGACTGGTTGGGATTTGACGGCCCGCGGGCCAGCGTCTTTGAAGTATTTATTCAGCTGGGCGCTATTTTATCTGTCCTTTTAATTTATAAAGAAAAATTTATCCGCATGCTGAAACAATACCGCTGCTGGGATTTGCTGAAAAGAGAAAACTGGTACCGCAATGATACAGGATTGACGTTGGCGCATGTAGCA
This sequence comes from Lachnospiraceae bacterium, assembly GCA_963657835.1. GTDB lineage: Bacteria > Bacillota > Negativicutes > Veillonellales > Megasphaeraceae > Megasphaera. The sequence goes on along the minus strand of CAVKOP010000061.1, from coordinate 7,478 downwards.
GCCGGTATCGTGCCAGTCATGTGTATCGGTTATTTGGCACACCATGCGATTAAAACGTATCTCTTTTCTGCAGGAACGGTTATTATTGGTCTGATTATTGGCGGTATCTTTATGTTGGCAGCGGAAAAGGCAAAAATGCGGATTGTCTGTAATGATGTAGAAAAAATGACTATTATGCAGGCCTTTCTCGTCGGTGCCTTTCAGATTTGCGCCTTGTGGCCCGGATTTTCCCGTTCTGGTTCTACGATTGCCGGCGGCTTGTTCTTGGGACTGAGCCGTAAAGCGGCTGCTGATTTTTCTTTCATTATTGCTGTACCGGTCATGATTATTGCTTGTTTTTATGATTTACTGAAAAGTTTAAATGATTTGAACAGCAATGATTTGGTCATGATTGCTATTGGGTTTGTCGTTGCGTTTGTAGTAGCTTACATTTCTGTATTGTGGTTCCTGCGTTTCTTGAACAAATCGACATTGACCTCTTTTGCCTGCTACCGGTTCTTGGTTGCGATTATTTCATTCGCTTACTTCTTTATTTTAAAATAACTATATATAGCATGTACACAAAAAAAACGAGCCGCTATGGCTCGTTTTTTTGCAATATACATCATACGGGGGACGATAACTTGGCAAAGGCCGCGGAAATGTCTTCCATAAACGGTTTAGGGTCGGCATCGGCAGGCAGGTCGCGCAGAATGCCCTGCATCATATTGGGATAAAATAGGTTTACGCCCTGCATGTATACGTAATAACAATACTGCAGAGTGTGGTCGCCTTTGAGAATCAGGGGAGCGACTTCGTCGTTCAGCGAAAAGGCTAAATCATAAAAATCAAGCAGTTCCTGTTTGAAACGGCTGCCGTCGAGTTTGTTTTCGCTGTAATCCTGCAATAAATTGGATCCCATTTCAGCGAGTGAATCCGAGAGTTCATTGGCTTTTTTAGGAAGGGTCATATTGTTTTCTTCCATGCTGTGATGCAGCGTGTGAAGTGAACCGATGAGCGATTCACAGAAAAAATTGAAAGTAAATAACCCTTCTGAGCCAGTCAGGTTGGTAAACGTATAGGCATCCATTATTTGGTCTCCTTTTCATCAGTAAGATACTTTATTATAGCATAAATTAGTAAAAATGAATTGAGTCCCGTCGGCGAATATGGTAACATGATAGAAGACTTGATAGCTAGACTATACAGAGAGGAGGGATAGTATGGCTCGCAATAAAAAAATACAGTTGAAGCGGCGCTCCGGCCCGTCTGCGCGTATTCATCGAGGATTGTCGATGCCTGTAGGCCCTGGCAGTGAAACCAGCACGGTTAGTTTCCGCAGCTTGGCCGAATTGAAAGCTAAATATTTTGTGTTTACAGGAAGATTGGCCCGCCGTCCTTTTATTATGCGGACACTGATTTTGATGTTTGCTCAATTTATGTTTTCAATTATACTGTATAGCCGTATGGTGGAAGCTATTTTGGTACAAAAACCAGAATTTGCCGTTATTTTTGGTATTATTTTTATTATTCTTACGATTCCGGCTGTTTGGTCGCAAATCTCCCTGGGTGTGCGCCGCTGTCATGATATGAATCGCCAAGGCGCTTTGTTTATCATTCCGTTTGCCTGCTATTTGGCAAGCTATATTGCTCCTGTTTTGGGATGGAGTACTGTGGCAGATGTCGTGCAGGGGTTGGCAGGTATTTTTTATTTGGCCTTGTTTTTTATCAAGGGCAATGCTGCCGATAATGTATACGGCCCAGCACGTCCCCGCTAGCGCTGGAGAAACAGACTGCATGATGTATCAGCATCGAGTATGCAGTCTGTTTTTTTTAGACTTTTTGTAAACTAAATATAAAAATATATCATAAACAAATATGTGCGGAAAGTATTTTACAAGAGCAGGGAAACACTGTATAATAACGTAGAATACATACTTTTAGATAAGGAGATAGGTTATGAGCATACCTATGATACGGCTGGACCACATGAGCCATACCTACGAAGATGAAGATGGCAAGACGGTCTATGCTGTCAAAGATATATCGTTGGAAATTCAGCCGGGAGAATTTGTGGCTGTCATTGGTACCAATGGGTCCGGCAAATCGACGCTGGCAAAGCATTTCAATGTCTTGCTGACGCCAACGGACGGCGTGTGTGAAGTATGCGGCATGCGTACGGACGACCCGGACCATATATGGGATATACGCCAGCAGGTCGGCATGGTATTTCAAAACCCGGACAACCAGATTGTAGCGGCTGTTGTCGAAGAAGATGTCGCCTTTGGCCCTGAAAATTTGGGTGTCCCGTCGGAAGAAATTAAACAGCGGGTGAAAGATGCGCTAAAACGGGTCAACATGACGATTTATGCCAAACACGGCCCCCATTTGCTGAGCGGCGGCCAAAAGCAGCGCATCGCGATTGCCGGTATTTTGGCCATGCAGTCGCACTGTATTGTGTTGGATGAACCGACAGCGATGCTGGACCCCATAGGACGCAGTGAAGTCATGGAAACGATTCAGCAGCTCAACGCAGAAGGCATTACGGTAATTATTATTACGCATTTTATGGAAGAAGCCGTACAGGCAGGACGAGTCGTTGTCGTCAATCACGGCGAAGTCCAGATGGACGGTACGCCGCGGGATGTCTTCAAGCATGTAGAAGAACTGAAAGACATGGGGCTGGATGTACCGGCGGCGGCAGAAATCGCGTATAAACTGCGCCAAAAAGGCATTCCGCTGCCAGATGATATTATTACGAAAGAGGAATTGGGAGACGCACTATGTCGATTAAATTAGAAAATGTGACCTATACCTACGGCGTAGGGACACCGTTTGAAAAGACTGCATTGTATGATACTTCCGTAGAAATTCATGAGGGAGAATTTGTCGGCATTATTGGCCATACCGGTTCGGGAAAATCTACATTTGTGCAGCTGCTGAATGGCCTGATACAGCCGACGACAGGAACGGTTACCGTAGACGGCACGGATATTTCCCAAAAGACCAAAGAAGTCATGGCGATGCGGCATAAAGTAGGCATGGTGTTTCAGTATCCGGAATATCAGCTGTTTGAAGAAACGATTGCCAGAGACATAGCCTTTGGCCCGCGGAATTTTGGCTTGAGTGAAACAGAAGTAGAAGAACGAGTACGGGAAGCGATGGACTTCGTCGGCTTGGATTACAACACCTATGCAGAACGTTCGCCGTTTCGCTTGAGCGGCGGTCAAATGCGTCGCGTTGCCATAGCTGGCGTCATTGCCATTCATCCCCAATACCTCATCCTCGACGAACCGTCTGCCGGGCTGGATCCGATCGGACGGCGGGAAATTTTCTCTGAAATTCAGCGCTGGCATAAAGAAAAGAACGTTACGGTCATTTTAGTGTCTCATAATATGGAAGACGTTTCGCAGATGGCAAACCGGCTTCTCGTATTGTCACACGGCAAGATTCAGCTCGATGGGGACCCGTTGGATATTTTTGCTACGAAGCAGGATGTGCTGCAGCAGGCAGGCGTATCGGTACCGCCGGCAACAGCTGTTCTGCAGTATCTGCAGACTCGCGGGTTTGCTGTCAATGACCGTGTCCATTCGATTGATGAAGGCGTCGATGCGCTGTATTCCTGTTTAAGGGGGATGAAAGATGCTCACTGATATTACACTGGGACAGTATTTTCCCGGTAATTCGTTTTTACATCATTTAGATCCAAGAGCCAAGATTTTGGCAACGATGATTTTCATTGTGGCTATCTTTTTTGCCGATTCCTTGGCAGCATATGGGATTGTTACGGCATTTGTCGTATTAAACTTTGTCATTTCCCGCCTGCCGGCTAAGTTGATTTTAAAATCGTTAAAGCCGTTATGGATTATTATCATCTTTACAATGGGGATTCATGTCTTTTCGACACCGGGAGAAATATGGTGGCAGTACGGCATACTGCATATTACCAAAGAAGGGGTATATCAAGGCAGCCTGATGACGGCCAGATTGGTCTTTTTGATTGTCTTTTCTTCGCTTTTGACCTATACGACTTCGCCTATCGTGCTGACAGACGGCATTGAACACCTGCTCAATCCGTTCAAACGAATTGGCGTGCCGGCGCATGAATTGGCCATGATGATGACGATTGCCCTGCGGTTTATTCCGACCCTGTTGGAAGAAACAAACCGCATTATGAAAGCCCAGACAGCCCGCGGCGCTAATTTTACCAGCGGCAGTCTGATACAGCGTGGAAAAAATATGATTCCGTTATTAGTGCCGCTGTTTGTCAGTGCCTTTCGTCGGGCCGATGACTTGGCTACGGCTATGGAAGCCCGCTGTTATCGCGGCGGTGAGGGCAGAACACGGATGAACGAACTGACATATACGTATCGAGACGGCATTGCTATGGGAGCGGTCATCATCGTGACCATCGTGCTGGCTGTTATGCGGTGGGCCGTATGAAGAAAAATATTTGTTTGACCGTAGCCTATGATGGAACTGACTTCCATGGGTTTCAGCGCCAGACCAATGCGTCTTCCATTCAGCGGTGCATTGAAGATGCCTTATCGGCTATTTTTCGCTCTCCCATTACGATTTATGGGGCAGCCCGCACGGATGCAGGCGTACATGCCAGAGGACAGGTCGTCAATTTTTATGGAGAAGGATCTATTCCGACGGAAAAAATTCCCTATGCCATGAAAGGATATCTGCCGTTGGAAATTGCCGTGCTGTCTGCCAAAGAAATGCCCGAACGGTTTAGTGTCCGCCATGATAATAAAGGCAAACATTATTGTTACTCTATTGTCAACAGTCGTATTCATGACCCGTTTCAACTGCGGTATGCTTGGTTTATCCGCAAACCGTTGGATTTAGAAGCGATGCGGCAGGGAGCGGATATTCTCTTGGGCACCCATGATTTTTCTGCATTTGAAGGGCAAAATACGACGCCGATGAATCCTGTCAAAACGATGTATGCCATTACATTAGAAAAACAAGGCCCTATGATTCGCATCCATGTAGTAGGTGACGGATTTTTGTATCACATGGTGCGAAATATCGCCGGTGGACTGGTGGATTTGGGACTGCATCGTTTTTCCACGGAAGATTTCAAACGCATCCTGAAAAGCAAAGACAGAAAGCAGCTGGGAGCGACAGCTCCGGCGCAGGGACTGTGCTTGGAAGAAGTATTTTATGATGACACGCGGCTGCAGGATGTCTTAGCCGATATAAGGGAAAGTAACTGGTAATCTATCATGAATATAAGAAAGAGGTTGTATGTTGATACGCCTCTTTTTTTATAGTATGATATCTAATGGACTAAAAATCAAAGATGAATATAGATGGGAGAGACGATGAAACATGGCACAGCATATAGAAGTGATTGACCCCCTAAATAGAGACAGAATTCGTGAAATTGGCTTCGTACATTTTATGTCCGTATCCACCTTTGCTGCTTCTATGGGGTACTGCGGCATGTGCTTTGGCTGGCGCATGGCCCATGAAATTTGGGGTGCGCCGGCTGTCATAGGTGAATTTTTCGGCATGTGCGCGCTTATATTTTATGTTCTTATTTTTGTGGAATATATCAGAAAATGGCGGCGTGACGCAGCGGCTGTCCGGGCAGAATGGAACAGTCCGGGCAAGATTAATTTTTTTGGTACCTTCAATGTTTCTACGGTATTATTGGCAGCCGTGCTGGCTCCGTATAACCAGGTCATTGCGAGCTGCTTTTGGTATGCAGGCTTAGCCGTCATTATGATTTTTAGTTGGATATTATTGGAATACTGGCTCAAAAACGACCAAAACGTTACGACGGTTACACCGGCCTGGCTGCTGGCCGTACTGGGGCCGATTACTATACCGATTGCCGGCAATGTGCTGCAAAATCCGGGATATCACGACATATCTGTATTTTGTGTAGCTATTGGCTTGGTGACAGGGATTCCTGTCATTGCCCTTTTGTTTGCCCACAGCGTGTTTGCCAAACATGTAGCCGATGCCGTACAGCCTAGTCTGATGATTTTGATGGCGCCGTTTGGCATGGGATATATTACGTATACGCAGACGTACCAGCCAGATCATTTTACGGAATTGTTTATCAATGCCGGCATTTTTATGTTTTGGCCGATTGCTATCAAAGTACTGCACGTCATGCGGCATTCCCCCTTCCGCATGGGATGGTGGGCCTGCAGCTTCCCTACGATGGCCTTTACAAACGGCGTTCTTCATTATAGTGTAGATCATCCGGTATTATGGACGCAGCTGTTGGCTGGATTTCTCCTTATTTTTGGGACCAGCTTGATTTTATATTTATCGTTTAAAACGGTATGGGCTGCTGCACACAAAACATTGTGGAAGTTATATTAACGTCATTATGGAGCATATAAAAAAGACTTTCGACCGCATACATGGGGGCGAAAGTCTTTTTGTGTTACTGATGTATTGTATAACGAAGCCATACCGTTCCTTTGTCCATGACCTTGGCTTCTTGGAGTGTAAATCCTAAGGCCTGCGGCGTGGACAATCCGTTTTTGGCGGCAAAAAGAGAAGGCGTCTGCGGCGAACCATCTGCAGCAGATGCGATGACCAAACTGATTTCATCACAACACCCTTCCTGGATGAATGACCAGTTCAGCACACCGCCGCCACCGAGCATCAAGGTTGTGATGTTAAACGTTTCTTTTAATTTTTGTAAAGCAACTGCCGTGTCTAGCTGTTTTTCGCCGGCTATAATATACGAGATGCCCAAGCGGCGCAAGAAGGCTTTATACGCATTGCTGGCACGATGGGTCAATACTTCTATTACATGGGCTGTCGTATCGCCGTAGTGAAGCAGTGCGTCACTCCAGCCCAGACGGCCGGATGGGTCAATGGAAACATAATACATGCCGAAATCGGGATTAGCAATAAAATCACCTTCAGGAACGGGTGACGCCTGTTTGTCTATGGCAGGTTTGGCATAAAACGTAAAATTATCATCTGTCGTGACGCGGCCGGAAAGCCATCCTTGATGATGGTAATACGGATGTTGACCAAAGGCAATACGGTAAAACACATCACCGGCGGCTGCACCCTGCGGCGTATCCATGTACGGCCCCATGATTTTGCCGTCTAGTGATGTCATCATATGACAAAAAATATACGGTCTATTCATTGTAGTATCACTCCTATTCTAAACATATATATCATACACGATGGATTTGACTTCAAGTCAAGCCGTAGGCATAGAAACCGCAATAGGGCATAAAAAAAAGAAACCTTGGAAGAATTTCCAAGGTTTCTCTGTCCAATAATTGGCGGAGTGAGAGAGATTCGAACTCTCGCAGGCCTTACGACCTCTAACGATTTAGCAAACCGTCCTCTTCAGCCTCTTGAGTATCACTCCATATGTCGGCTGACTAGGTTAGTATACTATAAGTAAATCAGAATGTCAATGACTAAAAAAAGAAAATAGCGAATATAGAAGGTTTTTGTTGTAAATCATGAGGATATTCTATGGTTCGCATATCTCTTTACAT
>CAVKOP010000060.1:0-10516 GCA_963657835.1 Lachnospiraceae bacterium | reverse complement strand
ATGCAGAAGTAGATATTCCGCAGGTCATGATTGATGAAAAAATCGATCAGATGATCGAAGAACTTTCTATGAAATTGGAAACACAGCGCATGAATCTCGACGATTATCTCAAATACATGGGTCAGGATATGGACAAATTGAAAGAACAGTATGCTGAACCGGCAAAAGAAAACGTCAAGATGGATCTCGTATTGGAAGCCATTGCCAAAGCTGAAAACATCGAAGTAAAAGATATCGACCTGCAGGCAGAAATCATTACGATGGCGCAGAACTTCGGTGCAGATCCTAAAGAAGTATACAAAATTATTATGAAAGAACATCGCGTTCCGATGCTTGTTCAGTCTGTTGGCCGCAAAAAAGCAGCAAGCTTCATTTTGAAAAATGCTGTTGACACAAATGAAAAAGCTGACGAACCTAAAGTAGAACAGGTAAAGGCTGAAGAAAAACCGGAAGCGTAATCTCCGGAGGTGTTTTCTATGAGTATGTATGTCCCCATTGTCGTCGAACAAACGGCGCAGGGTGAACGAAGCTATGATATTTATTCCCGTCTGCTCAAAGACCGCATTGTCTTTTTGGGCGGCGCGATTGATGATACCGTAGCGAATATCGTTACAGCACAACTCTTATTTTTAGAAGCAGATGATCCTGACAAGGATATTCATCTATATATTAACAGTCCCGGCGGCGTCGTTACTGCCGGTATGGCTATTTATGATACGATGCAGTACATCAAACCTGACGTATCGACAATTTGTATTGGCTCTGCTGCCAGCATGGCTTCGGTCCTGCTGACAGCCGGTGCCAAAGGCAAGCGGTTTGCCCTTCCTCATTCACAAGTCATGATTCATCAACCCTTAGGCGGCGTACAGGGCCAGGCTACGGAAATTGAAATCCATGCCCGTGAAATTTTACGTATGCGTAAAGAATTAAACGGCATCTTGTCCGCGCATACGGGACAGCCTTTGGAAGTTATCCAAAAGGATACGGAACGGGATAATTTCATGACGGCAGAAGAAGCAAAAGCCTACGGTCTTATTGATGAAATTCTCGTCCGTCCTCACGGCGAAGCAAAATGATAGGAAGGACAGGAGGAAGACGTAGTGAAAGATAGAAATGATGAACCGAGATGCAGTTTCTGCGGCCGCCCGCAAAGCGAAGTACAGAAACTGATTGCCGGCCCGGGCGTATACATTTGCGACGAATGCGTAGCGGTAGCGCAGCATATTATGGAAGAAGAAAAGCAGGAAGCTTCTTCTGACTTCCAACTGAAAGATCTGCCTACGCCGCGCCAGATAAAAGAAACGCTGGATGAATACGTCATTGGTCAGGAAGCAGCCAAAAAGACGTTGTCTGTTGCAGTGTACAACCATTACAAACGGCTGCAGACCAACAGTGTCGTAGAAGATGTAGAATTACAGAAATCAAATATCATCATGGTAGGCCCTACAGGCAGCGGCAAAACATTGCTGGCTCAAACCCTGGCCCGTCTGCTCGATGTTCCGTTTGCTATTGCTGATGCAACGAGTCTTACCGAAGCCGGCTATGTCGGTGAAGATGTTGAAAACTGTCTGCTCAAGTTGATTCAGGCAGCTGATTATGACATTGCCAAAGCAGAACGCGGTATTATCTATATTGATGAAATCGATAAGATTGCCCGTAAGTCGGAAAACCCGTCTATTACGCGGGATGTATCCGGTGAAGGCGTCCAGCAGGCTTTGCTGAAGATTTTGGAAGGAACGGTTGCCGGTGTACCGCCCCAGGGCGGACGTAAGCATCCTCATCAGGAAATGCTGCAGATTGATACGACCAATATCTTATTTATTTGCGGCGGTGCGTTTGACGGCATCGACAAAACCATTTTAAATCGTACAACCGATAAGAATATGGGGTTTGGCGCAGATATTCATTCCAAAACCGAGCAGTCGATGGAAACACTGCTTAAGGAAATTATTCCGACAGACTTGCAGAAGTTTGGCTTGATTCCAGAATTGATTGGTCGTCTTCCCGTGTTAGTTACGCTGAATCCATTGGATGAAGACGCCATGATACATATTCTGACAGAACCGAAAAATGCACTTGTCAAACAGTACCAAAAAATGCTGGATATGGATGACGTAGAACTGAAGTTTACGCCGGAAGCACTGCAGGCGATTGCCAAAGAAGCACTGCGCCGCAACACCGGTGCCCGCGGTCTTCGCTCTATCATTGAACGCATTATGCTGGATGTCATGTTTGATGTCCCAAGCCGTACAGATGTAAAACAGTGCATTGTCACTGAAGACTGTGTGACTAAGGGAACAGAACCTGAACTGGTATTGAAATAAGAAGAATGATATAGAACGACGATAAAACTCATTTCTCATAGCCAGAAATGAGTTTTATTTTTAGATTAAAGAAGGTGAATACTATGGATGAAAACGCAATTTTGGCAGTGCCCTTTATTCCATTGCGGGGGATTGTCGTATACCCGAAACTGGTAAGTCATATTGACATCGGTCGGGATAAATCATTAGCAGCTGTCGATTATGCCATGGAACATGACCGCATGTTGGTCGTTTCGACTCAAGTTGATGAAGAAGTGGATAATCCGGGCTTTGATGATGTATATCAGATTGGTACGCTCGTCAAGATACAGCAGCTGCTCCGTTTACCCGGCGGATTAGTCCGTATTCTCGTAGATGGGATATCCCGTGTGCAGCTGCAGGGATTTTCTGAAAAGAAAGATTATTTGGAAGTGGCATGTGTCAAAGTCAGTGAAGTAAGTACGGATGCTGTCCAGGAAGAAGCACTGCGCCGCGTCATTTTCAAACGGTTCAGCAGCTGGCTGGATAATCTTCGCAACAGTGAAGAAATCCTGGATAGAGCTCGGACGATTGAAGAACCGGGCGTGCTGGCTGATTATGCCGCGCTGCAGCTGCCGATTCGCATCGTTGCGCGGCAGCAGATTTTGGAAACGATAGACATCAAAGCCCGTTTGGAACGAATGGCATCCCTGCTGGATACAGAATTGGAAATTACAGAACTCGAATCCAAACTGAATACTGAAGTCCGGGGAAAATTGGACCAGCAGCAAAAAGAATATTATTTGCGTGAAAAGATTAAAGCGATTCATGAAGAATTAGGCGATAAAGTCGATAAAGACACTGAAATGCAGGAACTGCGGGATAAAATCCGCAAGATGAAGCTGGCTAAAAAAATAGAAGAAGCATTGCTCAAAGAAGTGGACCGTCTCGATTCCATGCCGCCGATGATGGCCGAATCCGCTATTATACGCACCTATTTGGATTGGGCATTGGCACTGCCGTGGAAAAAAGAAACTAGAGACCGCCTCGATTTGAACGAAGCCCAGCGCGTCCTGGATGAAGACCATTACGGCTTGAAAAAAGTCAAGGAACGGATTATTGAATATTTGGCAGTAAAACAGCTGACACACAGCTTAAAAGGCCCTATCCTTTGTTTTGTCGGGCCTCCGGGAACGGGCAAGACGAGTATTGCCCGCTCTATTGCCAGAGCGATGAACCGCAAGTATGTCCGCATTTCTTTAGGCGGCGTGCGTGATGAAGCCGAAATTCGGGGCCATCGCCGTACGTATATCGGGGCCCTGCCGGGACGCATTATTTCCGGCATGAAACAGGCAGGAGTCAAAAACCCTGTATTTCTTCTCGATGAAGTCGATAAGATGACATCCGATATGCGCGGTGACCCGTCAGCGGCACTGCTGGAAGTATTAGATCCGGAACAAAACAATACATTTAGTGACCATTTCTTGGAAATTCCCTTTGATTTATCCAAAGTATTTTGGATTACGACGGCCAATGTTATCAGTGATATTCCGCGTCCCTTGCTGGACCGCATGGAAATCATCGATTTTACCAGCTACACAGAAGAAGAAAAAGTACAAATTGCTAAACAGTATTTGGTTCCCAAACAGCTTAAAGAAAATGGCTTGAAGGCAAGCCAGGCTCGTTTTTCCGATGCCGTGCTGAAAGCCATCGTGCAGGGATATACGCGGGAATCCGGTGTGCGTACACTTGAAAAAACGATTGGTACGGTATGCCGTAAAATCGGCAAATCCATATTGTTGGATGAAGAAAAAACGATGACCGTTACTGTCAAAAATTTGGAAACCTTGCTGGGACCGGTCAAATTCCTGCCGACAAAACTCAACAAAAAAGACGAAGTCGGACTCGTTACCGGTCTGGCATGGACGCAGGTCGGCGGCGAAGTATTGGAAACAGAAGCGGTAGCTGTCAAAGGGAAGGGAAACTTGCTGCTGACCGGACAGCTCGGCGATGTCATGAAAGAATCGGCAGAAGCCGGCGTGACCTATATTCGCAGTCGGGCACAATCATTAGGACTGCCGGATGATTTCTATACCCATTACGATTTCCACATTCATTTGCCGGAAGGCGCCATTCCTAAAGACGGACCATCTGCAGGGATTACTATGGCGACGGCGTTGGCGTCTGCGCTGACGGGCAAACCGGTACGCCATGATGTAGCCATGACCGGTGAAATTACCTTGCGTGGTACAGTCCTTCCTATTGGCGGCGTGAAGGAAAAAGTGATTGCAGCACATCGTGCCGGCATCAAAAAAATCCTGCTGCCGGAAGAAAATAAACGGGATATGCCCGATGTACCGCAGTCCGTTAAAGACGATGTTGAATTTGTCTTTGTACATCATATGGATGAAGTGCTGGCTCAGGCACTGGTGAAAGCATAATGCCGCAGGAACTGCAGATTATCAATTCTAAGTATATAGCATCCGCTGTACGTCCGGACCAATATCCGGATAACGGTTTGCCGGAAATTGCGTTTTTAGGCCGGTCTAACGTAGGCAAATCCAGTTTGATTAATTCGCTTTGCAATCAGCGGAATTTGGCCCGCGTCAGCGGAGAACCAGGAAAGACGCAGACGATTAACTATTTTCAGTCTGTACTGCGCAGCCGCGTGGAAGACGGAGAAGAACGCAAGCCTTTCTTTCTTGTCGATTTGCCGGGCTATGGCTTTGCCAGAACAGGCGGCAAAAAAAGACAGATGTGGAGTGACTTTATTGGCGAATATGTCACACAGTCTCCACATTTGGTACTGCTTTGCCTTTTGATTGATTTGCGCCATCCGGGACTTGCCATTGACTGCCAGGCCTATGAATGGCTGACCCGCCAAGGCGTTCATATCCAGATTATTGGTACGAAAGCGGATAAATTGTCCGCCAATGAAAAAAGAAAAAATATAGCACAGCTCAATAAAATTTTTCCCTCCGTGTATGGAGCCGTAGCGTATTCTTCGCTGAAAAAAGACGGCCGGAATGCGCTGCTTTCCCATTTATGGAATGCACTGAACGAATAAACAAGCTGCAGCAACAGTCACTCGGTGTGCCTCGTCGCATGCCGGGTGATTTTTTTGGAAAGCTTTGAAAGGGCAAAAAGGGAAGATTCGCCGCAACTACTGGAAAAAACATCTCACTTTTGCTATAATAGATTCGGTATATTTAGCCGACCATAGGAGGTAGGACATAAATATGGCAGTTGTTTCCATAGAAAGTGATGCTGATTTTTCGCTGCAGGTTCTGCATAAGACAGGTATTGTCATGGTATATTTCTGGGCATCATGGTGCGGTCCGTGTAAAATGATACGGTCGGAGATTGAAAATGTTGCTGAAAAAATGGCGTCGACTGTACATGCAGTATGTGTCAACGTCGATATGCGTCAGGACATTGCTGAGAAATATGATATTATGGCTGTACCGACGTTGTTGTTTTTTAAAGATGGCAAACCGCTGCGGCGTATTATTGGCTATACATCGCAAGAAGAAATTGAAAAGTTTTTAGAAAGCGTATCCTATACGACAGAAGAAAACACGACAAACGAGGATAGTCAGTATTCGTAATTTTGACAGTAAAAACGTTAGGATGGTATAATTGTAATGGATATACGGAATTTGGAAGAAAAAAAGATGCTGTCTATTGTTGTTCCTGTATATAATGAACAACCGAATATTGAAAAGTTTTATGAAGAAACGACCAAGGCAATGAAACGCCTGGACATGGACTATGAAATTATTTTTGTGGATGATGGTTCCAAAGATCAGACACCGCTCCTGTTGAGTCGGCTGACACAGCAGGATTCGCATATTCGTGCATTGATTCTGGCTCGTAATTTTGGACATCAGCTGGCTATTACCTGCGGTATGGACCATGCCTGCGGTGATGCCGTCATTACGATGGACGGCGATTTGCAGCATCCGCCGGCTATGATTCCGGATTTAGTCCAAAAATGGCAGGAAGGAGCCGATGTGGTGCAGACCGTGCGCAAAGCGACAGATGATGCCGGCTTTATCAAACGGCAGACATCTAAATGGTATTATATTATTTTAAATGCCATGTCGCCTGTGCACATTGTGCCGGGAGGTTCTGATTTTCGCCTGATTGACAAAAAAGTGTTGGAAACTTTTAAGCTGTTTCGTGAACACGACCGGTTTATCCGCGGCATGATGGGGGATATTGGTTATAAACAGTCGACGATTTCCTTTGTGGCGCCGAAGCGGTTTGCCGGCAAGTCCAAGTTTTCTATGAAAAAGATGATTCGCTTTGCGTTAGACGGGATTATGGCATATTCGCAGCTTCCCCTTCGCATATCTTTCTATACGGGAATCATAAGCGGATTGTTTAGTCTTCTCATGATTATACATGCACTGTACTGCAAATTCGTGGGAGAAGCCGCTCCGGGATGGACGACGACGGTAGTCATTGTCAGCCTTCTCGGTGGGCTGCAGCTCATCTTTATTGGCATTATGGGTGAGTATATAGGACGTATTTTTGAAGAAGTGAAAAATAGGCCTTTGTATTGGCTGAAAGCTGAATTAGGAACAAAGCAAAAATAAGCAGTTTTTTTTATTTTGCTGGACTGATACAAAGACGGAGAGGAGCTTTTATGTGGAATAAACTAAGTAAAGTCATGTGTATGGCTGTGTTATTGACGATAGCAGCTATTCCGGCAGGCGCAGCCAATTATTATACAGTAGGAAATAAAGGCAGTGATGTCTTGTTGATTCAAAAACAGCTTCGTAAATTGGGATACAAAGTTAAAACAGACGGCGTATATTCCAAAGATATGGCAAAAGCTGTAGCTAAATTTCAGGCAGATAAAAAAATCCAGGTCAGCGGCAACGTTGGCGGCTGGACGTATTATTTACTGACCGGACAACGGACAATGCTTACAAAAAACACAACAAAAGCAATCAATAAATCGATTGGCAGTAAAAACACCAAGAACAATGTGGCCAATCCGCTTACAACGTCTCAGGTCAAATACACCAAATTGAAAAACTTGACAGGATCGGACCGCGTAGGCAATCAGCTGGTTTCGTCCGCCTATAAGTATTTAGGCGTACCGTATGTATTCGGCGGCAATACACCGGATGGCTTTGATTGTTCTGGATTTACTAAATACGTATTTTCTCATAATGGCATCAATTTGCCCCGCATGGCAGATGAACAATACTTGCTGGGAGATAAAGTGTCCAGAAGTGAATTAATCCCTGGCGATTTGGTCTTTTTTACGACGTATGAACCAGGCGTATCTCATACAGGAATTTACGTAGGAGACGATAACTTTATTAGCGCGACGAGCAGCGGCGGTATCCGGGTGGATAGTTTGAACAGCGGCTACTGGGGTTCGCGGTATATTGGCGCTAAACGAGTCAGATAACAACGTTGCAGCGTGTGGCTAGTGAGAAGGGGGATGTATAGAGACCGTTCTTTACTAGCCATTTCATATGGTATACAAGGTACGTCGAAAAATGTGAGAAAAGTATGAACAAAAAGGTTGCCCCAGTATGGTAAATGAGTGTATAATTTTCCCATATGACAGAAGAACTACAGAGGGAGTGTTAGTTGATGAAGTATATGACGGGTAATGAAATCCGCAAAGCTTATTTGCAATTCTTTAAGAATAAGGAACATTTGATTTTACACAGTTTTCCTTTGATTCCCAAGAATGATCCGAGCTTGCTGCTGATCGGCGCCGGCATGGCACCGCTTAAACCGTATTTTACGGGTAAATTAGTACCACCATCGTACCGTGTTACGACAAGCCAGAAATGTATTCGAACCGGCGATATTGACAATGTCGGCCGTACTGCTCGTCATCATACGTTTTTTGAAATGCTGGGCAATTTTTCCTTCGGCAACTATTTCAAAAAGGAAGCGATTTCCTGGGCGTGGGAATTTTTGACGAAAGTATTGGAATTAGATACAGATAAATTATATGTTACGATTTATCCGGATGACAAAGAAGCCTATGACTATTGGCACAACATGATTGGTCTGGCTGATGAACGCATCTTTAAATTTGAAGATAATTTTTGGGAAATCGGGGAAGGCCCATGCGGCCCGGACAGTGAAATTTTCTATGATTTAGGGCCGGAACGAGGCTGCGGCAAACCGACATGCACTGTCGGCTGTGACTGCGACCGGTATTTGGAAATCTGGAACTTGGTATTTACACAGTATAACCGTACGAAAGACGGTAAGTACGTACCCCTTGAAAAGAAAAATATTGATACAGGCTGCGGTCTTGAACGATTGGCTTCCGTTATTCAGCAGAAGGAATCCAACTTTGAAACCGATTTGATTTTCCCGATTATTGAAAAAGTAATATCTATCTGTCATGGTGATTACAGCGACCCGCAGCAGAAAATTGCCATGAAGGTAATTGCAGACCATATCCGTGCCATTACAGTTATGATTTCCGATGGCATTTTGCCGTCGAATGAAGGCCGCGGCTATGTACTGCGCCGTATTCTTCGCCGTGCTGTTCGTTTTGGCCGCCTGTTGGGCATTAAAGAATTGTTCCTGAGCAGCTTAGTAGATACAGTAATGGATATTTTGGGTGAAGAATATCCGGAACTTCGCGAACATGAAGAACTGATTAAAAAAGTTATTGATACAGAAGAAAAACAATTCAGTGCTACGTTGGCACAAGGCATGGAACTGCTCAACCAGCTCATGGCAGATGCCGGCGCTTCCAAAGAATTGGCAGGCAAAGATGTATTTAAACTGTATGATACATACGGCTTCCCTGTCGAATTGACAGAAGAAATCGCACAGGAAAATGGCATTGCGATTGACCAAAAGGGGTTTGACGCAGCCATGAAGGAACAGCAGGAACGGGCTCGTGCCGCTCGTGCTGATGTATCTGCTAAAGTCGCTACGCCGGATACGACCAAACTGGACCAGAGCAAACTGGTCAATGATGCCAATGCTGTCAAAGCGACTGTCGCTATGCTGGGCAAAGGCGGCGTAGAAATTCAGGAAGCGCGCGATGGTGAAGAAATTACCGTTATCCTGGATTCTAACCCGTTCCATGCAGAAGGGGGCGGCCAGTTGGGGGATACTGGTACATTGACAGGCCGCGAAGGAAAAGCAGACGTAACAGACGCCAAAGCTCTTCCTAATGGCTTGGTATATCTGATTGCGACTATTACAGAAGGCGTTATCCATACGGGTGATGTTTTGGATATTGCTGTAGATAAAGAACGTAATTTGGCATTGGCCCGCAACCATACGGCAACGCATCTCCTGCAGGCAGCACTTCGCAAGGTTTTGGGAAATCATGTCAACCAGGCTGGTTCTCTCGTCACACCCGATCATCTGCGCTTTGATTTTACGCATTTCTCTCCCGTAACGACAGCAGAATTGGCGGAAGTAGAAGCCATGGTAAATGCAGAAATTTTGAAGAATATCCCTGTAGAAATTGAAGAAATGCCGTTGGATGCTGCTAAAGAAAAAGGCGCTATGGCGCTCTTTGGTGAAAAATACGGCGACGTCGTCCGCGTAGTATCCGTAGATGATTTCAGCTGCGAACTGTGCGGCGGCTCACATGTACCTTCTACAGCGGTTATCGGTACATTCCGCATTCTTTCTGAATCCGGTACAGGCACAGGCGTACGGCGTATTGAAGCTGTAACCGGGGCTGCCGCATTGAAAAAAGCGGAAGAAGATACAGCAGAATTGAACCAGCTGGCTCTCTTGTTAAAAACGAAAACAGCCAATCTGCCGGAAAAAGTACAGCAGGTATTGGCACAGTTAAAAGATACAGAAAAAGAACTGCAGCAGCTGAAAAAAGAAGCCGCGCTTTCGGACGTAGACAGCATTTTGGCATCTGCAGAAGATATTGCCGGCGTACCCGTCGTAGCTGCAGCGGCACAGACTGATTCAATGGACAGTCTGCGTGATTTGGCAGATACTATTATGGATAAAGTCGGCCATGGCGTAGTTTTGCTGGGTACGGCAAATGGAGATAAAGTAAACTTTGTCTGCAAAGTAGCAAAAGCAGATACAAAAAAAGGCCTTCATGCCGGCAAGATTATCAAAGCTGCTGCACAAGCTGCTGGCGGCAATGGCGGCGGCCGTCCTGATATGGCACAGGCTGGCGGTAAAGAACCTGAAAAAATTGCTGATGCACTTACTGCCGGAAAAGAAGCCGTTCGTGAATTACTCGGCTGATTTATTTT
>CAVKOP010000059.1:1988-10657 GCA_963657835.1 Lachnospiraceae bacterium | reverse complement strand
GTTTTATGGTATACTAAGGCGGAATACGTAAACAGGAGAATTTTTGATGAAGCATCATGAAAACAATAGAGTGAAAAATAGAATATTGGCAGTACTATCAGGCGTTCTTTGCCTGTTAATGATTTGTTTTTGGACAGGAAAAGATGAAAATGCAGTCAGCACAGAAGATGTCAAAGCGGCAGAAGATGTATCACAAAAAGAAACAGAAGTACTGGCTCATAACGCTGCGCTGAAAACGATAGATGGACGTGATGTACAGATGAGAGATTTGTATAATAAAAAGCCCGTCTATGTGTTTTTTTGGATGCCATGGAGTGAGGACAGCAAGAAACAGCTGTCTGTTATGGAACCGATTTATAAAACGTATGGGAAGGACGTATATTTTGTCATTGTTTCTTTAGGAAGTACTGAAAAAGAAGCCCAACGTTTTTATAAAAAAAGCCCGTATACGATGCCGTTTTATACTGCAGGATTGGCAATGGCCAACGATTACAATGTGTATGAAGTGCCGCAGTCCATCATGATTGCACGAGGCGGCACGATAAAAAAACGGCATATGGGTACGTTGTCAGCCAAAGAATTGGCGTATTTTATTGAAGAAAATATGAAATAATGCAGGGGAAAATCTTTTTCCATTACGAATGTACTATTGAAGAACACATCGTCTATGCAGCCGACGATGTGTTTTTTTGAAAAAAGAAATAGTTGTATAAATGGTGGAAAGGAAACGGCAGTCCGTATGTAAATGGTTGACAACCATAAAAAAAGAACGCCACTACCTGAGTAGTGGCGTTCTTTGCACGAAAATATGAATTTGGTGGGCGATAATGGATTCGAACCATCGACCCCCTCGATGTCAACGAGATACTCTAACCAACTGAGCTAACCGCCCACGACTATCTCCGTGCGACTTATTTAGTATACAAGAATGCGGCGTGTTTGTCAAGCGTTTGCCCCATAAAAAAGATCTATGGTATACGCATAAAATATGATACAATAAAACCAATTAAGCAAACAGCATACAGGAGGTAAACTGCATGAAAACAATTGGGTTTATTGGCGTAGGAATTATGGGAAAATCCATGGTGCGGAATTTGATGAAAGCCGGTTTTTCCTTACATATCTATGCCCGTACGAAAGAAAAAGTTGCCGATGTCATAGCAGACGGCGCAGCATTCTATGCGACGATTGCAGAATGCGTGCAGGGATGTGACGCCGTCATTACGATGGTGGGATTTCCGCCGGATGTAGAAGAAGTCTACTTTAAAAAAGGAAACATTCTGGACAGCGCGGCACCGGGAACGTATCTGATTGATATGACAACGACAAGCCCGACGTTGGCAGAGCAATTATATGCCAAGGGTACTGCCGCAGGATTTCATGTGTTGGATGCTCCAGTTACTGGCGGTGATACCGGGGCCATACAAGGCACGCTGTCTATATTGGTTGGCGGTGACAAAGCTGACTTTACAGCCTGCCTGCCGCTGTTTCAAGCAATGGGGACGAATATTAACTATCAAGGAAAAGCAGGAGCCGGTCAACATGCTAAAATGGCAAATCAAATTATGATTGCCGGTACGTTGTCCGGTGTATGTGAAGCTTTTGCCTATGCGAAAGCTAAAGGATTGGATTTGGAAGTGCTGCTTCGATCCGTAGCGACCGGTGCGGCAGGAAGTGCCCAGTTGAATGCTTTTGGAGAAAAAATTATACAGCATAATTATGCGCCTGGTTTCTATATGAAACATTTTATTAAAGATATGAAGATTGCCCAGGAAGAAGCAGTGCATTCTCACTTGCATCTGCAGATATTACAACAAGCTTTGAAAAATTATGAGGACTTGGCAAAAAAGGATGCACATAACGAAGAATTAGGTACGCAGGCTTTAATTACACATTATATTGATGGTATATAAAGCAGAATATAGTTTTCAATAAGCCTGTATAACGACAGGGCAAGCGTGTAAAAATGCGGAGTGAAATAACGGATAGAAATGGTGAAATAGCGATGATGATTCATATAAATATGACAGCAGTATTTGCATTAGTATGGCTTTTATGGTATTTGTATACATTACAGAAACGATGGGTTCCGCGAATCAAAGAAGCCATTTATGCTGTATGGCGCGACAATGGTGTAGAAGCGGATGACGACAACGAAGACGCAGTACGTGAAGAAGAATCAAAACGGCGGGAAGAAGTAGAGCAGATTGATTCGTTTTCCCTGTTTTCAACTCGAACTATTTGTATACTGTTTGTTTTTGTATTTGTTATTTTTGAATGCATTGATATTGTTGGCATGGTATGTGCGCAGCAGACCGTTGCAGCTGTACGCAAAGAAGCCTTTGCCTTGCATATCATCATGGGGATTTATGTTTGTTACCTCATTTTTCAGGGGCAGTTTATTCTGCGCTACATACAGCGATTTTATAACCATGATGTTGCATTTTCCGTCATGTATCGGTACGCGCAGATTTTCAAACCGCAAAACTATCTTACCGACATTAAAGATATTTGTATGGCCCTGGTAGCCCTGCGGCTGCTGGCGGCGGCTGTTTCTGGCTAATATTGCATAGAGAAAGGGGTTAGTATGCGGCTTGAATTAGATAGTACCGTATCAAAAATATATAAAAATAATTCGCAAAAGGCGAGAATTATTACAGAACGATGGATTGCACAAAATATGTATTGTTCCCGCTGCGGCTGTGAAACATTACAACATCTGCCCAATAATATGCCTGTGTCCGATTTCTTGTGTCCCCAATGCCAAAATATTTTTGAGCTAAAAGCAACGCAACGGAAATTAGGCAGAAAGATTGACGATGGCGCGTATGCGACGATGATACAGCGAATCCATAGTACAACGAATCCAGATTTTTTATTTATGTCGTACAACTTGGAACTGCAATGTATTGACCAGCTGATTGTCGTGCCTAAATTTTACTTTACAGAAGCTGTTATTGAAAAGAGGAAGCCGTTGTCTTCTCATGCCAAGCGGGCTGGTTGGACAGGCTGTAATATTTTACTAGGCGATATTCCTGCATATGGACGCATTGCAGTTATTCAAGATAAAAAAATTATGCCTAAAAATGGCGTATGCCGACAATATCAGCAGACTGATTTTATTGGAAACCTCAAGATGCAGCGGCGTGGGTGGATTTTAGATATTCTCAAGTGTTTGGAACGTATCCCTCAAGATACCTTCTCTTTAGCCGATATGTATGATTTTGCTCACCGTTTGCAGCAGCTGCATCCGGAAAATCATCATATAGAAGCGAAAATAAGACAGCAGCTGCAGGTATTAAGAGATCATAAAATTATTGAATTTTTGGGACAAGGTCAATATAGAAAGGTAATGACAGAGTGAAATATCAGGTTATTATTGAAGAAACAGTTAGTAAGACTATAGAAGTAGAAGCAGATTCAGCGCAAGCAGCACGAGAATTGGCAGAAGATCAGTACAAAATGGGAACTATTGTTTTAGAGCCGGGAGAATTATTGGATGTTCAGTTTCATAGTGTAGAATGCAAGTAATTCTGATCATTTTCAATATTTACCTAAATTTGACATCTTTTATAAGTATTAATTACATGAGAAGCGTAAAGTCTTCCTTGTAATTAATACTTTTTTTATAGGAGATGTTCGAGTATGTGTCCTTTTCGTATTTACAAGCATAAAAAATTGGCCGCTATTAGTGCTGCGGTTGTACTATGTATGGCTTCTGTCGGTGTATTTGCAGCTACTGAACATTGGAATGATGCGTCTCTTACGCCGACGGTGACGACGAAAACGGCTGTATCAGACAACACGGATTGGCAGCAGTGGAAAGATAATTGGAATCAGATGAAAACGCAGTATGAACAGGTATCGATTGCACCTGGCGCGGATGCTTCTCAGTTGAATTTTGGTTGGTATTCTAAGACGAAAGTGAAAGCGGCTGAAGTTCGCATTGCTGATACAAAAGAAATGAAGCACGCTAAGACGTTTACAGGCACCAATCAGGAAGGAACCGTGATTAGCGGTGTGACCTATTATTCCAATAAAGTTACTGTTAAGGGTTTAAAGCCGGAAACGACATATTGGTATCAAGCAAAAGTTAATGGCACTTGGCAGGATGCGCAGCAGATAAAGACCGGCAATCCGGATGATTTTACGTTTATGTATGTAGGTGACCCGCAGATTGGGGCTTCGGCAGGGCAGGTGCCGTCGGACAGTGTTTCGAAGCAGACCGGAGATTTGGCAGCGCGTAATGATTCTTACAACTGGAATAAAACGTTGAATACGGCTCTTTCACAGCATCCGGAAATCAATTTCCTTGTATCTCCTGGTGACCAGATTAATGAACCGGCAGAAAACCAGAGCCCGGAAAAAATTCAGCTTCAGGAATATCAATACGCTGGCTATTTGTCTGCAGCTGCGCTGCGGAGTTTGCCGGAAGCGACAAGTATCGGCAATCATGACTGCCTGACGAGCGGCTATCAAAACCATTTCAATGTACCGAATCCCTTTACAGAAGAAACGAACCCGACAAAAGCAGGGCACGGGTATTTCTATACATATGGCAATGCGCTCTTTATTGTCATCAATGCCAATAACTATAATGCAGCCGATCATCAGGCATTAATTGAAAAAGCTGTCAAAGCCCATCCGGATACTAAATGGCGGATTGTAGTTATGCATCAGGATATTTACGGCAGCGGCTTGGATCATTCTGATTCGGACGGTATTTTGCTCCGTACACAGCTCACGCCGATTTATGATGCCAATAAGATTGATGTCGTGCTGCAGGGTCATGACCATTCGTATGCACGCACGTACCAATTGAGCAGTGATGGCAAACAACATGCAACCTTTGACGACATGAAAGTAAAAGGCCAAACAGGACAGACCCATGGCCTTTTGAATACAGCTTTGAAAAATGCTGATTTCAAAAACAACTATGAATCCCAAAACTTGTGCTATACGATTGCAGACATGAAGCAAGGCGTGCTCCATAACCCGAAAGGGGTATTCTATATGTCTTCCAACTCGGCAACAGGCTCTAAGTTTTATAATTTGATTCCGCAGCAGCAGGATTATATTGCAGCACGCAGCCAGACATGGCGTCCGACGTATTCCGTTATACACATCACCAAAGACACCTTCTCCATCGAAACCTATGATGTGGAAACGGGCACGCCGATTGACAGTGCTTACAGCATTGTCAAGGACTGAGGATAGGATAAATACATGATGCATACGAAATGGATGCGGTTTCTTATCGTCTTGATTTTTCTGGTTGTTGGCGGTATCGGGCTGCGGCTGTATAATCAGGTGGACAAGCCGCAGATGGTCAACACGGGAGGCAGGACGTTTGAAAAAGCGCAAGTCGTAGAAATCATGCAGGATAATGTACAAGAAGATGGCAGCCGCGCAGGCGACCAAATCGTCATGCTTCGCATGGAAAGCGGTGCAGCGGCCGGAGAAACCGTTCAGGCAAATTGCCCGAACGGTCTTCTCTTTGGCACAGTTTGCCAGCCGGGCATGCAGGTGATTGTGATTTCCAGTACGATTGGGCAACTGGATTTGCATACGGTATATAATGTGGACCGTTCCCTGCCCATGTATTTGTATGTGGCTGTTTTTCTCATTCTTTTGTGCCTTATCGGCGGTAAAAAAGGTGTCAAATCCGCCGCTGCTTTGATTTTTACCTTTATTTGTTTTGTTTTTTTGTTTTTCCCGATGATTTTACGCGGTATGTGGCCTGTGCTGGCAGCCGTCATTACTTCGGCGATTGTGCTGGGAGTGACAATGTATTTACTCAACGGCTGGACGCGAAAAAGCGGGATTGCTTTTTTAGCGACTATCGGCGGCATTCTTACGGCAGGGGCGGCAGCGATTATTTTTGGCCATGCCGTCAACCTGTCCGGTTATAATGTGTCCAACATTGAAAATCTGATGTTTGTCGCCCAAAATACAATGATTGATGTAGGGCAGATTTTGTTTGCCGGTATTTTATTTGCCAGTCTGGGAGCTGTCATGGATATTGCTATGGACGTTACATCGGCGTGTGCCGAAATTGTGAAACATACGCCGACTATTTCACGCCAGGCGTTGTTTCATGCCGGCATGAATGTAGGCCGCGACGTCATGGGAACGATGGCTGCGACGCTTATTTTAGCGTTTTTCGGTGGGTCCCTCGGTGTATGGGTACTCGATTATGCCTATGATTTGCCGTATTTGCAGTTAGTGAATTCCAATGCTGTCGGCATTGAAATCATGAAAGGGTTTTCGGCCAGTTTTGGCGTTATTTTTACCGTACCGATTGCTGCTGCCCTGAGTGCTTTTTATAAAGAGAAATAAGAGACTGATTTCTTAAAAAAATATCTTGACAAATGAGACATAAGCCATTAAAATACGTCTATGTACAAAGAATTGTATATCAATAGTAAATGCAATGAACAAGACGTCTTATATCACAAGTCTTTTCAGCGAAGCAGGGAGAGTGTGAGCCTGTTAAAGACGGTATATGAGTGAATCACTTGGGAGCAGCAGTTGTGAACCAGCTGCCGGGTCGCATCGTTATTTGCGT
This sequence comes from Lachnospiraceae bacterium, assembly GCA_963657835.1. Lineage (GTDB taxonomy): Bacteria > Bacillota > Negativicutes > Veillonellales > Megasphaeraceae > Megasphaera. The sequence continues at coordinate 4,089 of CAVKOP010000059.1, read as the reverse complement.
CAGAGTGGCTGCAGTAGCAGTCAATAGGGTGGTACCGCGGTGATTACACGTCTTCGTCCCTTTGGGATGAAGACGTTATTTTTTTTACATGTTGGAGGAGGAAACACAATGGATTACGGTAAGACGTTGCATCTGCCTAAAACCGATTTCCCAATGCGCGGCAATTTGCCGAAACGGGAACCAGATTTCTTGAAATTCTGGCAAGAACACAAAATTTATGAAAAAAGATTACAAAAACGGGATGGGTCTCCGAAATTTATTTTACATGACGGCCCTCCGTATGCTAATGGCAAGCTCCATATTGGCCATGCATTAAATAAAGTATTAAAAGATATTATTTTGAAATATAAAACGCAGCAGGGATATTACACCAAATATATTCCTGGCTGGGATACACACGGCCTGCCGATTGAACATGCCGTTATCAAGGATACAGGGCTGAACCGTCATGAAATGGCACCGCTCGATTTGCGTGCTAAATGCCGTGATTATGCCTTGGCTCGTGTAGAAGAACAGAAAAAAGACTTCGTTCGCTTTGGCGTACTCGGTGACTGGGATCATCCGTATCTGACACTGCAGAAGCATATTGAAGTAGCTCAGATTGGCGTATTTGGTGAAATGGCTAAGAAAGGCTATATTTATAAAGGCTTGAAAACAGTATACTGGTGCCCGTACTGCGAAACAGCACTGGCTGAAGCTGAAATCGAATACAAGGATGACAAATCCTTCTCTATTTATGTTAAATTTAAGGCGGTAGACTTAAACTGCCATATGCCGAAAGGTGCTGACCCGGATAAGGTATTTGCCCTCATCTGGACGACGACGCCTTGGACTATTCCCTGCAACTTGGCAATCAGTGCCAACGAAAACTTTGAATATGTCTGGGTCAAAGTGGGCGATGAATATTTGCTCATGGCGAAAGATTTGGTAGAACCGACCATGAAAGCCGGCAAAGTAGAAGACTATGAAGTACTGCCGGATGTCATGATGGGCAAACAGTTGGAAGGCCTTGTTTTCCAGCATCCGTTCTATGACCGCAAGGTTCCTATTCTTCTTGGCGACCACGTTACATTGGAAGCCGGCACCGGCCTTGTTCATACAGCTCCTGACCATGGCCAGGACGACTTTGACGTCTGCATGAAATATGCATCTTGGGGCGTTAAACCAATTGGTACGGTTGACCCGTCCGGCCGGTATACTGACAAAGTACCAGGCTATGAAGGACAGTTTGTTTTCGATGCCAACGTACCGGTTATCAAACAGCTCGCTTCGATTGGCGCCTTGTTTGCCAAGAGCACATTCCGCCATCAGTATCCGCACTGCTGGCGCTGCAAGAACCCGATTATTTATCGGGCTACGGAACAGTGGTTCTCCTCTGTTGATGGATACCGTCAAAAAGCATTGGATGCGATTGACAAGGTTAAATGGATTCCGTCCTGGGGCCATGACCGCATCTACAATATGATTCGGGACCGCGGTGACTGGTGCATTTCCCGTCAGCGTGTATGGGGCGTTCCTATTCCTATTTTCTACTGCCAGGACTGCGGCAAACATATTATCAACGACGAAACTATCGCTCATTTGCAGGAACTCTTTGCCAAAGAAGGTTCTGATGCTTGGTGGGCACATGATGAAAAAGAACTGCTGCCGGAAGGCTTCAAATGTCCGGAATGCGGCGGCACGCATTTCAAAAAAGAAAGCGACATCATGGACGTATGGTTTGACAGCGGCTGCACGCATCAGGGTGTCTTGAAACACGATCCGGAATTGGATTATCCCTGCGAAATGTATTTGGAAGGTTCTGACCAGCATCGCGGCTGGTTTAACTCCTCTTTGCTGACATCGGTAGCTATTAATGGCTATGCGCCGTACAAATCCGTATTGACTCATGGCTTTACTGTCGATGGGGAAGGCCGCAAGATGAGTAAATCTGTCGGTAATACCGTAGCTCCACAGGAAGTTATCGAAAAATACGGTGCCGATGTTATGCGTCTTTGGGTATCTTCTGCTGATTACCAAGGCGATATTCGCTTGTCACCGAAGATTTTGAAACAGCTTTCTGATGTATACCGTAAGATTCGCAATACGTTCCGTTACTTGC
>CAVKOP010000059.1:0-1978 GCA_963657835.1 Lachnospiraceae bacterium | reverse complement strand
AACTCGATCAATGGGCATTGCTCCGTTTGGAACAGGTCTATGAAGCTGTTACGGATGCCTATGAAAACTATCAGTTCCACGTTATGTATCATGCAATTCACAACTTCTGCACTGTTGATTTGAGTGCTATGTACCTCGACGTTATCAAAGACCGTTTGTATACGGAAAAACAGGATTCCCTGGAACGCCGCAGCGCTCAGACAGCTATGTATCGGATTCTCGATACGCTGGTTAAAATCATTTCTCCGGTTCTCTCCTTTACGGCTGAAGAAGTTTGGCAGAATATGCCGGCTGTAGAAGGCAAAGAAGAAAGCGTATTGTTGACAGATTGGCCAAAAGCACACAAAGAATATCTCAATGCTGATTTGGAAGCTCGTTGGAATACGTTCCTTTCCTATCGCCGTGATTTGACTCGTGTATTGGAAGGTGCTCGTAAAGATAAGAAGATTGGTCACGCATTGGATGCAGCTGTCACGATTTATGCTGATGGTGAAGATTATGATTTCCTCAGCCAGTGGCAGGATAAATTGGCAACGCTGCTTATTGTCAGTGAAGCTGTACTGGTAAAAGGCAAGGCACCGGCTGAAGCTGTTGCCGGCGAAGACCACGCTGACATGAAAGTTGTTGTCGTACCGTCTGCACACGAAAAATGTGAACGCTGCTGGATTCACAGTGAAACCGTTGGTTCCGATCCAGCACATCCGACATTATGTGCTCGTTGTGCTGCTGTCCTCAAAGACTAAGATCTGCAATACCACATATAGATAAAAGAAACCCCGTCTTGACAGTTGTTGAGACGGGATTTTTCTGACTTTGAGAGGAGAAGGTATGAAAACAAACACATCCTGTATGCTGCAAATTAATGGAGCCGTATTTCTTTTTGGATTTTCCGGTGTATTGGGCAAAGATATTGCACTGCCTGCCGTACTCATTACCTTAGGGCGTGTTGTTTTTTCTTCTATTGCTTTGTTTTTATTTTTAAAAGTAAGGAGCCAGTCTATCCATATCGAATCACGCCAAGACGGCCTCATATTTTTGGCAATGGGGGCGTTGTTAGCTGTGCATTGGACTGCGTTTATCTATGCCATTCAACTGTCCAGTGTAGCCATTGGCGTGATTACTGCAGCGACGTTTCCTTTGTTTGCGGCCTTTTTGGAGCCCTTATTTTTTTCAGAACGGCTGACACCGTTGAATATTTTGGTTTCCCTGATTATGATTGGCGGCGTAGCCATACTGGTGCCCATGGATGCCCTTGGCAGCGGTACAGCAATGGGAGTAGCCTATGGCATGTTTGCCAACTTGGCCTATACGGTGTTATCGTTGGTAAATCGCTGGTTTGCAAAGCGGTACAACGGATTTGTCATTAGCTTTTATGAGCAGGGAATTGCTGCGATAGTACTGCTTCCCGTGCTGCTCTTTGTTCCGTTTTCCTGTACCGCTCAGACCTTGGGGGAACTGGCCGTTTATGGTATCATTTGTACTGCTGTATCCCATTCTCTGTTTATCAATGGACTCCAAGGCGTTACCGTACAGACTGCCAGTATTTTAGACGGCTTGGAAACAGTCTATGGCATTTTGTTTGCTTTTTTGATATTGGGAGCTGTGCCTTCAGGACGAGAAATTGCGGGCGGCATCATTATTGTTGTGACAGCTGTTGCATCCAGCATTTATAAGGCAAGACGGAATGTATAGAAACCAATGACATGAATTTTTAAAAGAAAAAGAAAAATTTTGATTTATTTGCAGGTAAAGTAAAAGTTAGTGTAAAATAATTGTGGGAAAACTTTATTAGGCTAAAAAGAGAAACATATAAAAAAAGAAGGAACTTCTTTGGTATAATGAAATCAGCACAATCCATTACAAAGGAGTCCTTCTTATGACTAGTATACAACATATCCTCACCCGTAGTACAGACTTTTTTAATTCCTTATTGCAATCTATCGTAACGAAACAATCCACCATGGCAGATTTGACACAA
>CAVKOP010000058.1:0-10681 GCA_963657835.1 Lachnospiraceae bacterium | reverse complement strand
GCGCTCGATATTCCTAAAAGTCAGATAGGAGAATATTTTTTTTGCAAAGAAAGTTGAGAAAACACAACTGCGGAATTGGAGGAACTTATCATGGAGAACAAGACAATTGTAGATTTCGTGAACCGGCTGGCAGAATCCGCTAGAGAAGAACGTGACCAGGCAGATACGTTTTTGCTGGACCTTTATTTTACCGGCAAGATTGATGGATTTGAAAATGCGGCCAGCGTGTGTGCTGATTCAAATATGAGCTTGCCGGTGGCCAACACCATCATCATGGGAATGAAGGACATGGCAGAAAAACATAAACAGGAAGCGGACGCGCGCAGATCTGAAGAAAGCAGTAAAAGGGCTGCCATGTATCGCGGAAAAATGCGAGCTTATTCAGTGGTCCTTTTCTACTTGCAGCAGTTCGACGCGAGCCAGGAAGGTGGGAAGCAATGATGAAATCATTAAGTAAAGTACATACGTTCAATTTCTTTTGGTATTTGATGACTACGGCCGTATTGTTTGAATCCTGTTATATCGGCTGGCACATGAGCAGTTGGGCATGGGATAAGGCCATCGATATCGGGCTGCTTACTCATAGCGCGGCGCCGTACAGCGTTGAGGTTAAGACGCCTTACCGTGTGGAAGTCGAGCAAGGGGATACGTTGCAAAGTATCGCGTTCCGCGTGGCAACCAGTGACCGCCATTTATCGGAGCTTACCCAGCAGATCCAGCAAGCAGCCGGCGTTGATGATTACGCAACCTTGCAGCCGGGTAAAGTCATTACATTTACGCTTTCCAGAAAAGAGGTGCTGCACAATGATTAGTCAGACACTCATGCCGAGAATGCTGATGGATTTAGGGAACGAAGGCAAGGCTAGTGCATTGATTTTGAAGTTGATTGAAAGATTCTTGACTAGGGTTAATACCGCAAAGATTCACGCGTCAGTTAGTGAATTTTCTGCGATTTGTGGCGGGAGCCTTCCCCCCTCTCCGGACAAAGTAACCATCGCCCTTTGCGGCGATGATATCAGCAACGAAAAAGTCCCTTGCTACAATTTCCAGGTTGATTTTTTTCTTACTGGTGTGCATAACCCGGTAATCGCCCCGCCTATCACTCCGGCGCGCCTGGCAGATGTATATAAAACATATAAATTTGCCGTGAAGCGTGTTGACGGACTGATTGAATATCAAACGGGACTTGATTTAGAAAAACAGGCAACAGCATATTTCCTGTAACGGAGGATTAGCATGGAATCGAAAAGAATAACACGCCTTATCATGACTGCTGATGAAATGGTAAATAATCCGCAAAAATGGCTGGAGCTGCGGCAGAAGTATATTACGGGGACGGATGCCGGCACGATCATGGGCGTGAATCCATGGAAAACACCATTGATGCTTTACCACGAAAAGCTGGGGGACATTATGCCGCCAAGCCTGGACAATTCTGCGACCGTACATTTTGGCCGTGTGCTGGAAAGCGTAGTGGCGCAGGAATTCGTCCGGCAGACAGGTATCAAGGTGGCTAGACGTGGCATGATGATTAATCTCCATGACAAGCACCGCGCAGCTAACATTGACCGGATCTGTGTATATTCTGATTCTCCAGCGGGACTGGAATGTAAAACAACCAGCGCTTTCAAGGCGGAAGATTGGGCAGATGAGAAAATCCCCCCGCATTATTACTATCAGTGCTTGCATTACATGGCAGTCATGTACGGTGATGCAGATGGGAAGCAGCTGGTGGATGGTGCGAGCTGGTATATCGCATGCTTGATTGGGGGAAATAAATTCGTCTATCGGCACATTCCTTATGACGAGAAGGCAATTATGGAATTGGTACAAGCGGAACGCGCATTTTATGCCCGGCTAATTAATCATGACCCACCGCCGGTGACTTCCAGCACGCTTGATGAGAAATTGCTTGCATCACTGAACAATGGGAGTGGCTTGGCTAAGTCTTTAAGCAGTGATATCGAGGAGATGCTTGATGATATGCATTTCACGAAGCTGCAGATTGAGGAATTAAAGCAGAAATTGCAGAAAGATAGGAATGATCTGATTGCATATCTGGACCAGTCGGAAACAGCCATTGGCCGCTGCTATAAAGTCTCCTACAAATATAGAAAGGGCCGCGAAGCGGTAGACATGACAGCGCTTCGAAAAAATGAATCGCTTTACCAGGCTATAAAAGATCACGGCCTTTTGAAAGAAACCGCCGGAGCGCGAACATTGATTATCAAAGAGGTGAAGCAGGATGGATGAATTGGCCGCCGTAAAGGAAAAAGAATTTCGAAAAATTATCCGTGAAGTGTTTGGGGACGCAATTCGGCAGGAACAACCCTGGGATTCCCCCTATACCATTCAACTTAAATTCTATATTTCCAAAGATACTGCCGGATACGCTTACAGTAAATCGCTATTAATGGTGCTTTTCACTGAACTGGCTTTTCATTTCCACTTCTTGGAACTATCTATCAAATACCAAATTGTTATGGGAAGCAAAGTAGCGGATCCGCACCAGTACGCAGAAATCACAATGTACATTCATGCGGAAACTGAAAATGGCATTCAGATAAAGCCCAAAGACACCATGGAAATCCTAACCATCTTGATGCGTCTGATTAACAATTTGGCGCTTACCTTAAAAGGGACTATGGCGTTTGAAACAGAACCGTGGACGCCGATTATTTATAAGGATCCCAATAAACCATCGTTTCTTGTGCTGCCAATTAACATGAATTTGATGGGGGGCCATCCAGGATTGGGGGTATAAAGCTATGTTGAACATCACAAAAGGCCGCGCGAAGGCGCCAATCCTGGCAGCCATCTACGGCGTGGAAGGGGTAGGGAAAACTACTCTTGCGGCATCACTTCCAGGCGCTTTACTTTTCGATATTGAAGGCGGCGCGAAACATTATGATATTGCCCGGGTAGATGGGATTACGTCATGGATGGAGCTGCTGGCTGCGCTTCGTGATATTTGTAATAGCCCCGATGAGCTGCACGGCCAGGGCTACCACACTTTGGTTTTCGATAGTTTGGATGCAGCGGAGCAGTTGCTTTTGATCCCCCACACCTTGCAGATGCATGGGCGCCCTAATGGTTCCCTGGGGGATTTCGACTGGGGACGCGGGTATGAATTCGAAGCCAATGATTTCAAAGTCTTTCTTTCTGCCTGCGATGCGCTGCTTCGCTGTGGGTTCAATGTGGTTTTCCTGGTGCACAGTCAGCAGCGCGATGTGAACCCGCCAGACAATGAACCATACAGCCACTATGAGCTGAAGCTAAGCAAACGCCTTTGTGCACTGGTAAAGGAAAAGGTGGATATGCTGCTTTTCGCCACCTATGAAACCTATGTAAAGAGAGAGGGCGGCACCAACAAGGGACAGACAGCCAAACGGATTTTAATCTGTAATCATACTGCCTATGCCGATGCGAAGAACCGGTTCGGATTGAAAGACAAAGTAGACATGAACGCCGCAAACATTGCCCCTTACTTCCTTACCCCTGGCGGAGAGAAGAAAGGGGGTGAATGATATGGATCTGATTTTTATCGCGCAAAATCGCGCGTTCGTAAAGAATCCACGGAAAATGCTTATTGCTCCGGATGATGCAGGGAATTTTCATGTTTGTGCAGACATTGCTAACGGAGAAATCCCTCATCTTGTCCCGCTTACCAAAGATGGATATACGGCGGAGCAGCTGGTTCAAGGTTATTTGCTTTTGCTGGCTGCCATTGAGGTGGCAACCAATAGTGAATACTCTGTTTACTTAATTGACTTTTGCAAGGACATTGATTTCTCGGGAAACAGAAAGGCCATGGCCAATATTACCCATGCAGAAGCACTAAAGATCATCGCTGATATGCAGGGCTAAGATATTCACTGATTATTCACAAATGCTGTGACAGAAAGGAAGATAAAAATTATGAATTCTGGATTCTCCAACAATGCAAACAACCATTTCGCCCAGACTGGGGATTTTGGACAGTTTGGTACTATGCAGGCAGATACCACACAGGCACCGACCGCTGAAAATGCATGCTTGCGGGCGGGAATGACCGTGGATATTTCTGATATTGACCAGACTAGCGCCGTGTTACCAGAAGGCATTTATAATTTCAAAGTCACTAAATGTGAACTTCTCGACTACTTCCACAAAGCTGGCGGCAAACTGCCGGATTGTACAGAAATGCGGGTGAATGTGCAGCTTTTGCCACCGTCTGGAGAAGTAGCCTTTGCGACTATTCGCTTTTATCTGATCAACGATAAAATGCAGCTGCGCAAGCTTCGCGATTTCTACATCTCTTTGGGGATGCTGGCCGAAGATGCAAAAACAATGCCGCTTACTCCGGCGGTGAAGGGGAAGTTTGGCCGGGCGAAAGTAAAGCCCCATGACTACCAGGGCCGGGACGGCAAGACCAACACCAGCAACCAAGTTGAATTTTTCGTTCCTCTTACCCCGGAGGACCCTATCCCCGGCATGCCGATGACCACGGAGAAATTGCCGTTCTAATTCAATTCGTTATTTCCCTTATAAGCCGGGTAATTATTGCCCGGCTATCTTTTTAAGGAAGTGAAGCAATGGATTATCAGACTAATTTGCAAGATCTGCAAAATGCACTTACTTACATTCCGGCGGATGATTACAACGTCTATCGGGATGTAATAGCAGCATTAAAGCATGAAGCGCTGGTAGGGAAGATTTCAGAGGATGACTCTATGGCCTTGGCGAGGAGCTGGGCGAGCACTTCCAGTAAATTCGATAGCCGGGAATTTGAAAGGAAATGGGCGTCATTTCGCGACACATATGCCGGCGAACTGATTGGCGCTGGTTCTATCATAAAAATGGCGAAATCCTACGGATATGGCACTGTACAGCGAGAGGTAGGCAGATTAGGTATTGGGAGTAGCATAGATATCAGTGGCCTTGCTATGCCATCAAATTCGCAATCTATGCACGTTTTACCAAGTGCTCCACTATCTGCCTATGAACAGGAAAAGCAGATGATGCAATTCCTGGACTTGTACCAGGATACCGACCGGCTGAACATTGTCATTGGCGCGACCTTCTCGGAAAAAGCAAATAAGTGGATTCCAGACGGCAAAGGGATTACGCGCACGGTAGCAGAATGGCGGGAAAACATTCGTGCCAGCTTCGCCCAAAATGCCGGGCCCTTTTCCATGTACTATGCTGATACAGATAAGGACGGTAACGCCGTATCTTATAACCTGGAAGCAGGTGTATGGGTACGTATTAATCCAACGGACGGCCACGGCGTTGGCAATGGAAATATAACGTCATTTCGGTATGCACTGATTGAGTCTGACAGCATGGATAAGGCGCAGCAGCTGCAGCTAATAAAGAAAATTGGCTGTACCATGCTGGCCATCGACAGCGGCAAAAAGTCTGTGCATGCGGTGATTGATTTGAATGCAGCTAGCTTGCGGGACTATGGCCAAAAAGTTGATGCCTTGTATGACTATTGCGAGCAATTGGGCTTAAAGGTGGATCGGAATACACGGAATCCGTCCCGGCTGATGCGACTGCCAGGCATCCAGCGTGGTGCAAACTGGCAGCGCATAGTATGGACACCACCAGCCGCCGCGCGCATGGACTTCATGACATGGGCGTCATCTATGCAGCTGGGAGCGCCTATAGATATCGCTGATGATTGGGACGTATTTGACCCAGCGCAAGACCTATCGCCGGAGCTGGTGCATGGGATTCTTCGCCAGGGGCATAAGATGATCATTACCGGCCCATCGAAAAGCGGTAAGTCTATGGCGATGCTAGAGCTTGCGGTAGCTATCGCTAGGGGGGATTATTGGCTAATGCACAAGTGCAGCCGTGGCCGCGTCCTATTCGTGAATTTTGAAATCGATCCGGCATCATTCAAAAAGCGAGTGCATACATACTGCCAGAAGTGCGGGGTTCGAATAGACCCGGGTATGATGGAAATATGGAATCTTCGCGGGCATTTGATCAATCCTAAAGCGTTCGCGGGAAATCTCATAAGGTATTGCCGAGGGAAAAATTTTAGCACCATTTTGCTAGATCCTATCTATAAAATGATGGAAATGCAGGACGAGAATAATGCTGGGGATATTTCCCAAATGTGCAACCTTTTCGACAAGATTACCATGGAAACCGGTGCGAGCATTGTCTTTTCGCACCATTTCAGTAAGGGGTCCAAATACAATACATCGGCGCAGGATCGGTCCAGTGGGTCCGGCGTATTTTCCCGTGATCCGGATGCAATTGTTGTACTGTCCATGCTTGACTGGACGCCGCCGGAGGAAACACCCTATAGGACGGCCATACGTGTAGAGATGGTGCTGCGTGAATTCGCCAGCCCCCCGGCTATGAATTTTTTCTTCGACTATCCGCTACATATCTATGACGAAGGAAATATTCTAATGGATACGGATTTACAGGGAAGCCCACTGGCTAAGAAACGAGAAGGCGGGAAAAAGCGCGGCGAACAGGTTGCGAAAGAACGGAGTGCACGCATGTTGGATTTGAAAAATCTGCTGCATTACAGCCTGGACCTTGCTAGCGGCCGTTGCGATATGGTAGGCGGACAAAGAGCAATTGCGGTACAATTGGTTGCTTCCAAGCTGAATTGTACAACACGTACCGTCCAAAACTATCTGCAGGAAATCCCAGGCTATTACATCAAAGGAAGTTATATTTTCCCCTTTAAAAACTAGAACACACGCAGTTTAACTATTGCGGATAAATAACATTACTTCTAATCAAAATCACAGAGATTAGGAAAATAACCGTGTTTTTAATTTTCTCGCAAAATGACTTTTAGTCAGTAAGAAAAGTTCGATAAAATCGAATAAAAGCGGGGGTAAAACATTAAAATGCTTCTAATGAAAGTAGCAGTGCAGCACTATATATATATATATAGCTATTTTCAGAAAGAAAAACGGAGGATTTATGAACGAAGGACACGGACCGGGCAAAATACACGCGGGGCAGAAAAGCCCCCCGCGTATATTTCGCTCCGGCCGTCTGAAAAAGTTAATTTCAACATGGAAAGTAGCTGCACGCAGCATCATTTTCCGGAAAGGTGGGCATATGGAAAGAAAACGTGAATCGCTTGGCCGTTATTCCAAATCTAAAGGGAAGCGCGGGGAAAGAGAAGTTGCTAATCTGTTAAAGGCAGCCGGTTTTACTGCAGCAAGAAGAACGGCGCAATTTTGTGGAAAGTCGGGGGATGCATCGGATGTAACGGGGCTGCCTGGTTATCATATTGAAGTCAAATATGTAGAGAAACTAAATCTTTGGAATGCGGTAGACCAAGCCACGAGAGACAGCACCGCACATAAGGAAAGCACGGGGGAAGATATGACTCCGGTTATTTTTTTTAGGAAGCGTGGCCGGCATTGGTTAGTATGTTTAGATGCAGAAAAATTTCTTTCGCTAGTAAAAACGGAGGCGGCTGCAAATGAAAGAGCTGACGGAAATTGAAATATTCTTGAATCAATTAAAGTGCTTGCTGATTGAAACTAATGAAATGCGGGCGGCCATTCAGAAGTATCAGCAGGAAGCCGATACGATCAAGGCAATCCGCTACGATGTGCCACGTGTGACCAGCAGTAATCAAAGCGATTTAAGCGATGTTGTCATCCGGCGTGAAAACACGGTGCGCAAGCTCACGCAAAATTGGGCGGAAAGAGAAAAAGAGCTTACGGGAAAACTGGAGACGCTGCAGAACTTGTTGTTTCTTTTGGAAGATGGGAACCAGCGCGGGGTCATTATCGCCCGGTATATTAACGGCAAGACGTGGGAAGCTATCGCCGAAGAATACCATTACAGTGAACGTTCAATCAGACGATTGCACAATAAAGCCGTGGCCGCCTGGCAGTCGCAGAATCAAAAAGTATCAGAGATTTTAAAGTTGTCCGGGTTTGTCACATGAAAATCAACTATACTTGTAGTATGGAAATATAGCTACTCGACCTATATTTCCTCCTCGGCAACGGCTTAAGCCGGGGATTTGTAACGCGGCGTTTTTGGTTCATAGAATGCAAAGGGATCGGACTACCTTTGCAATACCTCCGGCCGAAAATGCCGCTAAAAGAAAGGGTGGCAAGAATGACCGTAGATTTACGATTGGGCGATTGCCTGGATCTACTGCCGTCCATCGCCAGTGAAAGTATAGATTTCATTCTTACAGATTTGCCGTATGGTACCACAAACGCAGCATGGGATGTAATGATTGATCCCGCGAGCTTATGGAAAGAATTCAACAGAGTCATCAAAAGAAATGGATGCATCGCGCTTTTTGCTATGTATCCATTTTCTATTGATTTGATTCAACCGGCGCGGCGCTTATTCCGGTATGAGTGGGTTTGGCAGAAGCATATGCCCGTTGGTTTTTTGAATGCCAACAGGATGCCGCTTCGCGCACATGAAAGCATTCTGATTTTCTATAAGCATTTGCCTACTTATCATCCACAAAAGTGGCAATCAAACCCGTATAGAAAAAGCGTAAGTAAATCTAAAAGCAGTTTGTTAGGAGCATACGGAGACTCGGCGGCGGTAAGTGCTGATGGGTTAAGATATCCCCTTGATGTGATTCGATTCAGTAATGACATAAGCGCGGTTAAGCGAACGCACCCCACGGAAAAGCCAGTGGATTTACTGGAGTATTTCATAAAGACCTACACCAATGAAGGCGATACGGTTTTGGATTGTGCCATGGGCACGGGTGCAACAGGCGTGGCCGCGATGAACCTGCGCAGGGATTTCATAGGCATGGAATTAAATGAAGCGTTTTTTGGGATAGCAGCAGAAAGGATTAAGGCGGCGAAGGATGGGATTATATAAAATCTGCCAACATTGTGGGCACCGCCTTATGATTGGTGAAAAGTGCGAATGTAAAGCAGCGAAAGCCAGAGAAGCAGCGCGACAAAAATTCTATGATCAAAAGAATCGGAATAAGGAAAGCAAGGCTTTCTATAATTCAAATCGCTGGCGGGCGATGCGTGCGGAAGTCATGGCCGCGGCGTATGGCCTGGACGAAGTTGAATTTTCTAATGGCCGAGGCGTGAAGGGGGATTTGATTCATCATATCTACCCATTAAGCGAGCGGCCGGATCTGGCACTGGATCTTAGTAATCTGATTTGCGTAAATGCAGAAACCCATGCATGGATTCACCGAGAGTATAAGACTAGGAAAAAAGCAGAAGTGCAACAGATGTTGTTAGAGCTGGCAGCCGCCAGAAATCGGCGGCACATGAGGTGACAATGATGGGGGGACCCTTAAAAAGTATGCATACCAAGCGGCGGGACCGCGCACGGGTGTTTATTTTCGGCGGATTCCCTAATAGCGACTTTAAGGTTAAAGCGTAGTTTACAATAATTAACAATGGAAGGTGGCGAGAAAATGCCAAGAGCTAAGCCGGTGCTGGCGAGCAGCCAGCATTTAGCGAAAGAGGAAAAAGAAAAAAGACTGGAACGGGAAAATGCGATTCGACTAGGGACAGATGGTATTTTCCCGCCGTCCTGGTTAGGAGAAACCGCGACATTCATTTTTCGGCGGATAGCAAAAGAAGGCGCGAAGATTGGGTTATTCGATAATCTGGATAACGATGCATTAGCAAGGTATGCAGACCTTTCCAGTAAGTTGATTGGCTTAAAGAACCAGCTAGAAGTGGAAGGTATTATCATTCCTAGTTCCAAAGGCGGGAAGCATATCAATCCGACCTATGAAGCCTATTTAAAATGCCAGGAAGCGGTCAGAAAGCAATCGGCCGCGTTGGGGCTGACTTCCATCGAACGTTTGAAGTTGGCAACGGCCAAGCAAGAGGAAAAAATAGAAAACAAATTCATTGCAGCGTTAAAAGCAGCAGAATAGAAGGGGGCGTGGCTGATGGATGATCGTACAACGGAGTACGCGAAGTTGGTAGTTTCCGGCGGGCGAATGACCAGCCACGCCGAGTACTTGTGCTGCAAACGGCACCTGGATGATTTAAAGAAAAGCAAATCTAAAAGTTTCCGGTATACCTTTGATTCAAAGGAGGCCGAAAAACATATTTCTATTGCCAATATGTTGGTGATTGGCGAAGGCGTAGAGCAGAAACCGTTGATTACCAGGGGATTTCAAAATTTCATTCTGGGGAATCTCTTTGGCTGGATGGAAAAGGGCAACGGTAAAGACAAGGTAAGACGATACCGCGAAGCCTACATTCAGATGGGGAGACAAAACGGAAAATCTTTCTTGTGCGGGGTACTGTGCAATGACTTTGCTACGTTTTCCGGATATAACTATGGGCGCGTGTTCTGCACGGCAACGAAGCAGGACCAGGCCAATATAGTGTTCGACGAAGTGGTGAAATTCATTGATTCCGACAAAGAGCTGGCAGCACTTTATGAACGGCCGCGAACGTATACCCATGAAATCAAATCGAAAGTAACCAACAGCGTAATCAAAGCTATTGGCCGGGATACGAAGAGCATTGACGGGTTCCGCTCAAATCTGGCTGTGGTGGATGAATACCATAGGCACCCAACCAATCAGATGTATTTGCTTATGAAGGATGGGCAAATCAGTTTAAAGAATGCATTAACCATAGCGATCACTACTGCAGGCTTTAATCTGAATTATCCATGTTATGAACAATATCGCCTGGCTAAGAATGTGATAAGTGGCGCGCTAGACTTCCCGCAGCTG
>CAVKOP010000057.1:854-10695 GCA_963657835.1 Lachnospiraceae bacterium | reverse complement strand
TATGATTACAACACGACACAGCATGCCCATATTCGCTGTGTGCAATGTAACCGCGTGATTGATGTAGATATTGACGAAAATGCATTAGCAAAACAGGCAGCGATGCAGTCCGGATTTGCGATTGAAGGAGTCAGCTTATCGTTTTTGGGATTGTGCAAAGACTGTGAAAAAGCGCTGGCAGCCAAAAAAGCAGCTCAAGCAGCAGATGAACCGCAGTTAGAAGCAGGAAATTAGACGTATAGAAAAAGGGATGGCTGCATGAGGCGCTTGGTATTATGCCCTATCCCGTTTTTCTAACCGTTTGAAGTTTGATGCACAGCATTTTAAAAATACCATATACATTGTTATTGGCATCAAACTTTCAGCGTATCATGTAAAGGAGCCGTCATATCATGTGATGCGACGGTTCTTTTTTTATATAGGAGTGAACAATATGTTGCATATAGGATGTCATTTATCGGTTTCGCAAGGATTTTTGCACATGGGGAAAGAAGCCGTGTCGATTGGTGCAGATACGTTTCAGTTTTTTACGCGCAATCCCCGCGGCGGCAGCGTGCGGGCTTTGGATATAGCTGATATACAGGCGTTGAACGCATTTATGAAAGAGCATCAGTTTGCACCGATTTTAGCCCACGCACCATATACGCTGAACGGCTGTTCCAAAACCGAAAAAACACGGCAGTTTGCTTTGGCGGCCATGACAGATGATTTACAGCGTCTGGAATATGTAGACAACTGCCGCTACAATTTTCATCCGGGCAGCCATGTAGGACAGGGCGTCGATACAGGTATTGATTACATTGCCCAGATGCTCAACACGCCCATGTTTGCCGGTCAGAAGACGACAGTCCTGCTGGAAACCATGGCAGGAAAGGGGACGGAAGTAGGCTGCAGTTTTACGGAACTAGCTCGGATTTTGGACAAGGTGAAGCTGATAGATAACATGGGCGTATGTTTGGATACGTGTCATGTATTTGACGGCGGCTATGATATTGTAGAACATCTGGATGATGTGCTCGATGAATTTGACCATTGCATTGGCTTGGACAAATTAAAAGCAGTTCATATTAATGACAGCAAAAACGAGTTGGGAAGCCATAAAGACCGGCACGAAAAAATCGGCCAGGGACATATTGGCATGGAAGCCTTTCGGCAGATTATTAATCATCCGGCCCTGCGCCAGCTGCCTTTTTATTTGGAAACGCCTAATGAATTGGCTGGGTATGCCAAAGAAATTGCCATGCTGCGTCAGGCATATATAGAATAGGTATAGATAGACATGCGTATAGGATGCAAGGAGGATTGTCGTGCGAATTTTACATACAGCAGATTGGCATTTGGGAAAAATGTTTTATGGAGAGTATTTAACAGAAGAGCAGGCGTATGTACTGACAAATCAGTTTTTACCGCTGCTGCGGGAAGAACACGTCGATGCCGTTCTCTTGTCCGGCGATGTCTACGACCGCAGTCTGCCGCCGACAGGAGCTGTTGCGCTTTTTGATGAGATTGCTACGAAAGTAACGGCCGAATTGGGAATTCCCTTTTTGGTTATCAGCGGCAATCATGACAGTGCCTCCCGGCTGTCGTTTGGCAGTACGCTGTTGGCCAAACAGGGGCTGTTTATTACGGGAGAATTAGAAAAAGCCAGCGGTCCTTTGGTACTGGAAGATGCGTACGGCCCGATTGCTTTTGTGCCCGTGCCGTTTGCCGAACCGGCCGTCGTGCGGCATTACAGGCAGGATGATACGATTCATACGTATGAAGAGGCATTGAAAGCCATGCTGGCTGTGCAGGGAAAAACGGATATAGCACGCAAAATTTGTCTGGCTCATACCTTTGTTGTCGGGGGCACGGCCAGTGATTCTGAACGGCCCTTGTCTATCGGCGGCAGTGATGCCGTGTGCGCCGATATATTTGCTGACTATACGTATACGGCCTTGGGACATCTCCATGGCCCGCAGCAGGCAGGCAGTCCCAACGTGCGCTATGCCGGCAGTTTGCTGAAATATTCGTTTGGTGAAGCACGACAGAAAAAAGGGGCTGTTCTCGTCGATGTAGACGGCAGCGGCAAGGTAGATACGACATTTATTCCGTTTACGCCGCGCCATGATGTACGCATTGTGGAAGGGGCGTTTGCCGATATACTACAGGATGCGTCTGCCAGCGGCAGCGATGATTATCTGCTGTTTCGCCTGACTGATACAGAGCCCATTCTCGACGGCATGGCGAAACTGCGGCAGAAATACCCGCGGGCTATGGCCTTGGAAACGCCCAATCGTCAGCATGCTGCCGCCTCGGACCGTTCTTTTAATTTGCAGCAAACGACAGAAGCCCAGTTATTTTCCGGTTTTGCCAAAGCGATGCAGGACGGTAAAGACTTGACTGCCAGCGAACAGCAGTATGTCGATGAATTGTGGGAACAGCTGCACCGCCAAGAAGGAGATGGCTTGTTATGAGACCGATTTATTTGGAAATGCATGCGTTTGGCCCCTATGCTGGCAAACAAGTAGTGGATTTTACGCAGCTGGGGACGAGAAATTTATTCCTTATCTATGGGCCGACGGGTGCCGGCAAGACGACAGTGTTGGATGCGATTTGTTATGCCTTATACGGCGATACCAGCGGCAGCAGGCGGTCTGGCGCGCACATGCGCAGTGAATATGCATCGCCGCAGGAGCCGACATCTGTCTGCTTTGTTTTTGCTATTGGCAGTGCCTGCTATCGGGTGGAACGGCAGCCGGAGCAGCAAATTGCCAAAAAACGGGGCCATGGCCTAAAGCATGCGGCAGCGTCTGCCACACTGTATGCCTGCCGGCAGGATGGCGTGACGACGCAGGTTTTGGCAACGAAAAACGTGACCGCTGCCGTAGAAACATTATTGGGCTTTAAATCTGAGCAGTTTCGCCAAGTTGTGCTGCTGCCGCAGGGAGACTTTCGCAAACTGCTGCTGGCCAGCTCCAGTGAACGGCAGCAGATTATGCAGACACTTTTTCATACACAGCGGTATGCGATGCTGCAGGACCTTGCAAAAAAACGATATGATGCCATTGCCAACTCATACAGCTTAATTGCCGATCGGACGCAGCAGACACTGCAGCAGCTGGAAGTGGCATCAGCAGCAGACCTGCAGGCCAAACTAGCCGACATGCAGCGCGTCAAGGAAAAACAAGAACGGGCACTGCAGCAGGCAAGAGCCGATAGAGATGCGTATCAAAAGACCGTACAGGCCGTACAAATGCTGTACGGGCACTGGCAGACAGTAAAAGCCAAACGACAGGAAGCGGCACAGCTGGCAAAGCAAAAAGACGTATATGATGCCAAACGGATGCATTTGGAACAGCTGCGGCGGGTACAGGTATTGGCTGAACCGAACCGCCAGCTGGATGAAATTTTGGCACAGGGCCAAGCCAAGGGAAGCGAAGCAAAAAAAATGGCGGCATTAGTTCAACAGGCAGCAGCCCGGTATGCCAGCGTGCAGGAAGAGGACAAAAAACTGCAGGCACAGCAGTCTCGCATGCAGGCAGAAAAAGAAGAATGCCTGCGTTTACAGGGATTGACCGAAAAAGTAAAGGCATATGCGGCCTTTTGCACGGAAGAACAAAACATATCCCGGACGGCGCAAAAAGCGGAAGCGGATTGGCAGCGTGTGCGGGATGAAGCTGATGCAGTCCGGCGGCAGCTAGAGCATGGACGCTGTGTATTGCGCCAGCAGGTAGAATGGGCAGCTGAATGGGAAAAAGCCAAACGCAAAGTAAAAGAAGTTTACGACCGCTGGCAGCAGGAGGTCCGCATCGAAACGGTCTGTCAGACTCTTGCAGTACAGCAGCAGCGCTGGCATGAAGCCCAAGACCAAGAGAAAACAGCAGCTGAAGCGGCAAAAAACAGCCTCCTGAATTATGAAGCCGTGCAGACTTTGTTTTTGCAGGGACAGGCCGCGGTGTTGGCTGCTGATTTACAAGATGGCATGCCTTGTCCGGTCTGCGGCGCGACGCATCATCCGCAGCCGGCTGCGCCGCTGGAACAGATGCCACGAAAAGAGGACGTAGAACGACGGAAACAGGAAGCCGATGCCAGCGAGCAGAAACGGCAGACCGCCGCTTTAGCTGCTCGTCAGCGGGAAACGGAATATAAAGCCGGCCAATCCCAGTATGAATCACTGCGGCAGCAGTATCCGTTTGAAGGGGACAGTGCAGCATGGCAGCAGCAATATGCCGCTTGGGATGAAAAACAGCAGGCCTTGGCTAAGCAAGTCGAAGAAGCGGCAGCCTGGCAGAAAAAGACAACTGCTTGGGAAGAACGGCAGGTGCAGCTGCAGACAGATGAAGAAACGATGCGGCGCAGACTGGAAACTATCAAGCTGCAGGCAGCCCGCATGGCGGAAGGCAAAGAAAAAGCAGAAGCGGATATTCCTGAGGAATATCGAAGCGAAGATGCATTGAAAGCGAGAATTGCCGTCCTGGCAAACAGCGTGCAGGCCTATGAAAAAGCGGTAGGAGAAAGCGGCCAGGCTGTAATAGAAACAACAAAAGAGCTGACTAAATACCAGGAACAGCATGCGTCTCTGCAAAAACAGGTACAGGCACTGCGGGAACAATATGTACAAGCGGCAGCGGTGTTGAAGCAGCGGGTCATAGAAGCCGGTTTTGCCGATATTGACGCCTGCCGCCAACTGCAGCGTGAACTTCCTATGATGCAGGCAGAAGAAAACGACGTTGCGGCCTATGACAAAAAAGTACAGCAGATACAAGGACAAATTGCCCAGGAAGAAGAAGCAATCGGCAGTCAGCCAGAGCCGGTCATGGAACACTATACCGCTATCCTGCAGGAGAAAAACGATGCCTGCCGCTGCCTGGCCGAAGAAGGGGCTCGTCACCGCACGCAGATGGAACAGCTTACAGCTATACAACAACAGCTGACAGACTGGCAGCAGGAGCAGGATGCGCTGACAGAACAGTATAAAACGGTCGGGGCTGTTTATGAACTGATTGCCGGCAAACAGACCGGTGTCAATTTTGAACGCTATGTGCTGGGTGCGCTGCTGGATGAAGTACTGGCAGCAGCCAATGTCCGCCTGGGCGGCATGAGCCGTCATCGGTATGAACTGCAGCGTTCCAAGACATGGGATGACAAACGGGTAAAGCAAATCGGCTTGGATATAGAAGTATTTGATAATTTTACCGGATATGCCCGCCCGGCCAATACCTTGTCCGGCGGAGAAACATTCTTGGCATCGCTGGCCTTGGCCTTGGGCCTGGCCGATGTCGTGCAGACCTATTCCGGCGGCATTCATTTGGATACGATTTTTATTGATGAAGGGTTTGGTACCTTGGATGGAGAAACATTGGATTTTGCGTTAAAAGCATTGCTGAATCTGCGGGCCGGCGGCCGTCTGGTCGGTATTATTTCCCATGTGCCGGAGCTGAAAGAGCGCATAGATGCAAGGCTGGCAGTCCATAAAACAGACCGGGGAAGCACGGCGTCCTTTGAATTGTTATGATTCGTAAAAGTTATTTGAACCATCTCCCAAAAGGGCATATAATAGGACAGAATGAATACGTAGAGCGTGTGGAGGAAAGCAGATATGTCTATTCAAAAAGTAAAAGAGTATTTTGCCCAATGGAGGATGGAAGACAGAGTACAGGAGCTCAGCCAGTCAAGCGCTACGGTCGAAGAAGCGGCAGCCGCCCTGCATACGGAGGGCAAGCGTATTGCCAAATCGATGTCGTTCCTGGTGGATGACCAGCCGATTTTGGTTATTTTTGCCGGCGACGCCCGTGTCGATAATCATAAATTTAAAATGCGCTTTCACAAAAAAGCGACGATGATTAAGCATGATGATGTCGAACGCCTGATTGGCCATCCCGTCGGCGGCGTCTGTCCCTTTGCCGTCAATCCGGGCGTGGCTGTCTATTTGGATGAATCACTGAAACGATTTCAGACAGTGTTTCCGGCATGCGGCAGTGCCAACAGCGCCATTGAACTAACATTGCCTGAATTGGAAACTTATTCGCATGCCAAAGAATGGGTCGATGTATCCAAAGGATGGCAGGAAGAAGCATAGGAGGGGATTATATGCAGTTTACATTTAACCATACCAACTTTAATATTCTGGATTTAAAACGCAGTATGGACTTTTATCAGGAAGCCTTGGGCCTTACGGAAATACGCCGTATTGAAAAGCCTGATTTTACGATTGTCTATTTGGGGGACGGCGTATCTGATTTTTGCCTGGAACTGACGTGGCTCAAAGACCGGACCGAACCGTATAATTTGGGCGAAAATGAATTTCATACGGCTTTTTGTGTCCAAGATATGGATGCGGCTCTGGCGAAACATAAAGCCATGGGATGCGTTGTATATGAAAATCCAGCTATGGGGATTTATTTTATTGTCGATCCTGATGGATATTGGTTAGAAATTATTCCGGAGAAATAAGATATGAAAGCAGAATATACACAGCGGACAGCCCGTCTGATTGGCCGGGAAAACGTGGCTGCCCTGGCAGAAAAAACAATACTTATTTTTGGCGTCGGCGGTGTCGGTTCTTTTGCCGTAGAAGCCTTTGGCCGTGCCGGCGTAGGTCATTTGATTTTAGTAGACGCCGATGTATTTGACCCGTCGAATCTCAACCGTCAGTTGGGAGCCACGACGGCTACGATTGGCCGAAAAAAGGTCGATGTCATGAAAGAACGCTTGCTGACGATTAACCCGGATATACAAATCGATACGTATGACATGTTTTATCTTCCCGGTGAGCAGCAAGACTTTATTGCGCAGTCCGGCGCCGATTATGTCGTCGATGCCATTGATACGACCAGTGCCAAAATAGGCATCATTGAAGAAGCCTACCGCGCGGGAATCCCTGTCATATCCGCCATGGGGGCAGGCAACAAGCTGCACCCGGAACTGTTTGAAGTAGCGTATATTGAAAAAACTTCAGTAGACCCGCTGGCTAAGATACTCCGCAGAGAATTAAAAAAGCGGCGTATTCGCCATGTCAAGGTCGTGTATTCCAAAGAACAGCCGCATCCTGTCCATACGGAAACAGAAGAACTGCGGCCCAGCCCGGGAAGTATTGCCTTTGTTCCATCTGCAGCCGGCATGATTTTGGCCGGGGCTGTGATTCGGGATTTACTTCATATTGACTGAGAAAAAATTTTTTTAGTGAGTTATACACAAGAGCTGCAGCCTCCAAACTGTAGCTTTTTTGATGGTTTGAAGCCTTTTTGATAAAAGTTGATAACACCTTTATGAAGTAGGACGCCATTGACAGAATATACTAGATATAGTATTATTGGTAAGTACTCAATAACGAGCGTAAATGGAATATATAGTATGTATTTAGAATATGAATGTGGTTTACATACAATATGAGGTGGAGGTAATGACATGTTGGAAGTAATCAAACGCAATGGACAACGAGTTCCTTTTGATCGTGAAAAAATTACAGCAGCCATTGAAAAAGCAATGAACAGCAGCAGCGGTATTTATGAAGATGGGCAGGCTGAATTAATCGCCAAAGAAATCGAAGACTATGCAGCGTCTATGCAAAAGGATATGACAATCTATGCGATTGAAGACCAAGTATATTACCGTCTGCTGAAATATAACAATCCGGCAACGGCACGGGCATATGAAAACTACAAAGCCATCCAAGCTTTTAAACGACAGACCAACACGACCGATACAGATGTGTTTGGACTGCTGAACAATACAAACATTGACGTATTGGATGAAAACTCTAATAAAAACGGCCACGTCGTATCGACGCAGCGTGATTTGATTGCCGGTGAAGTTTCCAAAGATATTGCACGGCGTAAACTGATTCCGGCAGATATTGTACAGGCACACGACAGCGGCGCCATTCATTTTCATGATATGGATTACATTATTCAGCCGATGTTTAACTGCTGCTTGATTAATCTGCAGGATATGCTCGACAACGGGACGGTCATCAACGGCAAAAAAATTGATACGCCCCATTCGTTCCAGGTTGCATGTACGGTAACGACGCAGATTATTGCCCAGGTGGCCAGCGGCCAGTACGGCGGCCAGTCCATCAACGGCATTGATCGTATTTTAGCACCGTATGTACGGAAATCCTTTGACCGGTACATGAAAGCCGTTGTTGAAGAACAGCGGGAAGTATACGGCATTGAACCAGATATGGAAAAAGCAGAAGAAATCGCTTGGAAACGGACGCGCAAAGAAATCAAAGACGGCGTGCAGACGATTCAGTATCAAATCAACACCTTGATGACTACGAACGGTCAGGCTCCGTTTGTTACTTTGTTCATGTATTTCAAACCGGACTATAAATATGCTAAAGAAGCTGCGCTGATAGATGAAGAATTGCTTCGCCAGCGTATTCAGGGCATCAAAAATGAAGCCAATGTATACGTTACACCGGCATTTCCTAAACTGATTTATGTATTGGATGAACACAATGTCCGTGAAGGGAGCCCGTACTTCTATTTGACAAAACTGGCTGCCGAATGCACGGCAAAACGCATGTATCCGGATTATATTTCAGCCAAGAAAATGCGTGAAACCTATGAAGGCAACGTATTCAGCCCGATGGGATGCCGCTCCTTCCTGAGTCCTTGGAAAGATGAAAACGGCAACTATAAATTTGACGGCCGCTTCAACATGGGTGTAGTATCCATCAATTTGCCGCAGATTGGCATTTTGGCAGACGGCGATGAAGAAAAATTCTTCCAAATCCTCGATAAACGATTGGAATTGTGCAAAAAAGCCTTGCTGCTGCGCGTAGAACTGCTCAAACGCATTACGTCGGACGTTTCTCCGATTCATTGGCAGTACGGCGCTATCGCCCGCTTGAAACCAGGCGAAACGATTGAAAAATTTATTTACGGCGGCTATGCGACACTGTCGCTGGGATATATCGGCATTTATGAAGCGACATTGTTGACGAAGCACTGCTCCCATACGACACCGGAAGGCCGTAAGTTTGCTATGCGCATTATGGATTCTTTCAACAAGCACATTGCTGCCTGGAAGAAAGAAACCAATATCGGCTTTGCCCTGTACGGTACGCCGGCAGAAAATTTGACCAATTTGTTCTGCAAGATTGATAAAGCACGCTTTGGCTCGATTAAAGATGTTACCGACAAAGGGTATTACACGAACAGCTATCACGTAGATGTTCGGGAACCGATTAATGTCTTTGATAAATTTAAATTTGAAGCTGATTTTGAAGAAAAATCGACAGGCGGCTGTATCAGCTATGCAGAAATTCCAAATATGACGCATAATATTCCGGCAGTATTGACGATGGTTCAGTTTATTTACGACCATATTGCGTATGCTGAATTTAACACCAAGCTGGATTACTGCCATGAATGCGGCTTTGACGGAGAAATCATCTTGAACGATGACAACGAATGGGAATGCCCGCGCTGCCACAATAAAGACCGTAAGAAGCTGACGGTCATCCGCCGCACCTGCGGATATTTAGGTGAAAATTTCTGGAACGAAGGACGGACCAAAGAAATTAAGAGCCGTGTTCTTCATATTTAGGAGATGTAATTACTGTGCATTATGGACAAATGAGACAATACGACATTGCCAATGGGCCGGGCATCCGGGCTACCGTATTTGTAACGGGATGCAGCCGCCATTGCGTCAATTGTTTTAACCCGGAATACCAGGACCCTGCAGCAGGGCAGGAATGGACTGAAAAAGAAACCAAGCAGCTGCTGGAATGGCTGCAGGCACCTACCAACAGTGGTTTGACGCTTTTGGGCGGCGAACCTATGGAAAACACGGAAGACCTGACAGCCCTTGTGAAGACCGTAAAAGCGGCATTGCCGTATAAATC
>CAVKOP010000057.1:0-844 GCA_963657835.1 Lachnospiraceae bacterium | reverse complement strand
GTATAAATCTGTTTGGGTCTATTCTGGTTTTACCTATGAAGAAATCATAGCGGATGCCAAGAAAAAAGCCTTGGCGGATGTCTGTGACGTACTCGTTGACGGGCCGTTTGTCGATGCGCTTAAAGATCCGGGCTTATATTTTCGCGGTTCATCCAACCAGCGGATTATTGACCTGCGGAAAACTAGAGCGTCTGGCAAGGTCACGCTCCTTTGGCCGGATGGACGGTAAAGTTTCATTAGTATAACTAGAAAACCTCTTTTGAGATACGATACGAATAATTCATTCACTGTATCTCAAAAGAGGTTTTTATATACATTCTAATGATAGTTTGGTCATACGAACAGAGAAATGCGATGATTGGTTTTAAAACCAGATTTCAATGGCTGATAGAAGAAGCAATAGGGCAAGAATACGATTGGTTTGTCGTTCGTATTTGTTAAAAAAACGACGAAGAGAAGCTCCGGCAGCAGCCCATATTACATTGCATAATGAGGCTAGCAAGCACATGGCGATGCTGAAAAATAGAATGGGTGCCCAGTCTTTGTAGACTGGCAGCAGAAAAGACACATAGGCCATGAGAAAATAGAGCATGACTTTGATATTGCTTAGGTTTAAGAACATACCTGATAGAAATAAGCGGTGCTGAGAGATTTCTTTAATTTCCGTTGAAGGGGGAGCTGTCCAAAGCTTGAAGGACAAGAAAATAATGTATGCGGAACCTATCAGTTTAAAAATAAATTCAAAATCAGGAAGCGTATCTAATAGCAGTTTTGATAGACATAATGCAACGATGTCAAGAATAAAAAAACTGACAAATAACCCATATAAAAACGGTACGGAGCG
>CAVKOP010000056.1:311-10926 GCA_963657835.1 Lachnospiraceae bacterium | reverse complement strand
ATGCTATACTCTCCCTATAGCAGGACAAAACATGGTTTTATATAAAAAATTGGCGTAAGGAGCGAATGAGAAATGAACGATATTCTTTTTATCAACGGCAGTCCCCATACGGATGGTCATACGGCTCAATTAGCGAAGGCCTTATTGCAGGGAAAGACCTACGACACGCTGCAGTTGACGGATTTAAAAATATATGCTTATGGCCAGCAGTTTGCAGACGATCAATATGAGAAAGTCATGCAGGCGATGAGCAGTCATCGCATCATTGTCATCGGGTCGCCGCTGTATTGGCACAGCATGAGCGGCGCCGTACGAAATATGCTGGATCGGGCATATGGCGTTCTTAAAAATGGCCAGTTTGCCGGGAAAAAATTGTTTTTCCTGTTTCAGGGTGCTGCGCCGACGCCGGAACAACTGGCAGCAGGCTCGTATACGATGAGTCGTTTTGCAGCTTTATATGGCATGGACTATCAAGGCATGGCCTCCAACCCGCGTGAAGCCGCAGCCTTGGCGTCCCACCTATAACCCCATATGCAGTACGCAGCAACAGAAAGGAGCAGATACGATGAAATGGATGACACGTAACATGATTGTTTTAGCCGGTGCCGCTGCCTTATGGGCTGGGCTTACTGCCTGCGGGCCGGTCCAGTCTCAGCCGGATGCACAAAGCGGCGGCACGCAGAAACAGCAGACCGTGTCGGTAGATGCCAATGCATCTGCCTCGATTAAAGGAAGCAGAAAGGACATGCCGGCTGCACAAGCCAGTGACAGCAATGTGGCAGTTGTCTATTTTTCAGATCCTGAAACGGAGCATCAGGATGACGTAGAAGGAAGCACGCAGTATTTGGCTGATATCATCCAGCAGCAAACCGGTGCTGATGTGTACCGCATTGAACCGCAAAAAGCGTATGCTGTCAATCACAAAATCTTGGTGGCAGACGCCAAAGCGGAACTGCTGCGAAATGCCCGGCCCGAACTCAAGGACACTATTGGCGATTTGTCCCAGTATGACACGATTTTCCTCGGTTATCCGATTTGGTGGGGCGATTTACCTATGCCGGTCTATACATTTTTAGAAAGTCATGACCTGGCAGGAAAGAAAATCAACATCTTTTCTACCCATGGCGGCAGCGGCTTGGCAGGGACTGTTGAGAAAATTGCCAATCTGGAAAGCAGGGCCGATGTCAATCCTAACGCCTATACGGTGTATCGCGATGAGATAGATGGCGCGGCATCGAGTTTGTCCGATTGGTTAAAACAAGCCGGATATTGATACGCGATGGACAGCAATGCACATGAGAACATAGAAAGAATGGAAAACACTTCCATATATACGGCAGCTTGGTATGAGAAATACATAGCTGTTTGTAAAACAAGGGAGCAGGGCTAGCCCTGCTCCCTTATTTCATGGTATAATAAACGTTAGTCTATTTAGTATGATGATATAGGAGGCATCTTGCGATGCGTGCAATGGGAATCGATCCGGGAACGGCGATTTGCGGATTTGGCGTAGTAGACGCTGCAGGCAGCCGTCTCAAGCCAATTACATACGGTACGATACAGACGACGCCGGACCATACGGATGCAGAACGGCTTGTCACGCTGTTTGATGGGCTGAACGAGCTGTATGCCAAATACAAGCCCGATGTCATCGGCGTGGAACAGCTTTTTTTTAATCGCAACGTTACGACGGCGATTACTGTCGGCCAGGCGCGGGGGATTATTCTTTTGACAGCGCAGCAGGCGCAGATTCCGATTTTGGAATTTTCACCGCTCCAGGTCAAGCAGGGCGTCACCGGCTACGGCAGGGCGACGAAAGACCAAGTCATTGATATGACGATGCGCTTGTTGGGCATTCGTGAAAAAATCAAGCCCGATGATGCGGCTGACGGCTTGGCCATGGCGATTTATGCCGTGTACTGCAGCCATTCCCAAAGTTTGCGAAGGACGGTGCAGTTATGATTGGCTATCTCAAGGGTATAGTGACCCATATATTCAGGGAGTACTGCTTTATCGACGTGCACGGCGTTGGGTATCGCGTATTTGTGCCGGCATCGACGATGGAAAAGCTGGCCATTGGCAAAGAAGCGATGGTCTTTACGTATATGAGCGTGCGCGATGACGCCATCTTGCTGTATGGATTTGCTACGCAGGATGAATACGAGTTGTTTATGCTGTTGATTGGTGTCAACGGCGTCGGCCCCAAAGTCGCCTTGGGCATCTTGAGCGCAGCCAATCCGGACGGATTTCGCCTGGCTGTGCATCAAAAAAATATGAAAGTGCTGACGAAAATGCCCGGCATCGGCAAAAAAACGGCAGAACGTATTGTCCTGGAGCTGCAGGATAAAATCGGGCCCGTCGATGACGGGGCGGTGGCGGACCTATCTGTCCCCGCAGCAACGGCACCGCAGGGCATTGCGGCAGAAACGCTGGCCGCGCTCGTCAGTCTGGGCTATAGTGAACAGGAAGTACTGCCGGTGGTAGAAGCCAAGGCAGGCACCTGCCAGACAGTAGAACAACTGCTCAAAGAGGCATTGAAAGCCTTGGGAAGCGGGAGGTAATCCATGGAAGAAAATCGTATTGTGGAAACAGGGCCGGTGCCGGGAGATTCCTGGCAGTACAGCCTGCGTCCGCATTATTTAAAAGAATATATTGGGCAGCATAAAGCCAAACAAAACCTGGAAGTGTTTATTCAGGCGGCCAAGCTGCGGCAGGAAGCCTTGGACCATGTCCTGTTGTACGGGCCGCCGGGACTTGGCAAAACGACCATGGCCGGCATTATTGCCAACGAATTAGGCGTCAGCCTGCGTATTACATCGGGGCCTGCGATTGAACGTCCCGGCGATTTGGCAGCCCTGTTGACGAATCTGCAGGAACGGGATGTATTGTTTATTGATGAAATACACCGGCTCTCCCATAGTGTCGAAGAAGTACTCTATGCGGCCATGGAAGATTATGCGCTGGACATCGTCATCGGCAAGGGACCGAGTGCCCGCTCCGTGCGGATTGACTTGCCGCCGTTTACGCTGGTAGGCGCGACGACGCAGGTAGGCCGCCTGGCACCGCCTCTGCGAGATCGTTTTGGCGTTATCTGCCGTCTTGAATTTTACAAACCGGAAGATTTAGTCCTGATTATCAAGCGGACTGCTGAAATCTTGAATATCGATATTGACGACCCGGGCGCCTTGGAAATCGCCCGCCGTTCCCGCGGGACGCCGCGTATTGCCAACAGGCTTTTAAAGCGCGTGCGTGATTTTGCCCAAGTAGACCAGGCCGACGTAATTACAGCGGCTCTGGCAGGCCGGGCACTGGACCGGCTGGAAGTCGATGCCTGCGGCTTGGACCGGACAGACCGGCGGGTGCTGCAGGTCATTATTGAAAAATTCGGCGGCGGCCCTGTCGGCTTGGATACGATTGCCGCGGCCATCAGCGAATCTGTCGATGCCGTCGAAGATGTGTATGAACCCTTCTTGATGCAGCAGGGATTTTTAAACCGCACGCCCAGAGGACGCGTCGTGACGCCGGCAGCTTACAGTCATTTGGGACTGCCGCCGCCGCAGGACGCCAAGAGTACGGCGTTGTTTTAGGAGGTCACATGGGAAAACTACTGATTATCATCGGCATACTATGCATTGCAGCCGGCTGCGGCTGGCTGGCACTCGACCATATCGGCCTGAGCCGGTTTATCGGCAATCTGCCGGGAGATATCAACTGGACCAAAGACAATGTATCCTTTCATTTTCCTATCGTGACCTGTCTGCTTATCAGCATCGTGTTGACCATTATAGTGAATCTGTTTTTCCGTTAAGACAGGAGGAGCCTACATGGGAAAAAGACGATATATATACGTCATAGCGTTTTTGATATGGATTAGCATGACGGCGGCCGTACTGGCTTCCGGCAGCGGCCAGCCGCTGCGTATCGGCATCCGGGAAGGGCGTACTAGTGTAGCTGTCATCGGTACGCAGGACGTGGGCATTTATCAGAGCAATACGCTGCGAAAAAAGATAAAAGCCAATACACCTATCCAGATTACGATTCGCGGCCAGGAACTGACAGCAGGCGGTATCAAAAGTACGGGCCCCGTATCCGTACGGCCCCTGGCCAACGGCGGCTTGGTCAAGATTACGGACGGCTACACGTACCGCGGCTATTTGGAATTTATGAAAACACCGACGGCGACCGGCTTGACAGTCGTCAACGTCGTGCCGATGGAACACTATCTGTACGGCGTCGTCGGCAAAGAAATGTCCCCGTCATGGAGCCTGGAAGCCTTGAAGGCCCAGGCTGTAGCGGCGCGGACTTATGCGGTTTTTCATAAAAACTATTTTAAAAGCCGCGGCTATGATATGTCTGATGACACGCGCAACCAGGTATACGGCGGCGTCAATGCCGAATCGGCCTCTATCAAACAGGCTGTAGATGGAACAAGCGGCGAAATCCTGACCTATCGGGGCAAGCCGATTGAAGCTATTTTTTGCGCCAGTGCCGGCGGCTGGACGGAACACAGTGAAAATGTCTGGGGCAGCCCCGTAGGGTATTTACGCGGCGTAGCAGACCGGAGTTTTCATATGCCGGCGTACAGCTGGTCCGTCACGACGACGCCGGAACGCCTGGCAGCCAATCTGGCCGCTGCCGGTAAAGGCGTAGGCACAGTGAAAGCGATTACGCTGTCGCCCCTTGCCAAACGGCCTATGCATGTGTCCGACCGCGGTGTGTCCGGCCGGGTGCGCACGCTGATTGTGCAGGGAACTAAAGGAAAGGCAACGATGACCGGCAATGCCTTTCAGGCGTTGTTTGGCCTGAAAAGCACGCTCTTTGACTTTTATCAGGGCAGGGGAACGCCGCCCAATCCGGATATGGGCCAAGGAAGCCGCAGTCTGACACTGCCTATTAAAGCAGGCCAGCCGCTGACTATTTATGGTTTTGGCTGGGGACACGGCCTGGGCATGAGCCAGTACGGCGCCTACCAAATGGCCAAAGAACATCCCGGCGTCAACGGATATTATCGGCAGATATTGTCGCATTACTATACAGACACGACATTAGAACGATTGTATTAAGGAGATTGTTTATTTTGAAACTTAGCGATTTTTATTATGATTTACCGAAAGAATTAATAGCACAGCATCCGGCAGAACCCCGCGACCACGCGCGGCTCATGCTCTATGACCGACAGAGCGGCGACGTACAGCACAAATATTTCTATGATTTAGTAGACGAACTGCATGAAGGCGATGTGCTCGTGTTTAACGATTCCCGCGTCATTCCGGCTCGGCTGTACGGCAAACGGGTTCCCACAGGCGGCAAGGTAGAAGTCCTGCTGCTCACGCCGGTAGGCGAAGATACATGGGAAGTATTGGTTAAACCGGGAAAAAAAGCCCTGCCGGGCACGACCATTGCATTTCCCGAAGGCCTGACGGCAGACGTACAGGACCGCACCGATTTTGGCGGCCGTATCGTCAAATTCCATTATAACGGCGTGTTTGACGATATTATTGATAAAATCGGTGAAATGCCGCTGCCGCCGTATATTCATGAAAAAATGGCAGATCCCAACGAATATCAGACAGTGTACGCACGGGAACGGGGCTCGGCAGCTGCTCCGACAGCAGGCCTTCATTTTACAGACGAACTGCTGCAAAAAATTCGGGATAAAGGCGTACAGGAAGTCTTTGTAACCCTGCACGTCGGACTGGGAACATTCCGCCCGGTAGAAGAAGAAAATATTGAAGACCATCAAATGCACAGCGAGTTTTACAGCATTACGCCGGAAGCGGCAGCTACGATTAATCAGGCTAAAGCTGAAGGACGGCGCGTCATTGCCGTCGGTACGACATCCATCCGCACCTTGGAAAGCGCCGGGACGACAGGGACTCTGCAGGCCGGCTCCGGCTGGACCAACATTTTCATCTATCCGGGATTTACGTTCCACATCGTCGATGCCTTGGTAACCAATTTCCATTTGCCCGAATCGACGCTGCTGATGCTCATCAGTGCTATGTCTACACGCGAAAAGATTTTAAAAGCCTACGAAACGGCTGTCAAAGAAAAGTACCGTTTCTTTAGTTTTGGCGATGCCATGTTTATACGATAGGAGGATATGACTTGGTTATTACGTACGAACAGCAAGCCGAGTGCGACGGCGCCAGAGCCGGTATTCTGCGCACGCCGCACGGAACCTTCAAAACCCCGATGTTTATGCCTGTAGGAACGCAGGCTACAGTCAAAACCTTGTCGCCGGAAGAATTGTACGACATGGGCGCGCAGGTCATTTTAAGCAATACATACCATCTGTTTTTGCGCCCCGGCGAAGATTTAATCAAAGAAGCCGGCGGGCTGCATAAATTCATGAACTGGAAACAGGCCATTTTGACGGACAGCGGCGGCTTTCAGGTATTCAGCCTGGGACAGATGCGGAAAATTACCGAAGAAGGCGTTACCTTCCGTTCCCATTTGGACGGCTCCAAAAAATTCTTGTCGCCGGAAGTCTCCATGGACGTGCAGATGGCACTGGATTCGGATATTGCCATGGCGTTTGACGAATGCATTCCTTATCCGTCAGATTATGAATACACGCTGCATTCGACCGAACGGACCAGCCGCTGGGCCAAACGCTGCCTGGATCATCATCACAGTGACACCCAGGGCGTATTTGGCATTGTCCAGGGCGGCATGTACAAAGACCTGCGCCGCAAAAGCTGTGAAGATTTGGTAGACATGGATTTTGACGGCTACGGCATTGGCGGCTTGAGTGTTGGCGAATCTAAGGATATAATGTATGATATATTGGAACATACGACGCCCTATCTGCCGAAAAATAAAGCCCGCTATTTGATGGGTGTCGGCACGCCGGACTGTCTGCTGGAAGGCGTAGCCCGCGGCGTAGATATGTTTGACTGCGTATTTCCGACGCGCGTTGCCCGCAACGGCATGGCCATGACGCATACAGGCCGTGTGACTGTGCGCAACGCCAAATATGCCCATGATTTCCATCCCATTGAAGAAGGATGCGGCTGTTATACGTGCCGCAACTATACACGGGCCTATATACGCCACCTGTTCAAAGCAGAAGAATTGCTGGCGTACCGCTTAGTCAGCATTCACAACTTGTATTTCCTGCTGCAGTTTATGCGTGATATGCGGCAGTCTATCTTTGACGGCACGTTTAGAGAGTTCCGTCAGGATTTTTGGAAACGGTATCAAGATGCGTAACCGTTAGTGTGTCTTGTATATAGATAAGATAGTATGTAGGAGGTGAAAAGATTGGATTTAATGGATTTGAATAACTTTTGGCCGATTATCGTCATGGTCGTCATTTTCTATTTCTTGTTATGGCGCCCGCAGAAAAAACAGCAGAAAAAACGGCAGGAAATGCTCGACAATCTGAAAAACGGTGCCAAGATTATCACAGCCGGCGGCTTTTACGGCACGATTGTTTCCATGCATGATGACTATGTCATCGTTCGCCTGGCAGACAAAGTCGAAGTCAAAATGACGCGCAATGCCATTACTCAGGTACTCAGCAAACAGACATCGTCTGACAACAAAAAAGCTGCTAAAAAAGCAGAAGCCAAAGCGGCTGATACTGCATCTGCTGACACTGCAAAAGCAGAAGAAGCTCATGAAACCAAATAAGGAAGACCTAAGAAACACCATGAAACACCGGCTGTTGGCTGTTTCGGCGGCGCAGGCTGCCGCGTGGAGCGATGCGGTCTGCGCACGGCTTGCCGTACTGCCGCAGTATCAGCAGGCCAGCCGGCTCATGGCGTTCTTAAACATGAAAGGCGAAGTATCGCTGGATGCATTCCTTATACGGGCATTACGGGAAGGAAAAGAAGTGTATGTGCCCCATTGTCTGGGCAATGGGCAGATGGAGGCAATGCGGCTGACTTCGCTGCAGGACGTGGCACAGGGGATGTATGGCATCCGCGTGCCCTGCGCAGGAAGTCCCTGTATTGCGCCAGAACAATTAGAGTTGATTCTTGTACCGGGCCTGGCTTTTGATGCAGAGGGACATCGCTTGGGACGGGGGGCCGGGTTTTACGACCGCTATTTGCAGCGGGCACCGCAGGCAGCCGTCGCAGCCGTGGCTTGGGACATTCAGATACTACCGCATGTGCCGGCAGAGGCACATGATTATCGTATACCAGCCGTGTTGACACCGACTCGGTATATCGTACAGTTGCATATGTAAACGCAGTAAGAGGAGGGAACGCTGTTGCGGACTCGTAACATGGTAAAATTTTTTGGTGCGGTCATCATCATTTTGGCCGTATTCATTACCTTTATTTATCCGCTTGCCAATTCCATTAAACAGGGCCTGGACCTCCAGGGCGGCACGCACATCGTGCTGGAAGCTGAAGATACGCCGGATGCGCCGGTTACAGAAGACTCCCTGAGCCGGGCTGTTTCCATCGTAGAACGCCGTATCAATGAAATGGGCTTGACGGAACCAATCGTACAAAAAGAAGGAGCGCGCCGGATTATCGTCGAACTTCCGGGTGAAAAGAATCCGGAAAAAGCGATTGAAACCATCGGTAAAACGGCTGTCATGGAATTTAAAGATGAAAGCGGTACGACGCGTATGGGCGGTAAAGATTTAAAAACTGCCAAAGAACAGATTGAAAACGGCAATAAAAACGTAGTTGCCATTGAATTTACAGACGAAGGGGCCAAGAAATTTGCCGATTTGACCGCTTCCAATGTAGGTCATAAAATTTCCATCCTGCTGGACGGCGAAGTATTGACGGCTCCAGTCGTCAACGAACCGATTACAGGCGGCAAAGCGGTCATTACAGGCAGCAAGTCCCTGGAAGAAGCCAAAAGCCTGGCTATCCTGCTTCGTTCCGGCGCACTTCCTGTCAAACTGAAAGTCATGGAAGTACGGACCATCGGCCCGAGCCTGGGGCAGGATTCCAAAGTAAAGAGTGAAAAAGCCTTTGCTATCGGCATTATACTCATCATGAT
This sequence comes from Lachnospiraceae bacterium, assembly GCA_963657835.1. Classification (GTDB taxonomy): domain Bacteria; phylum Bacillota; class Negativicutes; order Veillonellales; family Megasphaeraceae; genus Megasphaera. Next base: position 1,956 of record CAVKOP010000056.1, on the reverse strand, counting down.
TTTCCTCGTCGTCATTTACCGCATGTCCGGCATTGTCGCCAACGTAGCCCTTTTGGTATACGTTTTGATTTTGCTGGCTATTTTGAAATACCTCGATGCGACGCTGACGTTGCCGGGTATTGCTGGGATTATCCTCTCCATGGGCTTTGCCGTCGATGCCAACATCCTTATTTTTGAACGATTTAAGGAAGAAGTTCTCATTGGCAAGAGCCTGCGAACGTCGATGGATGCCGGCTTTAAACGGGCCTTCAATACGATTTTGGATGCCAACGTATCCGTCATGATTGCGGCCATTGTCCTGATTGTTATGGGGACCGGGACGGTCAAAGGCTTTGCCGTCAACTTGGCGTTAGGTTTGATTGTCAGCATGTTTACGGCTATTCTCGTTAGCCGCTCCTTGTTGACATGGTTCATTAATACCGGCCTGATTACCAATCCGTGGTTCTATGGCCTGAATCGCAAAGCACCGGAACATATGCTGAAAAAGGGGGGACAGAAATGAGTTTTGATATTGTCAAACATAGAGTATGGTGGTTTACTCTTTCGTCTGTCCTCGTCATTGCCAGCGTCATTTCTATTTTTGTCAATGGCTTCAACTTTGGCATTGACTATACGGGCGGCACGATTTTGGATATGCAGTTCCAAAACGCAGTTACCGTAGCCCAGGTCCGCGAAGTCATAGACGGCTCCCAAATGGACCTTGGCAACAGCGTCATCCAGCTGTCCGGCGTTACGGACCAGGACGCCTCTCAGGATGTCATGATTCGTATGCGCAACCTATCCAGTGATGAAAGCAAAGCCGTAGCGACACAGCTGAGTGACAAACTGGGCGGTGCTGAAATTAAACGTACTGAATCCGTTGGCGCTGTCATTGGCTCAGAAGTTACCAAAAACGCGGTCATGAGCCTGGCTGTTGCCTTTATTGCCTTGGCAGCCTACATCTCGTTCCGGTTTGAATACAAAATCGCCATTTCCGCGCTGGTATCTATTTTCCATGACTTAATTATGGTACTCGGATTTTTCTCCTTCTTCCATTTGGAAATCGATGCCTCGTTCCTGGCAGCTATCCTGACCGTTGTCGGCTACTCCATGAACGAAGCCGTCGTCATCTTTGACCGTGTCCGTGAAAATACGCGGACCCATCGCCGGACGGATACCTATGAAAAACTGGCACATGACAGTATTTCACAAAGTATTCACCGCAGTATTTATACCTTGACGACCGTACTCTTTGCCTGCGGCGCCCTCCATTTCTTCGGCGGCGAATCGACAAAGAACTTTTCTCTCGTCATGCTCATCGGCTTCATCAGCGGTGCCTATTCTTCTATCTGCGTAGACACCTCGCTGTGGGTCGTATGGAAAAACCATACGCACCGCCGCGGCCCGAAAGCCGTAGAACCCAAAGAAACAGAAGAACAAGCAGAAGAAGCATAATACCATATCATATAAAAAACCATCCTGCAGACAGTATCCTGTCTGTGGGATGGTTTTTTATATGCCCCAAATGCGGCGCATAAAGTGCGATATACAAAGAAATAGCAAAGATTTTGTCAAAATTTTTTAAAATTCTATAAATAGGCAACTACTAAATCCCTAGGAAAACAGCCATTCTTGGCAGGAGCAGTCATACGATGTAACGCGTTAC
>CAVKOP010000056.1:0-301 GCA_963657835.1 Lachnospiraceae bacterium | reverse complement strand
CTTTATGAGATACCCTCTTTTTTGGCCTTGTGTACGTAAAAATAAAGGGTGTTTTCAGCTCAATACAATCAAGAAAAGTAAGAAGTTTTCTGCACTTTTTTACATATACAGTTGGAGCAAGTCTGTCAAACCCTAGGAAAACAGCCATTCTTGGCAGGAGCAGTCATACGATGTAACGCGTTACCTTTTATATATAAGAAAAGAAGAGAAGAGATAAAAAAAGAAAAGAAAAAATATATATTTTTTTCTTGCAGGGAAGAATCCCTGCACCTTCTTATGGTTTCTGTAAACTTGCTGTTTA
>CAVKOP010000055.1:0-11536 GCA_963657835.1 Lachnospiraceae bacterium | reverse complement strand
ACGGTCCCTGTACCTGATCGCCATAACTTTCAATAATAACTCCCGTATATTTTATATGTTCCTTTTCTTGCAGTTCCTTCATATAGGGCCACCAAATACGATTATAGAAATCACGGGTCGTCATATGATATTCACTGCGAATTTTATCCTGATATCCTTCGGGAATAGGCGATGGAAAATCATCGATAAAAAATATCTTGCAGCCGACAATGGGATAGAGTGTATCTTCACCGCAATGGGCCAAAAAACTCATTAAAAAACCACGGTTTGTCTTATCGGGACGCATGGAGCCATTATATACGTAAAACATCCCCTTACCATATGCCTGCTGCCAAATCAGCGGCACCGTACCGGTATAATCACTGACATGCACAACAGCCGAATCCAAAAGAGTCAGCGAATCAACAAAGGTATTATAATGAATATCTCCGGCCACTTGAACGCCCTTACTGCCCGGTAAAAAATCGGTTTGCATTGTAAGTCCCTGAGCCGTAAATGATTGGGATTCCGCATCCAACTGACTGATTCCCAACTTAGATAATATATCTTGACTCGTAGGCATATCCGAATTTTGCTGCAGCCGTGTTAACAAAACCGCCGTCCCGCCTTGTTCAACATACGAAAAAATAGTCGGCAGCGATACAACACGACTCAAATCGCCGGTAGCCAACAGGACACCACGTATACCATCCAGTCCATTCGCTATAGGAGTATCATTACGGATACTTTGAAATTTCATCTTTTTTTCCGTAATCATCCGTTCTGTTTCATGACGCAAAAACATGCTTTCTACCGAACTTGGATCATATACTATCAGATACGTGTCCGGCATAACTTCATCGGCTCCCTTCCACGGCTCGCCACTGTTTTGTTCCGAACTCATGCGCGTATTTCCTACCGTAAACAAGTGCAAAAAGCCGTCCATCCGATTGTATTGAAAGAACAGTCCTAGAAATAAAACGATGCCGACAATCCAATATATACCTGTTTTACGCATGAACAGCCTCCTTATCCCAAAAACGGATGACCCGCAATGCTTCCGGTGATAATCGCTGCGGCAATGCTTTTAGTTGTTGTATTTTTTCCTGTAATTTTGCTTCATCATGTAACGCTTGATATACTTGAATTTCCATCAAAATCGGCTCCTCTTGACCTGTATGAGTTGACGCAAATTTCTGACACACTTTGCAAGCCTCTTCCAAACGGTCACTAATAATAAGCATATGAATCCGTTCCGTATAATAGACAACTTGATTGGGAATCTGTTGATTCAGTAATTCCAATGCAGAAATATATGCCTGCCGTTGTTGTTTTTTATCCATCTCTGTGCCATATCCGCTATGAAGAAACAATTTCAACTTTTCGACATACTCTTTCAACAACTCAGCATCATTCGGTGCTTTCTTGAGCTGCTGTTCCAATCTGAACAATTCGTCACCCAGTTCTTCCATCTTGGCCGTCATAAGAGATACGGCAAAGTACGCAATTTCCCGATCCGTATCATGAACAGCCATCTGCAGGATGTCTTGGTTGACTACCATATCTTGGCGAATGGCATCTGTAAAATACTTGCGCTTCACTTTGGCATCGTCAAGGAGAAAAATATCATTCATGGGAATAATTTCATCATCATAGCCTCGGTCTTGCAAGGAAAATAGGTTCTCCTCCTCTGGCATAAATTCTACTTCGCCTTTTTCCAAATTAAACAGGCGTATCCCCACATGAAGAAACAGCAAGACCAAAAGTCCCACCCCAGGAGTTAGTAGTATGATTATCAATTCAACAGCTGACTGGGCCTTGCTATATCGACGACAAATAACCAAACAGAAAAGCAGTGCCACTACGATATAGAAAAAAGCGGCTATACCAAGGGTCATCATATTACCTCCTTACCATCAGATGTAGGTACGCCGCCACGCGCCAACCGTTCTTGTATCTGTTTCAGTACCGTTTTATCGGCATCAGGAAATACCAGCCATACAGCTCCATCTAGCATGCCAATATAATCTTCCATTCGTATACGATTACCAATGCGTTGGTCAATTTGTTTATACGTCATGCCCGGCATATTGACTTTAACCATCATCGCTGAATACCCCGCCTGCATCTGTCGACGTTCCCGCAGTTTCTCAATAATTCGAAGAAGCTCCTTTTCCTTGAGAATCCGTGTATCTGGAATATAATATTGCTGCATCGTTTCCTGTTCCCACGAATAAGCTCTAGCCAATGCAGCCGATACCAGACGGCTCGTAACAGCCATCAAATTTAGTTCATAAACACTCCACTTGTCAAAATCCATTTGATACAGTTGGATAACAGCAATAACCCGGTCTTCATAGACGATAGGCGCCGCCAAATCCGGAATTCCCTTAATAAGGTCCCGATTGACGAATATCTTGCGTTCCCTCATAATCTGCTGCAAGTACGGATACTCATCAATCTTGAGAGAGTGCGGTTCGTGTTCCGTCATTTCTCCTATTCGCACTTTTTGACGCAAATAGGCGTTGTTTTTGCCTACGACATAGATAATGACCTGGGAAACATCGAGAATCTCAGCTGTTACCAACGCCGTTTTGTTATATATGTGTTCCGGTTCTACTGAATCCAGACTACTGACAATATGATACATACGGCCCATGCTATCTTGGGAATTAACAATCTGCCGATACAATTTATCTTTTATTTTAACATTTTCTGCAAACAGTCGTCGCAAGAAGCGATATTGTCCCACGTCCCGCAAGTGCTGCCAACGAGCCGCCTGGGCATTAAATTTTGACTGCTCAGCCACATAACCGGATAGAACTCCGATTACCAAATAGGACAGAAAATGAAGTAATTCTTCTGGCGAATACAGGATCGATATCAGTCCAAAACCAACATCGCCATAGCAGGATACCATAAGGAGTATATATGAAAAGCCAACCGCTAAGAATGCTTGGCGGTGTCCATATAACAGCCCCATAATGGCTATATATATAAAATTAAAATCAAACGGCACTGCCGGATTCACAACGCGTCCATTCTGAAGCTGCATGATTCCCAGCATGGCCAAAGCACTGACAGCATTTTCTGCATAGGGAATGAGTTTTTCTTTCCATGCGTTGATGCGGCGTTCCTGCCGTTTTTTCTTTTGCATCTTCTGTTCCCTGTCTATAGACTGCTGTATATCGTTATACATCGCAGATAAATCATCCGCTAAACTCTGACGAGCCTGCCAGCCAATCTGTTGATGCGCTAATTTCGGCACAAGAAGAGCCTGCGAAAAGGTTCCTTGTTTTTGGAAATCAACAGTAATATTTTTTTTCGCAACATCGCAGACCATTTGATAAAATTCGTTATATGTAATAGACTGATCTGAGGCTATATGAAGATAATCGCCGGTATAACCGCGCTCATATGTCTGCAATACCGCATAGGCTGCATCACGAGTAGAGAGAAAAGATCGCCGTTCCTCGGCTTTATATACAGGCACCGGTTTCTTAACAGCACACGCATACAGATAGTGCGCCGCAAAACCATCTTTTCGCCCCATGCCCAATCCATACATATCGGGAAAACGCAAGATCGTAATGGCTAATCCCTGTTTCTTCCAGCTTAAAGCCAACGCTTCCAAACGCATCAAACGGCGTCCTTCTGTATGTTCAGATTGAACCGGTGTTTGTTCTGACGCTTCCATTTGATTCGTATCAAATACATTGGCACTAGATAACAGCAATATCTTACCGCAGGTATGATCTGCTGCAAACTGCAGCATCTGTTCCAAAGACAGCATAGACTGGATTTCCAAGTTTTTCCGCAAGTCATACACAATGAGATCAAAATGATGTACGGAAAAAACCTGTTCCATTTTTTCCGTATTCGCCCTGCAATCATAAGACGTCACATGAAGAACATCCTTTTTTTCTTTACCAAAACGGAAAATTTTCCAATCTTCTTTCTGAAATACAGGAAGCAACGCTTGTTCCATATAATCTGCACATTGCAATAATACCGATTTTTTTATAGCATTGGTAATACGATATTTCTCCATTTGTTTTGATGATATCCCCCTAAAATGCTAACGGCTGTTTAGTAATATAATAATACAAAATTTATTATATAGCATTTTTTTCATCTAGTAAATAAAGCCATATGTGTTTTTACATAGTTTTGCTATCATGCAGCAAATTAGAAATAAAAAACATAATCTTATAAAAAAAAGAGAAAGGCAGCCAATAGTGCCTTTCTCTTACTATATTATTCTACAGTTACGCTCTTTGCAAGGTTTCTCGGTTTATCTACATCATTGCCGCGGCTGACTGCAATATAGTATGCCAGCATCTGCAGGGGAATAATTGCCATAATCGTTACGACAAAATTGTCCGTCTGCGGCACTTGAATTAATGAATCTACCGTTTTACCTACTTCGGTATCGCCTTCTTGAACAACTCCGATCACATAGGCATCACGCGCTTTGACTTCTTTGATGTTGCTAATCATCTTTTCTTCTACGTCTTTTTGGGTAGCTAACGCGATGACAGGAATGCCTTTTTCAATCAAAGACAACGTGCCGTGCTTCAGTTCGCCGCCAGCGTAGGATTCAGCATGAATATAAGAAATTTCTTTTAGTTTCAAAGAACCTTCCATCGCCAGGCCATAATCCATAGAGCGGCCAATAAAGAAGACGTCTTCTGCATTTTTAAATGCGTCGCATAAGCCTTTGATATCATCTACATGGTCAAAGATTTTCTGGCATAAATCAGGCACAGCCATTAAATCACGAAGAATTTGTTCTTCTTTTTCTGCAGCCAGATTGTCATTTAAGCGTCCCATATACAAAGCCAAAAGAAGCAGCGTAACGAGCTGTGTCGTATATGCTTTGGTCGATGCTACGGCAATTTCCGGCCCAGCCCATGTATATGCCACTTGGTCTGCTTCACGGGAAATAGACGAGCCTACCACATTGGTAATTGCTAAAGACCGAGCCCCCAGCCGTTTAGCTTCTTTTAAGGCTGCCAAGGTGTCAATGGTTTCACCGGACTGGCTGATAATGATGCATAAGGTTTTGCTGTCCGTAAGCGGATTGCGATAGCGGTATTCAGAAGCAATGTCTACTTCTACAGGAATACGCGCTAATTTTTCAATAAAGTATTTGGCTAACAAGCCAGCATGATATGCCGTACCGCATGCCGTAATCATAATTTTGCCAATCGAGTTGACATCTTCCGGTGTCCAGTTTAATTCATCAAAATGGACATGTTTGCCGTCTTGGGTAATACGGCAGCTCATCGTATCACGGATAGCCTTAGGCTGTTCGTAAATTTCCTTGAGCATAAAATGTTCAAAACCGCCTTTTTCTGCTGCTTCGGCGTCCCAATTGACTTCAAAAACTTTTTTGGAAATCGGTTTGCCTGCTAAATCGGTAACCCATACTTTATCTTTTTGTACGATAGCAATTTCGCCATCATTCATAATATATGTTTTACGTGTATAGTTTAAGATAGCCGGAATATCAGAAGCAATGTAGTTTTCGCCTTCACCAAGTCCGACAATCAACGGATTGTCTTTTTTGCTGCAAATGATTTTATCCGGTTCAAACTTGCACATAAATACGAGTGAATAAGAGCCCCGCAGCCGAGCTAATACATTACGTACGGTACGTGTAAAATCACCGTCGTACATATCAGCGCACAAATGAGCTACAACTTCTGTATCTGTTTCCGATTTAAAATGGTATCCCTTGGCAAGCAGTTCTTCTTTGAGTTCCATATAGTTTTCAATAATACCATTATGGACAATAGCAAAGTTTCCTTTTTCATCGGTATGAGGATGGGCATTTACATCAGATGGGCCGCCGTGTGTTGCCCAGCGTGTATGTCCAATACCGACCGTACCGGATACGGGATGAGCTTTGACTTCATTTGCCAGATTTACCAGACGGCCTTGTTTTTTCCGTACAGCAATCGCTCCGTCGTTATACACAGCAATACCTGCTGAATCATAGCCACGGTATTCCAGCTTTGCCAAGCCGTCCATAAGGAAATCAGCAGCTTCTCTGCCTCCAATATAACCTACAATACCACACATAATCTTGTCCTCCTGCTATTCAATTATTAAGATGCAATGGCTTCGCATGATAAATTTGTCCATCTTGTTGCCAATATGTTTTTTTATCACCTAACGACTGAAGCTGCCGAGAGACATCCGCTGACTGTTCGATACTTCTCTTCCTCGTCTACCTTACTTTTAAGGTACTAGCGCTATCCATTTTACGAAGGATTTCCAAACGCCTGTAAAAAAAACAGGAATGAAGTTCAATACGCTTAAACTCCATTCCCACATTATATATATTTTATCTTTTTAAGTCAATACCTGCTCGTCTATTTAGACGGACCCATTTCATGTTCAACAACAACGGCAATATCATCGACGATGCGTTTGAGCTGTTCTAAATCAGGGCCTTCAGCCATCACGCGAATCAAAGGTTCTGTACCGGACGGACGGACGAGTATGCGGCCTTCATCGCCTAATTCGGCTTCTCCGGAAGCAATGGCAGCCATGATTAAGCTGTTTTCTTCCCAACCGGATTTTGTCTGTACGCGGACATTTTTCAAAATCTGCGGGTAGCGAGTCATCAGAGAAGATAATTCAGACAGGGGCTTTTGTTTCTGTTTCATAATGCTGAGCAGCTGCACGGCTGTCAACAAGCCGTCGCCGGTTGTATTATAATCCAGGAAAATAATATGGCCGGACTGTTCGCCGCCAAGGCAATAGCCGTCTTTTCGCATCCGTTCCAATACATAGCGGTCACCTACGGCCGTCGTTTCGGATTGGCAGCCCATTTCTTTAAGTGCCTTATGGAAGCCAATGTTGCTCATGACCGTACCAACAACAGTATTTTGTTTGAGTTTGCCTTCTTCTTTTAGTTTCAAAGCACACAGCAGCATAATCTGATCGCCGTCCATTTCCTGTCCTTTTTCATCGACAGCCAGGCAGCGGTCCGCATCGCCATCATTGGCAATCCCTACATCCGCGCCGTATTTCAAAACGGCTTCCTTCAAGCTTTCCAAATGCGTAGAGCCGCAGTTTTCATTAATGTTGATGCCATTGGGTTCGTGATGAATGGCAATGACTTCTGCTCCCAAACGGCGTAAAATTTCAGGGCCTAATACAGATGCTGAACCATTGGCGCCATCATGTACGACTTTTAAGCCCGACAAATCCACATTGGTCGATTTACAGATGAAATCAGCGTATTCATTTTGTAAATCCGTCCATGCAGAAATAGTGCCAATCGCAGCACCTGTCGGACGGCTCTGCAGTCCTGCCCGTTCGTCCTTGAGCATATATTCTTCAATTTTATCTTCTGTTTCATCCGGCAGTTTATAGCCATAGCCATCAAAGAATTTAATGCCATTATATTCAAACGGATTGTGAGATGCTGAAATCATAACACCGGCATCCATGTGATGTGTTCTCGTCAAGTAAGCAATGGCTGGTGTCGGAATCACTCCTACCATATAACATTCACCGCCGGCAGACGCAATGCCTGCTGCCAAAATATCTGCCAGCATCGTGCCGGAGCGGCGTGTGTCACGGCCAATCAAAAACGTAGGATGTTCTTTATTTTGTCCAAAAATATAGGCAGCTGCTCTGCCTAAGTGATATGCCAATTCTGGTGTCAATGAATCATTAGCAACACCTCGTACACCATCTGTACCAAATAATCTAGCCATTTACTTTACCTCCAAAGGTTTATATTTACAAATAATTGTAATTGCTGTTTCAAGCCCATCTAGAAAAGCGCTCATAATGCCGCCGGCATACCCGGCACCTTCGCCTACTGGGTACAAGCCGTCTGCGCTCAGTGCCGCCCGGTCCTCACCGCGCAAAATGCGTACCGGCGCACTTGTCCGTGTTTCTACACCGGTCATGACGACATTATTATCATCAAACCCATGAATACGCCGTCCAAAATACGGCAGAGCCTGAGCCAAGGTATCTGTCACAAAAGAAGGGAGTACATCATGCAAATCAGCCCATGTAATGCCTGGGCGATAGGTATGTACAGATTTTTCTTTTCCTTTTTCTGTGCGCTGTAAAAAATCGCCTACAGTCTGCGCAGGCGCACAATACGTACGACCGCCAACTTCATAGGCCAATTTTTCATACTGCCGCTGAAATGCAATGCCTGCCAGCGGACTGTCGTCTCCCATATCATCCGCCGTTACATTTACTACCAGAGCGCTGTTGGCAATGCCGCTGTCACGACGGTATAAGCTCATCCCATTCGTGACCACATGCCCTTCTTCCGAAGCTGCACCTACGACAACACCGCCTGGACACATACAGAAGGAATAACAGGAACGGCCTTCCGGACTGTGATATACCAACGCATAATCAGCCGGCTCTAATCCCAGTTCAGCAGCGCTGCAGCCATACTGCGCCTGGTCTATTACCGCTTGTTCGTGCTCAATGCGCACACCAATAGCAAAGGGCTTCTTCTCTAACGCAATGCCTTTATCATACAGCATATAATAGGTATCTCTGGCGCTGTGTCCAATCCCCATGATGACAATATCTGCCGGATACTCTGTTTCGCCATTGACAACCACAGCCCTTATCTTTCCAGCGTCATCCCGCTTAATATCCGTCACGCAGCTTTGGAAACATACCGTACCTCCTGCTAATTCTATCATATGGCGCATGTTTTTTACAACACGGCGCAAAATATCCGTACCCACATGAGGATTATAGGCATATAAAATTTCCTTCGGCGCGCCGGCATCTACCAACGTCTGCAGGATATGCCGCAGCAGCGGATGATTGACACGCGTAGTCAATTTACCGTCAGAAAAGGTCCCTGCGCCGCCTTCACCAAACTGCACATTGGAATCAGGACGAAAAACGCCTTCCCGCCAAAATTCCTCGACATGAGCCGTTCGCGTATCCATATCACAGCCTCGTTCAAACACGAGCGGTTTGTATCCCCGCTGTGCCAGCATTAAAGCGGCTGCCAGGCCAGACGGTCCCATGCCAATGACTATAGGTCGATGGGTCAGGAGGCTGCTGCCGGATGCAGGCGGCGTAAATACGTCCTCCTGAATTTGCCGTACATCTTTATTATCCCGGCACCGCCGCCATACTTTGGCTTCATCATGAAATACGACATCAACTGTAAATACCAAATAAATCCGTGGTTTTCTCCGGGCATCAATCGAACGGCGCACAATGCATATCCGTTCAATATCCGTCAAACTGCACCGCAGCTTTTTGGCAATCAACGCTTCTAATTGCTTCTTCATCGGCACAGCTGTACGAATATTCAATACTCTAAGCACACAATCCTCTCCTTTATTACTCTACCGTCGCCGTAACCTCTACTACATCCGGGTTTACAATGACACCGTTAATAGGCGACACGAGAATTCTCCATTCTTTATCTTCTGCCAATCCCTGTACATTGACCGGTGTCAAATCAATACGAGATACTCCCTGCAATACGTTGGCATCGCCCCGCACTTCTACTTCTTCTGGATTAGCTTTAAGTTCTTTCAGCGTTAAGCCATCACTGACGGTGCCGTACGATGTGACATGGACGGGAACCTTCTTGGATGCTGCATTATGGCCGATCGATACACGCAGATTACTCTGCCATGGCGTCATTTCCAAGCCATCTACCTTGCTTCCATCTGCTGCCAACAAGTGAATTTGTGCCATTAAGGAAAAGTCTTCATTTTTATCGCCTACAGGAATTTCAACTACGGCTTTATCTACTTTTTGAATCAGCCGTCTTGCGCCGCTGACGACAACTTTTTCCGGAACTATTTTCAAATTGCTGATAAAGGAATCTTTATCCATTTTACCTACTAAATGCGGTGTTAAATTAAATTCACGAACGGCATACACATCGACAGTAATTTTCGCTGTTGCCATACTTTGCTTTTTCAGCTCTGTGCCGGAAGGAATCTCGACATGAATAGGCACATCCATATCCCCTTCCTGTGCATCTGCCAAATCAATATAGGCTTTGATATCAGACGGGCCTACATTGATAATCGTGTTGCGGGGACCGGATAAGCGAACATACACGGTTTTCGGCACATTGGACGTAATATACTGGGAATCCAGATTTTCTATCACGACAGGAACGGTATAACTGCCTTCGCTCATAGGGTTTTGCTCATTAATAATAAGAAACCACAATATAATTGCCAAGAGGAGGCATACAATTTTTAACTGCCATCTTTTATCTAGTTTATTCATTTATTACGGCCTCCATTTAAAAATATTGGCCAATCCCTGCGGTGTTTTATTCAGGAAGGTCTTCAAGATATTGCGCAGTGCATTGCCGTCTAAATGACGGTAAATATGTCCGCCGTATGTATAGGAAATCGCACCCGTTTCTTCACTGACAACGACCACAACCGCATCTGCCAATTCACTAATCCCAATCGCCGCCCGGTGGCGTGTCCCCAGTTCAGTCGATAAAGAACGGTCTGAAGTCAACGGCAGCAAACATCCTGCTGCCATAATGCGGTTTTCACGAATAATGACAGCACCGTCATGAAGCGGTGTATTGGGAATAAAGATATTTCCCAGCAATTCCCGCGACACGACCCCGTCAATGGCAATACCTGTATCAATATAATCATTCAACCCTACTTCGCGTTCAAATACGATTAGCGCGCCTGTCCGCGTCTTGGACAGTGATTCTGCAATGGCAACGATTTCATCAATCAGGTGTTCCAATTCTTCCATGTTGATGACATGACCAGAACGCAAAAAACGACCGCGGCCGATTTGTTCCAGTGCCCGGCGCAACTCTGGCTGAAAAACGACAGGCAGGGCAACTAAAATAACCGTCATACCCTGCTGCAGCATCCAATTGATGACATGTAAATCCAATACTTTACTGACGACAGTAACGGCCCCCAAAACGATTAGGCCTTTGATTAATGCGACTGCTCGTGTATTGCGAATCAAAATAAATAACTTATACAATACAAACGCAACCAACAATATATCTAATATGTCAAGCAGCCGAAAGCTGCTGATAAATCCCTGCACAGGTACATACATAGGCAACTCTCCATTATTACAGAATATAAAAATACAGATAGATTTATTGTACAATATTTTTTCTGTAAAATAAAGAGATTTCAGTCTTACAAAATGAGAATAAAGCCACAGTAGAATCTCTTTTTCTACTGTGGCTTTATGTTATTCGGCTGTCTGAGCAGCTTTTCGTTTTTCCTCAATGTCGTGAACGGCCTGCAGTCGTTTTTCCTGCTGCGCTAAGTCTTCAAAATCAATAGATTTTAATTTATTAGCCAAATCACGCTGAATATCTGCAAAGGCTGCATAAATAGAACACATGCCGCTGCAGCCGCGGGAGCAGGAACCGATGTCATGCAGGCAGCGCTGCAGTTCCGTTTGTCCTTCAACTGCTTCAATAATGTCAAACAGCGTAATATCTTTGGGCAGCCGCTGGAGCGCAAATCCGCCATCTACCCCCCGGTATGACTTCATAATGCCGGCAGCCGTCAGACTGCGC
>CAVKOP010000054.1:8267-11847 GCA_963657835.1 Lachnospiraceae bacterium | reverse complement strand
GCTGGAAGCCCTGTATCCGTATCCAGGGGACAAGCTGTTTCATAGGATACCATGTTTCCCAAAAGCTGCCATTCTTCGTCCTGCATGCAAAGCAGGCACCGTTCGATGCAGTGATTACCAGTCATGCCGGCATATAGTTTGTCAATGCGTTCCTGCTTTTTATCGGCGCTTTTAATTTCAATGTGCAGTGAATCACCGAGTTCTTTCAGTTCATCTCTCGTATGTTCAGCCAATGCCGCTTTGATCGTATACGGATAGGTGATGTTCTTTGCTTTTCGTTTTATCGTAGTCGTCTGATGCTGTGTATCTTGTGAAGATGATGCTTTCACTATAGTTCCTCCTCCATGCCGTTTTGCTTTGGGTATGTGACGCGTCGTTAAAAAAGGGGCTGCCGCATGAAGCGGCAAGCCCTTTTCATCACGTCTTTATTTCGTTACGAGATCTTCTTCTACCTGAATATGAAGTTCATGAAGCTGTTTTTTCGTTACTTCAGAAGGTGCTTCACTCATTGGGTCGATAGCGTTTTGTGTCTTCGGGAAGGCAATGACATCACGAATCGACTTGCGATGAAGCATGAGCATAATCATGCGGTCCAGGCCGAATGCCAAACCTCCGTGTGGCGGTGCACCGTATTCAAACGCACGAAGCAGGAAGCCGAATTTCTGTTCCGCTTCTTCCGGTGTCAGACCAATCGCTTTAAAGACACGCTGCTGCAGGTCCGGCTGATAAATACGGAGCGAGCCGCCGCCCAGTTCGATGCCGTTGAGGACGAGGTCATAGGCTTTGGCATAGACATGAGCCGGGTCGGTTTCCAATTTATCCAAATCTTCATCGCGAATAGCTGTGAACGGATGATGCATAGCCACGAACCGTTTTTCTTCTTCGCTGTATTCAAACATGGGGAAATCGACAACCCACGTAAAGGCAAATTTGTTTTCGTCGATCAAGTTCATGCGGCGGGCCATTTCTTTACGAAGTTCGCCGAGCGCTGCGGCAACAACAGACGGTTTGTCTGCAATCATGAGAACCAAGTCGCCTGTTTCTGCGCCGCAGGCTTTACCGATTTCACGAAGTTTGTCTTCGCCAAAGAATTTCTTAATCTGGGATTTGAGCGTGCCGTCTTCAAGGAAACCAATCCAAGCAAGGCCCTTGGCGCCATAGTGGCCGACATATTCAACGAGGCCGTCTAATTCACGGCGGGGAATATCGGCGTCGCCTTTGACGTTAATGGCTTTGACCTGGCCGCCATTGTCAATGACGCTGCGGAATACTTTAAAATCTGTGTCTTTGACTAATTCCGTAACATCTGTAAATTTCATGTCAAAGCGGATATCCGGTTTATCAGAGCCGTAGTTTTCCATTGCATAGTCCCAGGTCATGCGGTGAATCGGGAGTTCTACGTCATGGCCCAATGTTTCTTTGAAGATATAGTGAACCATGTTTTCTACGAGCGTCAAAATCTGTTCCTGATCCATGAAGGACATTTCCATGTCGAGCTGTGTAAATTCAGGCTGGCGGTCTGCACGCAAATCTTCATCGCGGAAGCAGCGCGCAATCTGATAGTACCGATCCATGCCGGAAATCATGAGGAGCTGTTTGAAAATCTGCGGAGACTGCGGCAGGGCATAGAATTTGCCGTCGTTGACACGGCTCGGTACGAGGTAGTCACGAGCCCCTTCCGGCGTGCTCTTGCACAGTTCCGGTGTTTCGATATCAATGAAGCCGTTTTCGTTGAGGAATGTGCGCATAGCGTGTTTTACTTTATGACGCATGATGAGGTTGTTCTGCATTTCCGGGCGGCGCAAATCCAAATACCGGTATTTCAAACGGATTTTTTCATCTACGTCGATATTGTCTTCAATATAGAACGGCGGCGTTTTAGACGAATTGAGGATGCGAAGTTCTTCGCAGCGAATTTCAATCGTGCCCGTTTTCATTTTCGGGTTTACTGTGTCTTTGTCGCGCATGCGAACGATGCCGCGGATAGCCAATACGTATTCCGTACGGACTTGTTCTGCTTTTTTAAAGGAAGTTTCTTCATAATCCGGCGAAGCAACAACCTGTACAATGCCTGTCCGGTCGCGGAGGTCAATAAAAATCAAACCGCCGTGGTCACGACGTCGTTCTACCCAGCCGCACAGGGTTACTTCTTTGCCATTGTCCGCTTCACTGACTTCAGCGCAGTACTGGGAGCGGCGTAAACCTTCCATTGTATCCATTAGTTAATCATCCCTTCTTGTGTGTTTCCATATATGCAACGATTCCGTCCAGGGGAACGCTGACCTGTTCTTTAGTCGCCATGTTGCGAACCTGCGCCTGGCCGCTGGCCAGTTCTTCTTCCCCAATAATGACAGTATAATCGGCATTTAGCTTATTTGCTGATTTCATCTGCCCTTTCATGCTGCGGCCCAACAGGTCAATTTCAGCATACATGCCTTTCGTGCGGAGCTGCTGCTGCAAATCAAAGGCCTGCGTTTTAGCCGCATCGCCAAGAGCGACGATAAATACGGGCTGCTTTTTAGGAACCGGCGGCATCAGCCCTTGTTCCTTCAAGGTCAGGAGCAGCCGTTCCATCCCGATGGCAAACCCGATTCCCGGTGTGGCCGGACCGCCTACTTCTTCAATCAGGCCGTCATACCGGCCGCCGCCGCAGACCGTGCTCTGCGCACCCAGCGGCGCATACATGATTTCAAAGGCTGTATTGGTATAATAGTCCAAGCCGCGAACCAGACGCGGGTCCAGTTCAAAAGGAATCCCGATTTTGGTAAGATATTCCTGTACTTTTGCAAAATGTTCTTTGCAGTCGTCGCACAGATTATCTGTCAGTTCCGGTACGCCGACAGCGGCCTGTTTGCAGCCTTCTTCTTTGCAGTCCAATACGCGGAGCGGATTCTTTTCCAGGCGGGCTTTGCAGTCATCGCAAAGCTGGTCTTTCTTGTCTGCAAAGAAATCCAGCAGTTTCTGCCGGTACACCGGACGGCATTTGGGGCAGCCGACAGAGTTTAAATGCAGTACCAAGTCGTTGAGTCCCAATTCATGGAACAGCTGGAACGCCATGGCAATGATTTCTGCATCTACTGCCGGGTCTTTCGAGCCGATTTCTTCGACGCCAAACTGCGTAAACTGGCGGTACCGGCCGGCCTGCGGACGGTCGTGGCGGAACATAGGCCCCATATAGTAGAACTTATGCACGCTGGGATCGCCGTATAATTTATGTTCCAAAAATGCGCGGACTACTGAGGCCGTATTTTCCGGACGCAGTGTCATGCTGCGGCCGCCGCGGTCATTGAACGTATACATTTCTTTGGTAACGACATCGGTCGTTTCGCCAATGCCGCGCAAAAATAACTCTGTACTTTCAAACATAGGGGTACGAATTTCACCAAAACCATAGAGCGAGCAAATCTGGCGTATTTTTTGTTCCAGAATCTGCCATTCAGCCGTTTGTTCCGGCAAGAAATCCTGCGTACCTCGTGGTGCAGTAATTGCCATTACAAATCCTCTCCTCCATATATCATAGCACACAACTGCCGACGCTGCTTGATTTTCTCAGGCAGTCCTTCGACATAGCGGTCTACAT
>CAVKOP010000054.1:5496-8257 GCA_963657835.1 Lachnospiraceae bacterium | reverse complement strand
GTCTACATCTTTTGGCATGTACAGTTTTTCCAAACTGTGCCCGTCGCGGCAGACAAACTTTGTCGCGCTGCCGGGACCGGCTGCCAACACGGTCTGCCGTTCTTCCATCATTTCTATATTATATGCGCTAATCGTGCCGGACAGGGCATAACCCACGTTGGCAAAACTAGCGGCCATATACTGCTGCCGATACATGTAATACGGTATATAGGCGGCCTGCTGCAGCGTTTCTCTACAAAGCGCCAGCATCGCCCGTACGGCAGCGGCATCCGGAATGTCATCCCGCAGGGGATGATGAAACAAAGGCGCCCGTCTTTTTAATGCTAACGTATGAATTGTAACATTTTCTGGGTGCAGTTGGCAAACAATTTCCATATTTTCCCGCATATCTTCTACAGTTTGCTTGGGAAGCCCGGCAATAAAATCCATATTGACAATGGGAAAAGCCATTTGTCTGCATCGGTCGTACATCTGATAGATAGCATCTACCGTATGCTGCCGCCCAATAGTATCCAGCAGATGCTGCTGCATCGTCTGCGGATTGACGCTGATGCGGTTGACGCCGTACTGCTTGAGCATCGCCAGCATCTCCTGCGTCGCCGTATCCGGCCGGCCGGCTTCCACTGTCCATTCTATGCTCTGCGGAATCTGCCGCTGTATGGCCGCTATGATGCGCTGCAGCAGCGGCAGCGGCAGGCATGTCGGCGTACCGCCGCCTACGTAAACGGAATGCACCTGCAGGTTATACTGCCGGCAAAGCTGGGCAATATCTTCCAAATCCCGTTCCACCGCTGCGGCAAACTGCCGCAAAAAAGCGGCGTCTTCCTGAAAAACCAGCTTCGAGGGAAAAGAGCAATACATGCAGTGGCTGGGACAGTACGGAATCCCGACGTACAGAGAAATCGTACGGCTGGGATTTAGGACATACGGCCGCTGTATGACAGCCATATCTACCAAATCCTGCGCTTCCTGATCTCGGACATGATAGGTCCGGCACACATACGCTTTAGCGCCGTCCGGCGTAAGCCCCTGGTCCAGCAGGCGGTGAATCAATTTGGTAGGACGCACGCCAATCAGGGTTCCCCAGGGATTGGGAGGCATGCTGCTGAATCGCTGATGCCACTGCAGCAGACACTCTTTAATATCATCCCGCCGACGGTGCTGCCTAAAAATCCAAGCTTCACTTTGCCAGGATGTCTGTTCCTGCTGATACGTGCAAGCCAAATGGAGACGGCCGTCTTGTTCTTCCAAGACGACCGATGCTCCTACCGATTGAATTTCGTGTCCGCCGACATAGCCGCAAGAAGCCATGACCTGCCCTATGAGAGAATGATACCCTTCCGGGCCGCGGTAGCAGTAGGTCTGCTGTTTAGTTGTCGTCATGAGCTCCTGCTTCTGCCTGCCGTTTCTTTTCGCATTCTTCACAATAGCCATAGACCTTCAGCTGATGGTCTACCGTATGGAAATGCAGTTGTTTCTGTAAAATAGATTCCAGCGTTTCCAGCAAATCATCCTGGCATTCCCATACTTTGCCGCATCCCAGGCAAATAAGGTGATGATGGAAATGGCCTTCATTGTCGCGGTCATTTAATTCATAGCGGCTGCAGCCGTCATCAAAATCGAGCTTTTTCAGCAAATCCATTTCCGTAAACAAGTCCAGTGTACGGTATACCGTAGCCAGGCCGATATCCGGCGCCATTTTTTTGACTAATTCAAATACTTCTTCTGCGCTCATATGACGAATCGGACTTTCGACAAAAGCTTTTAAAATAACCTGGCGCTGCGAGGTCATTTTATATTTTTTGTCTTTAATCTTGTCTTTCATGCGTTTCATCATGACGTTCATAATTTCTTCTTTGTTGATTTTGTTATTTTCCATAAGTATTCATCGCCTTTTCCTTGTATGTTTTATAAAACCATAAATGCTTGCCCAAAATTTGTAAAACGGCTGTCACTGGGACAGTCAAAATCATACCGGCAACGCCAAACAGCGTGCCGCCAATCAGCAGCGCGATCACAATCACTACCGGATGAAGGCTGATAACGGCACCCATCACCTGCGGCATAATGAGATGGCTGTCCACCTGCTGAATGACAATATAAAAAATCAAGACTTTGACGGACAGCGACAAATCGACGGTTGCTCCCAGCAAAATGGCCGGAATCGCGCCAACAATCGGCCCGACAATGGGAATCCATTCCGTAATGGCCGCCAGCAGGCCAATGACCATCGGATACGGTACCCCCATAATCCACATACCTAAAAACGTCAGCGTCGCGATAATGCAGCTCATCAAAATCTGTCCGCGGATATACCGGCTCAGCACATGTTCAATTTCGTTGAATACCTGCTGCAGCTGTCCCTGATAAGAAGACGGATATAATTTGACAAACGAATGCACCATCCGGCTGCCGTCCTTCATAAAGTAAAACGTAATAAAAGGAACGACAAAAAATTCTACTACCGTGCCGGCAATGACAAAGACGGAACGTACGAGGTCCGTCACGCCTTCAATGCCATAATTACCTACTTTTACAAAGGCATCGTTAATAATACTTTTTACCTGTTCCGGAATATAAAACTGGGTCTGTTCATTTTCCAGCTGGTTGACCAGCGCCGCCGTCTGTGCCACCAAGGTGTTAAAATTGGCCGCCAATAAATTGACCTGCACCAATAATGGCTTGAGGATGATGTTGGTGATAATCGTCACAATGACAATCAGCAGGAAAAAGGAAACAATAATCGCCAAACCGACAGGAA
>CAVKOP010000054.1:0-5486 GCA_963657835.1 Lachnospiraceae bacterium | reverse complement strand
GCAAAAATCCTTTGAGTACCAAATCTCGAATCGGAATCAAAATGAACGTCAGAATAAGCGAAATGACAACGGGCCAGTATATAGCATGCACGGACAAGAACAGGCCGAAGGCCAGGACAGCTAATACGACGCGCAGCCAAAATTGCGACTCCTTATATACGGACATAGTTTACCAGCCTCCGTCCAAATACGGATTGCCTCGTCTTTCTTCACCAATCGTCGAAGAAGGCCCATGCCCCGGCAGAACAATTGTATCATCCGGCAGCGGCATGAGTTTGGTGTTGATACTGTTAATCAGTGTTTTGGCCGAGCCGCCGTATAAATCGGTACGACCTACAGAATATCTAAACAAGGTATCCCCGGAAAAGACAACCCCTTCTCCATACAGGCTGATGCCGCCCGGCGTATGTCCCGGCGTTTCTAGAGCCGTAAATTTCAAATGTCCCAGCGTAATGGTTTCACCATCTGTTACGATATAGTCCGGCGATTCGCATTTGATTTCTTGGCCCATAAACATAGACAAATTATTACGGGAATTGCTAATCAAATCTTTATCCCCTTTGCCTACATATACGGGTACATTTTTATAATTGCGCAGTTCCTGCAGGGCCCCAATATGGTCTGCATGACCATGGGTCAGGAAAATAAACTGCAGCTGCAGCTGGTTATCCTGCAAAGCCTGGTCTATTTTACGATAATTCCAGGCGGGATCGATAACCATGGCATCTCTCGTTTCACTGTCATAGACTATGTAACAGTTGGTCATGACAGGACCGAGTACCATAGATATACATTTCATGCTCATCGTATATTCCTCCTCGTATCAAAAGCCCTTTTTGCTGTCTACCAAAATCGTCACCGGGCCGTGATTGGCCAGCGTGACCACCATTTCCGTACGAAACCGTCCTGTCTCGGTATGAATCCCCAAGGCTTTCACGGCCGCAACAAATTGGGCATATAATCGTTCAGCCAGCTCCGGCGGCGCAGCCTGCGTAAAGCTGGGCCGTCTGCCATGCCGTATATCGCCGTACAGCGTAAACTGGGACACGACCAGCAGTTCTCCCTGTACATCGAGCAGCGACAAGTTTAGTTTGCCTGCCGCATCTTCAAAAATACGCATATGGGATATTTTATCGACCATATACTGGACATCTTTCTCATCGTCATCGGCAGCCACGCCGAGCAGCACAGTCAAGCCATGACCAATACGGCCTGTTTCTATGCCTTCGGACGTGACGCTGGATGACAGTGTCTTTTGTACGACTGCCCGCATTATTGTGCTCCTCCTGTATACCGCTGTACTGTATACACATCTTTTAGTCGGCGGATTTTCGTAGTAATAAATTCAAACTGGGCTAAGTCCTTGATGCTGATGCCCATATGAATCGTGACGTTTTTCGTGTCGTTCACTTTGGCATTCACACTGAGCACGGAAATTTTCATTTCAGCCAAGGTCGCCATAATATCAGCCATAATCCCGGTTCGGTCATAGGCAACAATTTCCATATTGACTTCAAAGTTTTCATTGCCACCATAATCCCATTCAACATCAATCAAGCGGTCAATGTCGTTTTGGTTATTGCTGATATTCGGGCAGTCTGCCCGGTGGACGGACACGCCGCGTCCCCGTGTAATAAAGCCGATAATCGGGTCGCCCGGCACGGGGCTGCAGCATTTGGCCAGCCGTACCAAAAGGCCCGGTTCGCCTTTTACCAAAATCCCGCTGCCATTGGATTTGACCGGCTTTTTAGGCTTCAGTTTTTCAATCGCTGCCAGGCTGCTTTTTTCTTCCTGTTTCTGTACATCTTTTTTATGCAGTTCCAACAGCTTGATAAGCACTGTATTGACAGCAAAACCGCCATACCCGACAGCAGCCACTAAATCGTCTTCCGAGCCAGCATTCATCTGCTTAGCAACACGAGCCAGCCGTCCTGCCGTATTAAGTGCTTTCCAATCATGTCCCAGGCGCTTGCATTCCCGTTCCAATGCTTCTGCGCCTTTCAGTATATTGTCTTCCCGGTTTTCTTTCTTAAACCAGTTGCGGATTTTAGAACGGCTTTCCGAACTGCCGACAATATTCAGCCAGTCCAGACTCGGCTTTCCTACTTTGGACGTAATGATTTCTACAATATCGCCGTTTTTTAATTGATAATCCAGCGGTACGATTTTACCGTTGATTTTAGCGCCTACGCAGCGATGCCCTACATCGGTATGAATACGGTAGGCAAAATCAATCGGAATAGCGCCCTGCGGTAAATCGATGACATCACCGCGCGGTGAGAAAACAAACACTTCATCAGAAAAGGCGTCCAATTTCAAGGCGTTGACAAATTCTTTCGGGTTGCTCGTATCCTGCCATTCCAGTAGATTGCGGAGCCAGCCCATTTTTTCATCAAACTCGTTTTTCGTCGCAGTCTGATTGCCTTCTTTATAACGCCAATGGGCCGCAATGCCGTATTCGGCAATATGGTGCATTTCCCACGTACGAATCTGAATTTCTACAGGCTGTCCGCGTGTGCCAATAACCGTCGTATGCAGCGACTGGTAGTTATTGGGCTTCGGCATGGCAATATAATCTTTAAAGCGGTACGGAAGCGGTTTCCACAGGCTGTGGACAATCCCCAAGACGCCATAACAGTCTTTAACCGTATCGACGATAACCCGGACAGCAAATAAGTCATATACCTGGCTTAAATCCCGATTGTCCTTTTTCATTTTCTTGTAAATACTGTAAAAATGTTTCGGGCGGCCGTTGATTTCACATTTGATGTGGGCTTCGTCCAAGGCTTTTTTCAATACATCAATCGCTTCATTGACGATTTCTTCCCGGACATGCCGCTTTTGTTTCATTTGGTCCACGAGGTCGTAATATTTATCCGGTTCCAAATACCGGAACGATAAGTCTTCCAATTCCCATTTAATATTAAAAATCCCCAGTCGATGTGCCAGCGGGGCAAAGATTTCCAATGTTTCCTGGGCAATTCGTTTTTGTTTATCGCTGCGCATATACCGCAGGGTCCGCATGTTGTGCAGCCTGTCTGCCAGTTTGATAACGACGACGCGGACATCTTTGGCCATCGCCAAAAACATTTTTCGCATACTGTTGAGCTGCTGGTCTTCTTTGGTCCGATAGTTCAGGCGACTCAGCTTGGTAACGCCGTCTACCAAAAAAGCGACTTCTTTGCCGAACAGTTTCTTCAAATCATCTAAGGTATAACTCGTATCTTCCACGACATCATGCAGCAGGGACGCCGTAATCGTCTTCGTATCAATTTTCATATCAGCCAAAATCTGTGCCACTGCCAAGGGATGGATGATATAGGGTTCACCGCTTGCACGACGCTGGTCTTTATGGGCTTCTTCAGCCAAATTAAATGCCTTTTTTACATCATCACAAGGCGCATCAGGCTGATAACTATGAATCGTATCCAATAAGTGTTGGAATGCCTGGTCTTTATCTTTCACTTCCATATCGAACTCCCCCTTAATGCTTACTATATTTTTGATATGTTTCAGACATATCCAGGCACATTTTTCCTGATAAAATAGGAAAATAATACGCTGGCCCATCGGCATGCTGGCGAATGCACAGGACGCCGATTTCTTTTAATACCTGAATCGCTGCATATACTTCATGTGCTTCGTACGTATGAGCTTCAGCAGCTACTATCCGCTGCTGGGTCTGCCAAATGGGCATTCCCCAGTCAGGAATAATCTTTTTTAATGCTAAATATATATCAATCATGGCCGTGCGGTCCAGATGTATCGCGAGTTCTGGAACATGGACATCCTGCAGTACCAGCTGCGGAGAAGACATGCCGTTGAAGTCATTGCGTTCCAGCTGAAACGCCGCATCGACGATATCCCCTTCTATGACAGATTCGCAAAGGGATGCCATAGACCAGCCTACGCAGTTTATCTTAACACGGTCAGCGCATAATACAAGACGTACATGCTGTTTATCTCTGCCGATGAGCCGTATTTCTTCGACACGGCAGTGCGTCAGAGAAAATACGGGCCGGCTATTGCCCATGCCATACGGTTCCAAACAGCTCAATTCCTGAATCAAGTCCAGCGTAATATCCCTCCCTGTCAAGACCGTATCTACCGCCACTACAGGGATGTAGTCATCTGCTGTCATCGTTTTTTCTGCGTATTCATTCAACCGCTGCCGAAAGGCTTCGATGTTGCCGGCTGCAATGGAAAAACCGGCTGCCATAGGATGCCCGCCGTACTGCAGCAGCAAATCATCGGCATACTGCAGCGCTTCATACATATTAAAGCCGGCAATACTGCGGCATGACCCTTTACCCAGGCCCTCATGAATGCTGATAACCAAGGCCGGACGATAATAGGTTTCTACAAGCCGCGAAGCCGCAATGCCAATGACGCCGACGTGCCAATCTGTGCCGAAGGCAATGAGTACGCCATCCTCTCCCCGGCCTTCTTTTTCAATTTGCGCTGCGGCCTGCTCTGCAATTGTATGCTCTATGTCCTGTCGTTCCCGATTCAGTTCACTCAGTGCCTGTGCCATGCGTTTTGCCTTTTCGCTATCCGTTTCCAGCAGCAGCCGGACACCTTGTTCAGCATGGCTGATGCGGCCGGCAGCATTTAATCGCGGCGCTGCCGTAAAGGCAATGCGTCCGGCGCTGATTGTATGTTTATCCAGCGAAGACGCTTCCAGCAATGCCTGCAGCCCTGTATTGCAGCCTTCTTTCATGCGCTGCAGGCCGCTTTGTACCAGCAAACGATTTTCATCTCGCAGCGGCACTAAATCAGCAATCGTTCCCAATGCGGCAATTTCTGTATACGCCGAAAGAGGTTCCTTTTTTCTATATGTCCACAAAGCCTGGCATAATTTATAGGCTACGCCGGCTCCTGCCAATTCGTTAAAAGGATATGGACAGTCTGCCTGCTTGGGATTCAAAACGGCATAGGCGTCAGGAATCTGCGCCGGCGGCTCATGGTGGTCTGTCACAATAATATCCAGCTTCGTTTTATATCCCTCAATCAGCTCGTAGGAAGAAATGCCGCAGTCAACGGTAATCACTAAATCCGTCTGCTGGTCTATCAGCTGCTGCAGTGCCTCCCTGTTTAATCCATACCCTTCGTTTTGCCGTTCAGGAATATAAAAAGATGGTACAGCACCTAAATCAGTCAGTACCATATATAATAACGATGTAGAGGTAATACCATCTACATCGTAATCGCCATAGATAATAATGTTTTCTCCCGCATCAATTCCCTGACTGATGCGCGTTACCGCTTTCTCCATATCTTTCATCAAAAACGGATCGTATCCGTCAGCTACCGTATCGTATAAAAAATGCTGTGCTTCTTCCGGTGATGAAATATTACGATTTAATAAAACTTTTGCTAAAATTTCCGATATATGTAATTGTCCTGTTAGTGTTTGCACGGCAGCCGGTGACGGCTCCATGATATGCCAACGTTTTTGCATTATACCACGACACATTCTCACGAAT
>CAVKOP010000053.1:5718-11897 GCA_963657835.1 Lachnospiraceae bacterium | reverse complement strand
CGGCAGCGGTCTACTTCTTTTTTCATGCCGGTCATGAGCAGTTCTTTGTGAGAAAATTGGTCTTCAATTAGTTTAATATACGTGTTATAGCCTACAATGCAGTCGCACTGCTCCAATACGTGCTGTGCTTCGATGGTCATGCCTGCTCGTTTTCCCGGGCCAATACCTACTACGTAAATCCTATGCTTCATCTATGTATTACCTCTTTTTGTCAAATGTCACTGTATATGTTTCACAAGCAATGGCGACGGTAACGCCGTCTTTTCCTGATTTTTGCAGCAGCAGCGTCCCGCCGTGACTGGCTAAGACAGCCGCCCGTTCGCATACATTGTCTGTGCCTATGATGCGGCGGACAAAGTCCGACGACATAAACGTCCCCGGCGCATCATTGAGCTGCCGCACCGTATAGTAGTGAATCGGCAGGTGATGCTGCTCTGCAAAAGCAGTCAGTCCTGCTTCTGTTTTCTTAATATCAATCGTGCTGATATCGGCCACAGCGTGCCAGCTGACGTGTATCTGCTTCATATCTTCTTCGACACGCTGAGCAATCCGTTCCCGGCTGGTTCCCCGCTTGCAGCCAATACCAATATGCAGAATGACAGGATATGCCGTAACCGTCCTGGCAAAAGGATGACAGTCTTCATGAACCGTAACGGCCACGCCTACCGGCCCTTCTTGGGTACGTATCAAACTGGCCGGCATATCGCCGCCAATAGGAAATTCACTGTACAGGCCTGCCTGACCTCGTTCCAGCAGCTCTGCGGCAAACTGTTTGGCATCCTGCAGAGATGACAAGTGAAGTCCCTGGCGGGCAGCCCATTCATCGACAGCAAACAAATCATTGACATCCGTCGCCGTCGTGATGACAGCCTGGCCGTGCAGCATCGCTGCCAGCATGCGTGCCAGCCCGTTGGCACCGCCTATGTGTCCTGCCAGCAGGGGAATGACAAACTGCCCTTTTTCATCAATGACTAATACAGCCGGATCTTTTTCTTTGCCCCGCAGATGAGGCGCCGTCATCCGTATGGCAATCGCCGCCGCGCCCACAAAAATAAGCGCTTGGGCTTCTTTCATAGCCAGCCGCACGGCTTCCTGCAGATTGAGCGGAAAAGCCTGCAGCCGTGTATCCAAATGAAGCAGCTTAGGCAGGGTTTCGTTGGCAACCTCCCATTTTTGGGCCGCCAAATACGTCCCGATGCGCAGCCCCAGTTGCGTACCTGCTGTTGTAAACGAAAAAATAAAGGCTTTCATATTGATTCCCCCTTAGCTAGGCAAATCCACGTTACTTCTGGTCCGGGTAAGTCTGTGTTTCCGGTTCTGCCTGCCGGTATCCATGCGTAAAAGCCGGATGGTAGAGCAAACTTCTTTCATAAGAAGAACCCAAAAACGAACCTACCAAAATAAGTGCTGTTTTATCAATATGATGGGCAGCTGCCGTCTGTGCCAGCGTATCTACAGTACAGCGGTATACCTTTTCTTCCGGCCACGATGCTTTATAGACAATCGCCGCCGGTGTTTGGCCGCTATAGCCGCCCTGCATGAGTTCAGCCTGCAGCTTTTCCAGCAAGCTGGCACTCAAAAAAATAACCATTGTCGCACCGTGTGCTGCGTAGTCAGCAATCTTTTGCTTGTCCGGCACGGGCGTTCTTCCTTCCATGCGCGTAATAATCACAGACTGACTGACATGAGGCAACGTATATTCTGCCTGCACGGCGGCAGCTGCTGCACAAAACGAGCTGACTCCCGGCACTACCTCAAAGGGAATCTGTTTTTCCCGCAAAATATCCATCTGTTCCCGGATGGCGCCATAAATAGACGGATCTCCCGTGTGAAGCCGCACCACCATGTGTCCCTGTTGTTCCGCTTTTTCCATGACGGCAATGACTTCTTCCAGCGTCATGCCTGCGCTGTCATAGATGCGGCAGGCCGGCTGAGCATAATCCAGCAGCTGCGGATTGACCAAAGAACCAGCATAGATAATCACATCGGCAGTTTCCAAAAGGTGTTTGCCCCTGACAGTAATCAAATCGACGGCACCGGGACCTGCGCCTACAAAATAAACCATGCTATCCCTGCTTTCTTACGACATCATAGCAGGCAGCCAAAACGCCTACTATGATGTCCTGACAATAAAAATTCCAAATAGTAATGCTATAGCTCTTTTTTTTCTTTGACGAGAAGTACGGAAAAATATGCCGTACGTTCTACATTATCCAGTGAATGATATATCGTTTCTCCCGGCAGGCCGCAGCGTTCTATCATCGCCGTGTCTGCCAGCTGCTGCGTGTCCTGCAAATCCTGCTTTAAGGAAGCAAAAGAGCCGGACGGCTTCATGATAATTTTACTTCCCGGTGCGGATAATAGGTTCTTTCTGTCCTTGCGGCCGCCTGGAATAATCGTCAGCGGTTCGTCTTGTTCACAAAGAGGCTGCTGCAGTCTGGCCGCTGCTGCGCAAAAACTTGGTACGCCCGGAATGATTTCCGTCGCATAGCCATCGTCGTGAATCCGGCGATGTACATAAATACTCGACGCATACACCGTCGGGCATCCTAAGGTAATGAGCGCTACATCGCGTCCCTGCTGCAGCTGGGCTTCTATGGCTGCCGCACCGGCTGCATGGGCTTTTGCCAAGACGGCCGCATCCCGCGTCATGGGAAAATCGACAGTCAAAATTAGTTTATCCTGCAAATCAACCGCCGCGCCATTTTCTATGGCCTGCAGCAAAATACTCTTGGCTGTCGTCACGCCGGTATGTCCCTGCGGGACTGCCAAAACCGGGCAGTTTCGGATATACTTGACGGCTTTGACCGTAAGCAGTTCCGGATCTCCCGGACCTACGCCTATGCAGTACAATGTTCCTTTCATCGGTGGTCCTCCCTGTTTTGTTGATATGTTACCAACTGTTTTACCTGTGACGTATATCCCAGCACGCCATAGACATTGGAAAAAATAATGGCACCTGTCACCAGCTGCTGATGCACGCGCTGGTTCATATAATACTCTATTTTATCACAAACGGCAGCCATCACAGATTCCAACAACTGATGTTCCTGCAAAATCCGCAGGGCTTCGTCTGTCGTAATGCTGTCATATACAGCCTGGCCTACGGCCGCATCCGCACCTTGGAGCATCGCCGTCAAGGCCAGCAGCGTCGTCCTGCCGTCGGCACAGCGAGAATGCGTATTCATAATGCCCTGTCCCACTTTAACCAGCTTGCCGATATGCCCGATAAGCAGTACGTCATGAAATCCTTTGTATACAGCATAATCCAGCATTTCACCGACATAGTTGCTAATCGTCACGCGTTGTGATACGTCCAGCTGCAGCGTATCCCGGCTGAAATCCACGCCGTAATTGCCAAAAAAAGCGAGTAAATGCGTATTGCCGGCGGCGCGCCGCGCATCCATTTCCGTATGAATCGTATCGACAAGGGCCTGTTCACTCATAGGCTCGACAATCCCGGATGTACCCAAAATAGATAAGCCGCCTTCGATACCCAAGCGGGGATTAAACGTTTTCTTGGCCAGTTCTTCACCGTCGGGCAGCGAAATAGTGACACGGAAACCGCCTGTATAGCCTAAGCTGGCAGCTGTGTTCTGCAATGCTTCCCGTATCATGCGGCGCGGTGTCGGGTTGATAGCCCAGTCACCGGGACGGCAGGCCAATCCTGCCTTGGTAACGCGGCCTACGCCGCGGCCGCCGCGGATTTCTATGCCGCTGTCTATTCGTTCTACTGTGCTGTATACCAACATGCCGTTGGTAATATCCGGGTCATCGCCGGCATCCTTGCGCACCGCACAGGATACGGCATGAGGCTGCAGGGAAATATCCTCTAGTTCCAGCGACAAGACAATTCCTTTCGGCGTCTTCACCGTTACTGTCGATATCGCCCGGCCGGTCAGGACCATGACAGCGGCTGCTTTAGAGGCGGCTGCCGCACACGTCCCGGTCGTATAGCCGCACCGCAGCTTTTTACCGTCTTTTATGGTGAAGGCGTCCATACTGTCCCTCCTTATCCAAGCCCACCGGCACGATCGCCTGCTGTCCGCTCTGCGTCGTCACTATATCAGCATGAACATGAAACACCGACTGTATCAGCTGCGGCGTAATCACGTCCTGCGGCTGTCCGGCAGCAATGATGCGGCCTTCGTTCATGGCAATGACATAATTCGTATACTGCAGGGCCTGATTCATGTCATGCAGCACAATGACAATGGTCAGTCCCAATTTTTCATTGATATGCCCCAGCAGTTTCATCATGCGTAATTGATGTTGTATGTCCAAATACGTTGTAGGCTCGTCCAAAAATAAAATAGAGGACCGCTGTGCCAGCAGTACTGCCAGCCAGACACGCTGCTGTTCCCCGCCGGACAGATGCTGCACCAGTTCGTTTTTGCGCGTATGCATCTGCACAGCATACAAAGCTTTATCGACATAGCGGGCATCTTCTGCCGAAAACGAACGGTACAGCGTCCGATAGGGAAAGCGTCCCATCTGCACCAAATCTTCTACAGTCACATCGCTGGGCGCCTGATGAATCTGCGGCAGTACGGCAATCTGCCGTGCCAGTTCTTTGCGCCCAAAAGAACGTATATCTTTTCCGTAAATATAAACATGCCCTTCTTTTGGCTGAAGCATGCGGCTCATAGCTTTCAGCAGCGTACTTTTGCCGCAGCCGTTCGGGCCAATAATAGAAATGATGCCGCCCTTAGGAATTTCCATATGTATATCGTGAAGAATTTCCTTTTTGCCTATCGCAACGGAAAGATGCTCCACTCGGATGGCTGCTTCCACTGCCTACACTTCCCTTCTCAGCAAAAACAAAAAGAACGGCGCGCCGATAAAGGCCATAATCAGACCTACGGGCAGTTCTATCGGCGCAAACAATACCCGCGCCACGATATCACTCAGCGTCACCACTGCCGCTCCCAGCAGTACCGAGCCGGGAATAATATAACGGTAGTCCGTTCCCACCAAAAGGCGCACGATATGAGGTACAATCAAACCGACAAACCCCAACAGCCCGGCCACACTGACCGCACTGGCTGCCAACAGTGCCGCCACTGCCGTTAAGCCTACACGCGTCCGTTCAATATTGACGCCCAGACTCCGGGCCATGTCATCGCCCAGCTGCAGCATGTTGAGATAATACGAGCCCCAAAGAGCCAGCACAATGCCTACAGCTGCATACGGCGCAATCATCGTCGCATCATCCCAGCTGCGCGCAGCCAAGCCGCCTACCATCCACATGAGCGCACCATGCACTCTGTCGCTGTAAAAAATAAGGATGCCGGAAATTCCGGCACTCAAAAAGGCCGATACCGCTACGCCTGCCAAAATAATTCGCACCGGCTTGATACCGTTTTTCCACGCCAATACGTAAATCAAAACGGCTGCTGTCATAGCGCCGATAAAAGCGACCGGCGTAATCAGATACATCCATGCCGGCAGGACAACAAGCACCAAAATCCCCGTAATGCCGGCGCCGGCTGAAATGCCGATAATATGCGGGTCAGCCAGCGGATTGCGCATGACGGCCTGCAAAATCGCTCCGGATACCGCTAAATTAGCACCTACCATCGCCCCTGTCAAGGCACGGGGCAGCCGCAGATTCCAAACAATTTGGTCTGCCATATCCGCCGTCGGAAAGGTCAGTATCTGCAGCACCTGGTGGATAGGAATAGATGCAGCACCGGCGCCTACAGACAGCATAATGCCCAAAAGGGCAGATACAGCAAAAACGATGAGCATTGCCCATCGCCAAGCTGTGCGGGAAGTTCCCGCTAATATTCGATTCATTTATATACCTCTGGATACACAAGTTTTGCCATATACGCTATGGCCTTTGGATAATCCAACCCCGGGTTGAGCAAGAAATAATTTTCCGGCAGTACGTATACCTGTCCTTCCTGGACGGCACGCAGCGTCCCCCAAGCAGGATTGCTCTTGACATCTTCCTGGAGTCTTTTCTCTATTTTATCTTTTTGTCCCATCGATGTAAAGAAAATAATATCCGGATTTTGTTCTACTAAAGCTTCCATGCTGTACGGTACTTTTTCAGCGCCTTTGGCGTCTTTTTGTACGGCAGAAGCGACGTTTTCAAAATGGAGAATATCCGCCACATTGCCGGCAATGCTGCTAGGGAGCTGTACCGATACGGCACTCGGCGTAGCATAAAT
>CAVKOP010000053.1:0-5708 GCA_963657835.1 Lachnospiraceae bacterium | reverse complement strand
AAATAATAGCGATTCTTTTCTTTTCCTGCGGCAGTTTATCTACGATAGATGCAATCTCTGTATCCATTGCGCTGATTTTAGCTTTGGCAGCTTCTTCTTGGCCGTAGACTTGGCCAATGATTTCCATATTGTGCTTGACATCGTCGTAGGATTTACTCTTCAAGGCAATGACAGGAATATGGTTTTGTTCCAAAATCGGAATCAGTTTTTGATGCTGTTTGGCACTGGCAATAACCAAATCCGGTTTTAATTCCATGACTTTTTCAGCACTGACATTATATACCGGCCCAACTTCGGGAACATCTTTATATGTATCAGCAATCGATGCATCTTCCGATTTGACCGTCGCTCTGCCTGCCACATCACCATCAACAGCCGCTACAAAATTCAGAATAGACGTCGATAAGACGACGACGCGCTGCGGCTTCTCCTTGAGCGTAACCGTGCGGCCCATATCATCGGTAATCTCAGCATATACACCTTTGCTTTGTGAGCTATTGGCCGTCGTCGCTGCATTCTGCGGCGTACAGCCGCTGAGTCCTACAGCCGCCACGCAGATGCAAAGGCATAAACCCATCAACCATTTTTTCATATACGTTACCTGCCCCTTCCTATCAATAAGGAGAACGTGCTGTAAAACACGTCCCTGCCCTCATACAGTCTCTGTTGTTAGAACGTGTATTTGACACCCAACTGCCAAAAACGTCCCGGTTCCGGCCAGCCATAGTACATATCATAGCCCTTATTGGTCAGATTATTGACCTTGGCATAAATCGTGGTTCTTGTATTGGCATTGTAGCTGACAGCGGCATCCCATGTGACATACGAACCGGCTACATAGTAATCATCACGGCCTGTACCTGCATTCATCAACAAGCTGGCTGTCCATGTAGGATTATGGAAATTCAAGCCCATATGGTAGCCATTGGGACGGTTGTTGGAATTATATGTCGTATCTTTTACTAATCCCTTGCCGTCGCCTTTATCGACACGAGAACGAACATAGGAATAGCCCAAGGAATAATCCCAAGAATCATTGATGGTCTTATTCATCGTAATTTCCATGCCTCGTTTTTCTTCACGGTTGATGTTGGTAGCGTTTACTTCAACATATTTTTCCTTATCATCGCTACTCCAACCAATGGCATTATCCAAGGCATTGCGGAATACGCTGACATCAAATAACGTTTTAGCATCGGCCTGGTACGTAAATCCTACCGTTTGGGTATACCCCGTTTCTGCTAACAAATCTGGATTTCCTTTTGTCCAAGCTGGCTTTTTCTTATCGGATGTTGAACCAGCAGATGGTCTTACATGCGTACCGTTTTCATTATATTTGGAATAATATAAGTCATTAAAACGAGGAGGATTAAAAACACGGTCCCAGTTGCCGTAGACATTAAACGCATCGTTGGCTTTATAGTTTACAGCAATGCGCGGTGTCGTATGCGTGCCATAATCACTGTTATGGTCGTAGCGGACACCAGGTGTTACCATCCATTTGCCAAGCTGCATAGCATCTTCCACATAGGCGGCCCGGTTCGTGCGGCTTTTGGCATCTCCATATCCAGCGCCGGCATTAGAGCCTTCGTCTTTCGTCCATTCCAATCCTGCTGTAATCCGATGATATCCGACATGCCAGCCTTTTTCCAGCTGTACGCCCTGCGTCCGTGCCGAATAGCGGCCGTCCCAATCCGTAGTCGTATAATCATTATAATACCGCAAAAAGCCCGGCATATCCGTATCTTCATTAAAATGATATGTCACGGCAACATTGTTATACAAGCGGTCTACTCCATTTATCCTATCCTGCCTATCCTGTATATCCGGTACAAACTGATGTTTTTTAGCCCCCAAAGATGAGTTAAATTTAGCATAGCTGCTGGAAAAGCTTTTATGGAATACATGCAAATCGACAGAACTTTTATCATTAATCTGCTGACGAATGCGGGCATCAATCATTTTCTTCTGATAGTCTGAAAGGGCTTTATCCGTTTCACTGCCATTATTGTAGTTCATATAGCCGCGGCGTCCTATGCTTTTAGCAATAAACCAGCTGGTCTTTCCCTTTTTACCTTGATTTGTCGAACCGTAATTATAGGTATTCCAAGAGCCGATATTAAAATCGAATGTCCGTTTTTCCGTATCCACACTGTTTTTCTTAGTAATAATATTGATAACACCGCCAACAGCACCGCTGCCGTATTTGACAGAGCCGCTCCCTTTGGTAACTTCAATTCGTTCAATGGCGGATGCATCTGGAAGCGCCGAAAAATCAGTCGTGCCGCGGCCATATGGGGAGTTTTGGGGATTTGCCAAGCTTTGACCATCCACAAGAACCAAAACACGGTCAGAGCCATTCAACCGCACATAGGAAGCCGTACCGCCGGCTACCTGGTCATTGACAGACACGCCATTGATATGCTGAATCGCTTCCTGCGCCGTCGTATAGTTATTCTTTTCAATATCTTTCGCCGTTACAACGGTCATGTTGGACTGCTGTTTTTGAATCTGCGTGGTGACAGGCAGTGCCGTTTGCTGCGGCTTAGGTGCTTCATACCGCTTCGCCGTAACGACAATCGTATCGGTATCATAATCTGTCGTATCTGCTGCCCATATGCCCAGGCTTCCAGCCATAGAAAGGCAAATGCATGAAAATAATGCCTTATTGCGTATCATAAAAAAAACTCCCCCTTGTAATCGAATACTTAAATGGACTGTCATGCTGCAACTTATTGTAATACAAACGGTATACTCAGATTGCGTTCTGCCGCAACGGCTTCACCCTGCTCATTGCGTGCCGGTTCATACTGGCATTGGTAGGCAATCTGCACGGCCGCGGCATCCATCGCCGCATAGCCCGACGAACCGCTCACAGACGCACTGCTTACAGTACCGTCTGCCGTAATGACGACATGGACCGTCACCGTCCCGGTAATATTTTTCTGCCGCAGCTCCTGCGGGTAATAGGAATTGACATCAGGCTGCGAAATCAAACGGGCTTTCGTGGCCGGCCGTCTGCCTTCGCTATGTTGGTCCCCATTCGGATCGCCGCCATGGGGATTGCCGTTTGCATCTGTTCCCAATCCCGGTGCCGCATCCGGGTTGTTTCCCGGTCCTTCTGTGCCGCCAGGGCCGCTGGAACCATCGCCTGCCGCGGTATCACCTGCTGCAGTATCACCAGGATGATTATTGCCGGAAACAGCC
Source organism: Lachnospiraceae bacterium (assembly GCA_963657835.1). Taxonomy (GTDB): domain Bacteria; phylum Bacillota; class Negativicutes; order Veillonellales; family Megasphaeraceae; genus Megasphaera. Next base: position 2,501 of record CAVKOP010000053.1, on the reverse strand, counting down.
TCTGCCGCCGGCTTTTCGGCATCGCTTTTGGCCGCCACGACGGCCTTTGCCATTTCTTTACTGATGCCCTGCGTTTGCATGACTTTTTTGATTTCCCGCTGTTCCTGTACTTCCTGCGTATAGGATTCACTAATCGCCGGCATATTTTCCTGCGGCATATGATACGTTTCACCGCCTCCGCCGCCACCGCCGTTAGAAGCGGGTTCGCCATTGCCGGCTGCCGGTGTATCATCTTGTGAATCTTCATTGTATACCGTTACATCCACAGGCGGCGCCTGAGAATGGCTTTGCAGAAAGGTGAACATGCCGCCAGCTGCCAGCAGGCCAAACACAATCACATGCAGGCCGATGGATATAGCGGCAGCCATCCGTTTATCCCGTTCTTCCTGCGTCACTTAGAACCCCCGCTTTCTGCAGCCAGACCAAAGCGGTTGATGCCGGCACCTTTCATTTCATCCAGCAGGGCAATGACTTTGCCGTAATCCAGGCCCTGATCGGCCCGCAGCACCACAGAAAACTGCGGATTGCGCCGCTGTTCGGTCTGTGCTTTTTTCAGCAGTTCTTCTTTGGTGATTTCTTTATCTTCCAGCCAAAGCGAGCCGTCTTTTTTCATGGTTACCAAATAGGTCACTGTAGTCTGCGTTTCGGCATGGGATGCCTGCGGCAGGTTGACCGGGACCGTTTTCATATCCACCATATACAGCGTGCTAATCATAAAAAAGACCAACAAGAAAAACATGATGTCTATCATCGGAATAATCATAACTTCTGGCTTAGTAAAAGAGCGCCTGTCTCGCAGTCTCATGCACTCACCGCCCCGTTTTTTCCTGCGGCATCAATTCCAATGCCGAAAAACACATTTCCATATCCGTAATGATGCGGTCCAACCGCTGCGTAAAATACGCATGCACGATAAGGGACAAAATCGCAACGCACAAGCCAAATGCCGTCGCAATGAGGGCTTCCCCTACACCGCCGGTAATCGCTACGGCTTGTCCGGACTGGACATTGAAAATACTAAACGATGTAATCATGCCGCTAATTGTTCCCAGCAGTCCGAGGAGCGGCCCCATGGTTACAATGACGTTCAAATAATACAGCCGGTTGCGCAGCTTGGCAATCAAAATGCCCGACTGTACTTCTGCAAACGCTTGTATGTTACTGGGCTGTTCACTTTTCAAGGCATCGCGCAGAATCATGGCCAAGCCGCCTGTACCGCTCTCTGCCGTCTGCCGTGCCTTGTCATACTGCTTCAGCTTCATATATGTATAAAACTGATTGGCAAAGGCGCGTCCAGAATCCATCCGTTTGTAAAACATTGACCGTTCGGCTCCAATATATACGACAAAAAAGGAACAGACAAGCAAAATATACATGACAATGCCGCCCTTTTGAAATAAATGCAGTCCTTCTACTATAACGTCCATTATGTCCTCCTTTGACAACCTGCACGAAAAAAAGCCGCAAGAATACCCTTACGACTTTGTCTTTTCAAAAAAAGAATCTCCATTCCCATCGCTCGCAGGTCTATCGGTGATTATCCATCAGGCAGTTCTTCTGGCTCGGATTCATAGCCGTACTGCGCCTTCCCATACCCGCACGGGGCACAGTGACATACTTGCAGTACAGCTCCTCCCTACAGCGGCGGGACCGCGCCGGCATCCAACCGGACTTATCTATTGAGTCTTGCGACACCTGACGTATCAGTATGCTGTTATAACTATATTATATAGTTGCATCTACTATAGCATGCTCCCTACGGTATGTCAATTTTTCCTGCCAAACAGCCGCCGCCTGTTTGGCAGCAAACGTTACTGTTGCTTCGCCGTTTCCCACATCGGCAAATGACGTAAAAACCAAATGTAGGCAGCGGATAAAATAAGGCTCGTAACAAACCAGCTCAACGGGAATACCGTCATCAGGCACTCAAAGGTCGGATGGTTGGCAAAAACCGTATACACCCACGTCACGCGGGTGCCGCAAATTCCAAAGAGCGTAATGACAGCCGGAATCAGAGAATTGCCATAGCCGCGCATCGCACCGGACACGATTTCCAACACGACTTCTACCAAACAGAATGCCTGTATGTAAAACAAGCGCACATAGCCAATGGAAATAACCGCCGCATCCGAATTAAACAAGCGCAGCAGCTGGTCGGCAAAAACAATCGTCAAGACGCCGCCTGCCACGGCGACAATACTATCCATGGCCAGACAGAGCTTGAAGACGCGTTTGCATCGCGACAACAATCTGGCACCGTAATTCTGACTCGTAAAGGTCGTGCAGACCTGGCCAAAGGCATTGATAATGAAATAGGTGAAAATTTCTATGTTAAATGCTGCCGCCGATGCCGCCATGACATCCGGGCCCAAACTATTGATAGCCGACTGGATACAAAGATTGGACAATGAAAAAACCATGTTCTGCAGCCCTGCCGGCAGGCCGATTTTCAAAATCTGCACCAACAAGGGCTTATCAATGGCAAATTCATGCATGCGCAC
>CAVKOP010000052.1:0-12440 GCA_963657835.1 Lachnospiraceae bacterium | reverse complement strand
GAGCATTTCCAAGGCAGCATTAGCCCGTTTTTTAATTTCTTCTTCCGGCAGTTTTTGGATTTTCAGCCCGAAGACAATATTTTCCCAAACGTTCATATGTGGAAACAAGGCATAACTTTGAAATACCATAGCAATATTGCGTTTGCCCGGCGCCAAGTTATTGACGCATTGGCCGCCCATTAGGAGCCTGCCGCCTGTAATATCTTCAAAACCGGCAATCATGCGCAGCGTCGTACTTTTGCCGCAGCCGGACGGGCCGAGGAAGACGACGCGTTCTCCTTCATGAATGGTAAAATTCAATTCTTTAATAACCTGTTTATTTCCATAAGATTTACTAACGTGTTCAAAAACAATATCGTGCATTATCCTTTCACTCCTGCCTGCATAAATGTATTGAGAATAAATTTTTGGCAAAATATATACAAAATCAGAGGCGGCAGACTCGTAAGCACAGCCACTGCCATGGCAATGCCCCATTCACTGCCGCCTTCGGCACTGATAAACATCTGCAGTGCCAAAGACAGTGTATACTGTGATTTATCTTTTAAAATAAGAAGCGGCCAAAAATATTCGTTCCATGAATTGATGAAAAACATAATCCCGACAGCAATCACAGACGGCCGAACCAGCGGAAATACAATCGTCCGCAAAATGCACATGGGACCTGCGCCTTCTAGAACAGCCGATTCAAACAGCGCTTTGGGAATACTGCGCATAGCCTGCCGCATAAGGAAAATCCCCATGCCGTCCGCTAATTCCGTGAGAATAACACCATACGGTGTATTTAATAACCCCAAATGAGACATGAATAAATAGTTTGGCATAATCAAGACGGTTACAGGGATAAAAAAGGTCATAAGCATGCAGTTAAACAGCATTTCCCGCCCTTTAAACCGATAGTACACAAAGGCAAATCCTGCCAAAAGGCTCGTTATAATCTTGAAAAGCGTCACAAAGAACGCGATAAAAAATGTATTGCCAACAAACTGCATAATGGGAAAGCGGCTAAGCACAGTTTGATAATTTTCCAGCGTCGGCGGAAAAGGCAGCGGATTCAGGGGCGACTGAAAGACTTGATTGAGTTCTTTCAAAGAAGCCGACAGCATAAATACGACGGGCCACAAGGAAATAATAACAGCCGCAATGAGAATAATATGGCAGGGAATTTCTTTTTTCATATTAATTTTCATAGTACACCTTCTTGTCTGCTACACGGCTGCGCCACCATAAAAATACGGCAAAGAGAATCATCGTAATGACGGCATAGGCTGCCGATTTGCCGGTCTGATAAAAGACAAAAGCATACTGATAAATGACATAAACCAAATTGGCACTGCCCTGATCCGGTCCGCCCTGCGTCAGCATGTTGACAGGCACCATGACATACTGCAGGCCAAATACGACAGTAATGACGAATACATAAATCGCCGACGAAGAGGTCTGCGGCAGGATGATGGTTTTGAAAATAACCCAATCCGACGCATTTTCCAGCCGAGCTGCTTCAATCATTTCCTGCGGCACTGAAACCATCGCAGCCAGCATCAAAATCAGGTTGTAGCCAAATACTTTCCAGCCAATAATCGTGCTGATAGAAAAAATGACCAAAATAGGTTCTTTAAACCAGCGCGGCGACGTCAATCCGAAAAACTGGAGAATTTCATGAATCGGTCCTGCCAATGGATTGTAAATCCACAAAAACAAAATACTAGCGACGGCCAGACTAAGCAGGGACGGCAAAAACAACAAGGAGCGATATACTGTCTTTCCGCGGCGCAGCATATGCGCCATAATATACGAATAGACATAGGGCAGGACAAAATTGAATACCAGCAAAAACAGTATAAACAATATCGTATTGCCCAAGACCTGATAACATTCATGGCTTTGCAGCACTGCCGCATAATTGTCCAAGCCGACAAATTTCATTTTAGAACTGACCATATTCCACGAAAAAAAGCTTAATCCAATATTGGCAAGCAGCGGCCAATAGTAAAAAATGATAAAGACGAGCGCTGCCGGTACAAACAGCAGGGCACCTTTTCGGGATAAGGGATTCATTATCCATCACAACCTTTCTAAAAAAGAACGGACAGGAAGGAGCATTTGCTGGTTCCTGTCCGTTTTGCTATTGCCATTCTATTTCTTAGTTTAATAAGCCGTCAATCTTGACTGCGGCTTCATGAAGAGCATCGGTAGCCGATTTACTGCCGTTGAGGACAACATCGCGCATATCGATAAGGACTTGTTCAGCCTGTAAGCCATTCTGGCCAGGGAAGCTGACCCAAGGAGTTACATTCGGAAGCATTTCCATAGCCTTCCGTACGTTTTCGTTTTCATCCATTAATTTTTTGTAGTCCCCTTCTTTGTCCATGCCTTTGCGCGGCGGCAGGTAGCCTGTGCCTGTATCCCATTTGGTCAAGCTTTCAGCCGATTCCAGATATTTGACAAATTCAGCAGCTGCTTTTTGCTTGTCTTTATCTTTGGACAGAATCATGAGGAAGTTGCCGCCTGCCGGAACTTTGACCGGTTTACCGTCAAATGCCGGGAAGGATGTCGTGCTTACTTTAAACTGGGAACTCTTTTCGAAGTTGGCGCGTTTGCCAATCGTCGTGCAAACCATTGCCAATTTACCTGACGTAAATGCCTGGAATCCTTCTTCATTAGTAGCATGTAAACCGATGCCATCTTTGACCATATCTGCAATGAACTGATACCCTTCTGCTGCTTCCGGTGTATCGAAACCTGCCTTCCACTTGCCGTTTTCCTTCTTCAGCATCGTGCCGCCGTTGGATTCTACGAGAGCCTGATTGGTCCATGTATCAGCATATTCCTGCATAAAGAATGCCGGCTGGCCTGTTTTATCTTTAATCTGCTGCGCATACTGACGGACTTCATTCCATGTTTTTGGCGGTTTATTGGGATCCAGTCCGGCAGCCTTGAAGATATCCGGGTTATAGTACAAAACCGGTACAGACAAGGAATACGGCAGGCCGACTTGTTTGCCGTCTGCAGTCTGTGCTAATTTGGCAATATTGGGTTCAAATGTATTTTTGACAAAATCCGGGTCGCCGGCATCAGCAAAGACTGTATTAATATCTTCATGCTGGAAATTTTCATCTGCATAATACAGGAAATCCCATCCCATCTGTACTACATCCGGTGTCTGACCCGAAGCGACTGCCGCCTGCAGATTTTGTGTCAGTCCTTTATACATATCCGGATTAAATTTTTCTTTTACTTTAATATTGGGGTGGCTTTTATTGAAATCATCGACTAGTTCTCGAACGGTCTTACCGCCAAAGCTGTCTGATGCCACGTGCCAATATTCGATTTCTACTGGTTTGCCGCTGTCCCCGGAACTGCTTGTACTGCCAGACCCACCACAGCCAGTCAGGCTGACTGCTGTCATAACGCCGACAGTCGCGCAAAGTAATGCTTTTTTCCAATTCATATACCTGTGCCTCCTAAATGCTGAATTCCTTGTACATCTGTAACCCTGTTGTACAAGAATCGCTCTTTCTGGAACTTATATTACGGGATGATTGTAAAGAACAGGTAGGTAAACAACGATATTTATGTAAAGTTTTTATATAAAAAAACGTATCATACAGATAGGTTTCTGTACAATACGTTTTTTGCTGTTTCCTATTAAAATTGTGATGCCAGGTTAATGACGCGAATCGTTTCATCTGTAGAGAAAGTGGCTGCCTTTTCGTTCTGTGTCTTTTCGCCTTTGCTTTCTTTTTTATCGCCGCCTTTGGCGCCTTGTTTGACTAAATCATCGTTCTGCGTTACTTCTTCTGCTTCATCGCTGATAACGGCTTTAGCTTCATTGAGCTGATGATTTTTGTTGAGATAGGCATCCCGTTTTTCCGGCGGAACGACTTTAATGGTAATCTGTCCGTCTCCCTTGACAATATACGGTGTCGCAATCGACGATTTTGCCTCTTTCTTGGCATCTTCGTTCAAAGACCGTTTATCCGGCTTGAGAATATCCTTGCTGCCCGTATCCGGTTCTTTGCCGCGGATTTTTACTTTCTTGGTTTTAGAGCTTCCATCATTAATCATGCTGACATTCTGGTCCAAGATTTCAATCACCAAATCATTATTGGCATCTTCCCCTTCGATTTCTTTCTTCAATTCAGCAAAATCTTTATAATGGCGCAGCCGTTCCAAGATTTCATCCGTTAAATTATACCGCTGTTTTTCAATCAAGTACGGCAGAGGAATCACGCCGCCGCCGCGGACTTCCAAAACCATATTGCCGATAGGCTGCTTTTTAGGAACGGTAAAGCTCATGGTCTTGACTTCATCGACGCCGTGGTACGGATGCAGCTTAATTTTGAAATATACCGTATCGCCTGGGCTGACAACCACTGGGGCTGCCGTCGCATCTACAATACGCGCTGATTTTTTGGCCTGCGTTACATCGACAGACATATTGATATCCAACACAGGATAATCAATAAATTCATTATGCTTGAGTATATCCAGGACATTATACAATTCATCAATGCTTTTTTCATTAATATTGTCTTCTGAATAATACATGTTATGCCGTGTAATATCTTTATCTCTGCCGTCGGAAGACCGAATTGTATATTGGAGCGTTGCCGTACCGCCGCCGCTGCGGTCAATTGTCTTGTTGACCGTGTTGTATACCGTCGTCGCTGCCAGTACCGGTGTCAGTTCGTTGTCTTCTACGATTTTGACGCGTTTGAGCATATCGGTGCCCGTATCTGTATCATGTGCCTTAATAATGACAGGTATGCCCGGTGCCAAATAATTGTAGCGTCCGGCAATACCTGCGCCGCGGTCCTGGCTGATTTTGCCGATTTCCGCACCGATAGAACCGAGTTTAAAGGAGCTGGACATGTTGTTGACTATCGTGAAAATATAGGCATTATGCATAAAATAATTCATACTGCCCTTTTTCAAGAACGGATGTCCAAACGCTACGATACGGTCGCCGTCTACGTACGTCACCGTGCCAATAGCTCCCATCGTCATATCGCCGTTAACTAAAGAAGCGGCTACGGAACTGCCGGCTTCCAGCGGTTGTGCTGTCGCATCCGTCGCCGCCGATGCCGTATCAACTGGTGAAAAGTGATACTGCGGCAGCTTGGACTGCATCCAGGCGGTAGACAGAGAATCAAACCCGCCCATCATCAAAGGCGTAGCAATCGGCACCAAAGAAGATTCTCTAGCGTTAAACGGTCGAATTTCTTCCTTTGCCGGCACATTCCACAGCTTAATCATGTCGCCAATCGGCGTAATCATGCCCAAATGGGACCGCGTGAATCCCCAGCCGTAAGCAATCGCCCCAACCAGTTTTCCATCAATATATACAGGACTGCCGCTCATGCCCTGAGCAATACCGCCGGTTCGTTCAATAAGCGGACAGGAAAAATCTGCCAGAATCAAGTCTCCTGCCGGTCCCTGATTTTTCATTACACCTAAAATTTTTACAGGGAATGTTTCAATTTCATTCCCATGTACTACTGTTTTTGCATATCCTGTCATGCCCTCTTGAATGTCACTGACATTCATAAATTCCTGAGCAAATGCCGTCATCGTCATGACGCAGCAAACAGCTGTTAAACAAGTACGCACGGCTATACGCCGTAATGCATGCAGCTTACTCATCACATCGATTCCCCTACTTCTCTTCAACTATCAAGACAACAGCTCCCTGCTGTACCTGCGTGCCCGGCTGAACAAGCACGGTTTTAACCGTACCGTCTGCATCGGCACGCACAGCCGGCATCGGGCCTGCCAGTGACTGAACCGTCATCAGCACGTCTCCTGCTTTGACAGGTGTGCCTGCAGAGGAAACGCTGACCACACTGCCGCTTAAAACAGATGTATAGGATACATCTGCTGCAAACACTGCAGTGATATTTACGAATGTCATGGCAAGTACAGCTAATATACAACGTAATTTTTTCATAACGCTTCCTCCTTTGTACAGTTATACGTCATCAAAACTATCTTTTAATCTATCCATTTCTTTCAAGGATTTTCCGGCTCCATTCGCTACGCACAGCAGCGGTTCATCGCATAAATACGCTGCCATGCCGGTCGTCTGGGATATAAGCCGGTCAAACCCATCCAGAAGCAGCCCGCCGCCTGTAAGCACAATGCCGTGATCTGCAATGTCAGCAGCCAATTCCGGCGGTGTCTTTTCCAAGATGGAAACAATCGTCCGCAGTACTGTCTGAATCGGTTCTTCCAATGCTTTGCGGATTTCCTGTGAATCTATATCAATAATAGTCGGCAGGCCCGTTTCTAAGCTTCGTCCCCGAACATCCGCCGTTAGATTACGGCCGTCGGGAAGGGCCGTGCCAATCAATATTTTCAGTTCTTCGGCCGTATGGCGTCCAATCGTTACATGCTTAATTTTTTCCAAATACGTAATAATCGCTTCATCAAAGGTATTGCTGCCGATACGCAGGGATTCACTAATCACAATGCCGCTTAAACTAAGTACAGCCACATCCGTCGTGCCGCCGCCCATATCGACAATCATAGAGCCGTTGGAGCTGGCAATATCCAATCCTGCGCCGATAGCTGCCGCCAAAGGTTCTTCCATGACGACCGTTTTCCGCGCGCCGGCCTGCATCGCCGCTTCCATAACAGCCCGCCGTTCGACATTGGTAACGCTTGACGGTACGCAAATAATAACGCGCGGCTTAAACAGCAGGGCATTGCCAATGGCTTTGCGAATAAAATACCGCAGCATATATTCCGTCGCATCATAATCGGCAATCACGCCGTTCTGCATGGGATGGTATGCATCAATATGTTCTGGCGTTCGTTCCAGCATGGCATGCGCTTCTTTGCCAATCGCAATGACCTTATTCGTATTTTTATCGACGGCAATCACAGCCGGTTCATTGACGACAATTCCTCGTTTTTTTACATAGACGATAATGTTTGCCGTCCCCAAATCAATAGCAACGTCACTGCCCAGCCAATTTGCCAGAAAAAAAGAATGAGATTTTTTAGTATGCCGTTCTTTTTTCTTAGTTTTCTTCTTCGTCAATATTGACCCGAACAATGTCAGCACCTAGCCTTTGCAATTTTAATACGAGATTATCATAGCCGCGGTCAATGTGATACAAATAGCCGACCCGCGTTTCTCCTTCAGCGACAAGACCTGCCATGACCAGTGCCGCACCGGCACGAAGGTCTGTAGCATTGACATCGGCCCCTTTCAGCTTAGGAACCCCTTCAACAATGGCACTCCGGCCTTCAATGCGGATTTTAGCACCCATACGCTTAAATTCATCGACATGCATGAAGCGGTTTTCAAATACGGTTTCGGTAATAACGCTCGTTCCTTCACAAATCGTCGTCAATGCCATAAACTGCGCCTGCATATCGGTCGGGAAGCCTGGATACGGCAAGGTCTTAATGTCTGCCGGTTTAAGCGGTTTATGCCCAATAACGCGTATACCGTCTATTTCTTCCTGTACTTCAGCGCCTACTTCTTTTAATTTGGCAATGAGCGGCTTCAGATGTTCTGACAGCGCATTTTCAACAAATACATTGCCCTGCGTCATAGCTGCGCCGACCATAAACGTGCCGGCTTCAATACGGTCAGGAATAACGGAATGATTGGCACCGTGCAGTTCTTTCACGCCTTCAATGCGAATGACATTGGTTCCGGCGCCGCGGATATTGGCACCCATACTGTTGAGGTACGTCGCCAAATCAACGATTTCCGGTTCTTCTGCCGCATTTTCCAACACCGTTTTGCCTTCAGCCAAAGAAGCTGCCATCAAAATGTTTTCTGTCGCGCCGACACTAGGAAAATCAAGATAAATCTGCGCTCCTTTTAATCCGTTGGGAACATGCGCTTCAATATCACCGTTTTCCAGGTTGATAACGGCCCCCATCGCTTCAAATGCCTTTAAATGCAAATCAATAGGCCGCGCGCCGATAGAGCAGCCGCCAGGCAGTGAAATCTGTGCTTTTCCCTTCCGTGCGAGCAGTGGGCCCATAACGAGAAAAGATGCCCGCATGCGGCGAACCAAGTCGTACGGCGCAGACGTAGAATCTAAATGACTTGCGTCAATTTCTAAAACACCTTTTTGCGGATTTTCTATATGCACGCCAAGAGACTGAATAACATCACAAACCGTGTGAACATCATCCAATTTCGGAATTTCTGTCAATGTGCTTTTTGTCGTTCCCAGCATGGATGCGACAATAATCGGCAGGACCGCATTTTTAGCCCCGCTGATGCGAACCGTGCCCTGCAAGGGCTTTCCACCATGAATAACAAGTTTCTCCAATTCTGGTGCCTCCTAATAAATTCGAGTAGTAGTTATGATGTATATATAGCATAAAGCGAAAGACAAGGTCTACCTTGCCCATTGTTAGTATATTTACTATCAAGTCATTGTACCATAAAAGAAGAAAAACTAAAAGAGTATACTAAAAAGAATATACTAAAAAGACGTGCCCCAGCACGCCTTTTTAGTATAATTGCCATGTGATTTAAACAATACACATTTATTTTTGTTTGGTAATGACATCGCAGCCCATGTACGGACGAAGAACTTCCGGAATGACAACAGAGCCGTCAGCCTGCTGATAGTTTTCCAAAATAGCCGCAACCGTACGGCCTACAGCAAGACCGGAGCCATTCAAAGTATGAACATATTCCGGTTTGGATTTAGCATCGCGGCGGAAACGGATATTGGCGCGGCGTGCCTGGAAATCTTCTGTATTGGAGCAGGACGAAATTTCACGGTATTTGCCCTGTGCCGGGAACCATACTTCCACGTCAAAGGTCTTGGCAGCAGAGAAGCCGATGTCACCCGTGCAGAGGCAGACTACATGATACGGCAGACCGAGTGCTTTTAAAATATCTTCAGCATTATTCGTCAATTTATCCAATTCATCATAACTGGTTTCCGGTGCTACGTATTTAACCATTTCAACCTTATGGAACTGATGTTGGCGAATGAGACCCCGTGTATCACGGCCGGCAGAACCAGCTTCAGCACGGAAACACGGCGTCATCGCTGTGAAGTATATCGGCAGTTTGGCACCGTCGATAATTTCGCCGCGGTAGTAGTTTGTAAGAGGAACTTCCGCTGTCGGAATCATATACATTTCTTCGCCTTCTACATTCAGACGGTACATATCTTCATAGAATTTAGGCAGCTGGCCCGTGCCAGTCATGGAATCGCGATTGACAATATACGGCGGAATGACTTCTGTATAGCCGTCTTTCTGTGTATGCTGATCCAGCATGAAGTTGTACACAGCGCGTTCCAAGCGGGCTCCCAGGCCGATGTAGTAATAGAAGCGGGCACCGGTGACTTTGGCAGCCCGTTCCGCATCAAGGATACCTAATTTTTCGCCTACATCCCAATGATTGAGCGGCTGGAAATCAAACTTCGTCGGTTCGCCCCATTTGCGGACTTCCGGGTTGTCGCTGTCATCATTGCCAATAGGAACAGAAGGATGGCACATGTTCGGAATCATCAGCTGCATAGCGAGCATGTCTTTTTCTACTTCTTTGACTTCTTTATCCAACACAGCAATATCACCGCCTAATTTTTTCATGGCAGCGATTTTTTCGTCTGCATTTTCTTTATTGCGTTTTAATTGGCTGATTTCCTGCGTTACAGTATTGCGTTCACTTTTCATGGCTTCTACTTTTTGCAGGAGTTCACGTCGTTTGCTGTCCAAAGCGACGAATTTATCTACGTCTACGTCTTTGGCATGACGATTCTTAATATTAGCTTTTACTTCTTCTGCATGTTCACGAATAAATTTGGTATCTAACATGATTTTCTTCCTTCCTCAACAGTCTATTTTTAGATAAGCTACTATGTATTATACTCTTTATAGTCCCTTTTGTTCAATACCACTGAACAAATACCCCATATGATTTGTAGAGTTGAGCAAGACAAGACGCCATACGCCGTTTTGGCATTCCAGTACATTGATACAGGTGTTGTCCTGCTTGATTTGCCAAAAATGGCTCATATCCAGCCCCAAGACATCACAAATGACGGCTTTGTTGACAGCATCATGAGCCGCTACCAAAACGGTTTTGCCATCATATTTCCGCGCGTATTCATCAAACGCCGCACGGGCACGGCGGCGGACGTCTTCCAGCGATTCTCCGCCTTTGCCGGGCATCTGCACAAGCTGCGGCTGCGTATGCCACTGGTGAAATGCTTCCGGGTACGCCGCTTCAATTTCATCAGCCAGTTTTCCTTCCCAGTCGCCATGATTGATTTCCAGCAGTCTTTCATCTTTGGCAACGGGAATATGGTGGAGCTGGGCACAAAACGAACATGTCATATACGAACGTTCCAGCGGACTGGAAACAGCCACATCAATCGGTGTATCCTTCAGTCCTTCTGCTACTAAGTGTCCCTGCTGCAGGCCTCGTTCACTCAGATGCGTATCTTCCTGTCCCTGATAACGTCCTTCTATGTTCCACTGTGTTTCGCCGTGGCGAATGAGTATAATCCGTACCATCGTTACCTCCTGTTAGTGAATATCGCAGTGAATCAGTTTCATATCGATAATACCGTTGATAGAACGGAGCTTGAGCATAATATCGTTGGGAATATCGTCTTGTACAGCAATCGCCATGATATTGTTGCCCGTCTTCGTCATCCGGCCGACCTGCATGCCTGTAATATTGATATGAGCCTGGCCCAAAATCGTAGAAATCTGGCCAATCATATTCGGCTGGTCTACATGCGGTGCCAAGAGAAGATAGCCTTCCGGCGTAAAGTCCACACGGTATTCATCAATCTGAACGATTTTAGCTTCTGTCTTGTTAAAGAGCATGCCTACCAAAGAATGTTCACCTTTAGACGTTTTGATGCGTACTGTTACGGCATCGACAAAGGTACCGCTGTCATGCGATTTAATTTCTTTGACAGCAATGTGGCGGGATTTGGCAACTTCACTGGCATTGACAAAATTGACCGAATCTTGAAGAATCGGATTGAGAGCCCCTTTGAGGACGGCTGTTGTCAAAAGCCGCGTTTCTGTGTCGGCCAGTTCACCAGTATATTCAACCTGGATTTCTCTCATCGGTGCATCTGCCAAATATACGCCCAAATTCCCCATGCGTTCCATCAAATCGAAATACGGATGAATGACATTGTATACATTTTGCGGAATAGGTGCCATGTTGACAGCCGTCGGAACCGGTTCGCCATTGAGTGCGGCCATAACGCCTTCGGCAACGTCTACGGATACGCCGATTTGCGCTTCTACCGTCGATGCGCCAAGGTGCGGCGTAATGACCACATTATCCAAGCCAATAAACGGGTTGATTTCTTTGGTAAGCGGTTCTGTCGGGAATACATCAATGGCTGCACCGGCTACATGGCCGCTTTTCAAGGCTTCTGCCAATGCTTGAATATCAAGTACAGCACCGCGGGATACGTTGATGACACGAACGCCGTCTTTCATTTTAGCAATTTCTTCTTTGCCAATCATGCCGCGTGTTTCTTTGGTCAGCGGCGTATGCATCGTAATATAATCCGATGTTTTCAGCAAGGTATCCAAATCAACGGATTCTACGCCAAGCTGTTTAAACCGTTCTTCCGGAATGTACGGGTCGTAGCCGATGGTTTTCATTTCCATGGCCTGCATGCGTTTGGCAATCCGCGAACCAATACGGCCGACACCGATAATGCCGATTGTTTTGTCTTTGAGCTGAATGCCTGTAAACCGGCTGCGGTCCCATTCGCCGGCCATCAAAGAATTGTGAGCCTGCGGAATATGGCGGGTAATGGCCATAATCATGGCACAAGTATGTTCCGTTGCAGCCATCGTATTGGCTGTCGGTGTATTGACAACGACAATGCCTCGTTCCGTCGCTTTTTTAATATCAATGCTGTCTACGCCGACACCGGCCCGCCCGACAACTTTCAATTTCTTGGCTGCATCAATAACTTTTTCGGTTACATGCGTCATGGAACGGGTAATCAGTCCGTCATATTCGCCAATGCAGGCAACTAATCCTGCTTCATCCAAATTTTTCTTCACATCGACGTCATAGCCGTGTTTCCGTAATAATTCTACACCTTTAACCGATACGTCATCGCTAACTAAAATTTTCATCTTAAATTCCCCCTAAACGCTGTTACGTTTACCTGTATACTATAATTTTTCCTAGGCTGCCTTAGCCGCGCATATCGACCTTTGCAGCTGTCGTTTGCTTTATAATTTAATGCTGTTTTTGAAATGCTTTCATAAACGCTGCCAATGCCGCGCACCCTTCTTCAGTGACTGCATTATACAAAGAAGCTCGGCAGCCGCCGATAGACCGGTGGCCTTTGACGCCAATCAAATCCTGCGCCGCGGCCTGCGTGACAAATTCTTTTTCCAATTCCGGCGTCGCCAGATTGAATGTCACATTCATCAGACTGCGTGAATCTTTTCTTGCA
>CAVKOP010000051.1:11629-12585 GCA_963657835.1 Lachnospiraceae bacterium | reverse complement strand
TCTTCATATTGATCACTTGGAACTTCCAGCTGCATAGGCATACCATCTTTTCCTATGTAACGATAAAGTCCGCTTTGATTTTGAAAAGCAGCTTCGACAGTAGCCCGTGCATTTTGACAGTATTTACTCTGAATTAACATTCCATCTACCATGCGGTCCGGCCCATTTTTGGCATTATCATTCCCAAGAAGTTGTGCATCTTTAAACTGCAGGCGATCAAGAAGATGATTAGCCTGTTCTGCTGCGTATCCATGGCCCTGATGCGCATGAAAACGAAGAAGCTGTTCTGCATGTGCAGCCCCATCCATAATACCGTAAGTAGAACCAGACAACTCGCCTGCATCCGGGGATGGATTTTTGGCAGTATCTGCCAATCGAAGTTTTTCAATAATCTTGCTCTCTTCCTGTAATTTATTAGCTTGTTTTCCTTTGATTTTCATTCTTTTTTGTTCCATATATTATTTTCCTTATTAAATACACGTCCTGCAAGAATTTTAGATTGCGGCACAACTACTTGCGATATCTAATAGTGGATCGTTTGATGCCTACGCTTTCAGAAATATCCTTCAAACTTTTTCTATATGACTTTTCATTCTTTTCTGCATACATTTTTATTGTATCATATATTGGATTCATAATCTTGTTCTAATATTACTTTTTTAGGCCTGATTTAAGTTTTTTAATCAGGCCTAAAAAAGTAATATTATGCCCAACTAAACCATCTTTCTCCGATAAGTTCTCTGACTTGCATCAATACAGCTTCAAGGTCATTTCATTGGTAATTCCAGTTAATCTTTCTACCGAAATTGGAATTATCTTTTTAGCATGCTTCAGCAGGTTACTATTTATTGAACAAATAGTAACCACATTTTGAAATCTAATGAATCTGCTAAAACATATTATCTCAAAAGAGGTATATGATGAATTTATTATACCTAAAAAATTCAACTATGGGC
>CAVKOP010000051.1:4358-11619 GCA_963657835.1 Lachnospiraceae bacterium | reverse complement strand
CTGTTTTGTCCTTTTTCAATATTTTCTTGCAACGACCCAGCCAACGCAGTTCTTGCTGAGTTGGCTGGGCATTGCTCAATTTAATTTGCAGTCTTTCCTATCTTTTCTTTCTTGCATATGATATTACTGCTTCATCAATCCTTTTTCCACCAAGAAATCAGACAGCATGTCCGCTGTCGTTGCCGTGATTTTGATGCAGTGTTTGCGGTATTCCGGTGTGCCGAAGCTTAGGGTGTTGAGGGCGCGGCAGCAGGTAGCACCGAAGTGTTTTTTGAAACGGTCGTGAAATTCGCTGGTATATTGATAGACATCCGGCAGGGGTTTTTCTTCTGGGTCCAGGCGGCCTACGAGGGCGCTGATAATCAAAGCCGAGCCTGTCAATGCGCCGCAGGCACAGCCGGAACGGCCAATGCCGCCGCCCAGTCCACAGGCCATGCGGATAGCGATGTCCGGCAGCTGCAGGTCCAGACAGTCATTAAATGTTTTGACAATCGATTCTACGCAGTTGTTTCCTTTCAAATGATATTGTTCTGCTAATTGGTATGCTTTTTTCATGATGCAGTTCCTCCTCTTTCGTTTTTATATAGTTGACATATGTCGATTATAAGCGTATTTCAATACGTTGTCAATGTACGAAAAATGGATTGCTGCATAAAGCATTGGGGCTTTGATGCGCAATCCACTGTATCGTTTTTTTATTGTCTATCTGTTTGCCAAGCTTTTGTACATATCAATCAGAATCTGCGGCGTTACATCATACGCCGTCGCTTTGACGGCCCGTGTCGGCATGACCAGTTTCACATAGGCTGTCAATTCTTCTGCTGTCAAGGGAACCGTTTCCGGTATGAGATCTTTCAGCAGTGCAGTAAAATCATCCAGGCCGGATACTTCGAGGATTTCCCAAATTTTTTCGACTTTGTCCGGCATCGTTTCTGCCATGAGTTTCATATAAAACGGCAGGAGCATGCCGTTGGCGCGGCCGTGTGCAAAGCCTTTATAATAGGTCAGCGGATAGCCCATGCCGTGAACCAATGTCGTACCGGACTGGGAAATGACGATGCCGGCCAGCGTCGAACCATACATGAGGTCTTCCCGTACGTTGTAGGAAACAGGGCCTTTCAAGTCCGTAAGATGCATACTCAGAAAACGCATGGCTTCTTCTGCCCAAACATCGCTGACAGGCGTAGCGTTTTGGGATGTATAGCCTTCGATGGCATGTGCCAGGGCATCAATGGTCGTATCAATCGTCACGGTTTCAGATACGCTCATCGTGTAGGTCGGGTCTGCCAGGGAAACGGTCGGGAAAATCAGCGGCGTTGCGACGGACTGCTTGGTTCCGGCTGCCGGGTTGGTCAGGACGGCGTATTTGGTCACTTCGCTGCCCGTACCAGCTGTCGTCGGCACAATGACAATCGGCAGGGGCTTTTGGTACGGTCCGGAAAACAGCTGCGTATCATCTAAGTCGTTAGTACAGAGCAGGGCAATGACTTTGGCCGCATCCATCGGCGAGCCGCCGCCAATGCCTATGACAAAATCAACGTGTTCGGCTTTGCCCAAAGCGGCTCCTTTGCGTACCGTTGCCACCGAGGGATTGTTTTCTACTTCATCAAAGACAGTCCAGGCAATGCCTTCTTTGTCCAGCTGGTCGGTAACAGCCTGCTGCGAGCCGTTTATTTTGGCAGAATGCCGTCCTGTAACTAGCAAGGCCTTTTTGCCAAAGGCAGACCAGATTGCGCCGGCATGGGCAATACAATCACGGCCAAAATACAATTTGGTAGGCATTTCATAGATAAACATAGTCAGTCCTCCTTCTGTAAGTGCTTGTGTTTTTGTCCCAAGGCGGCATACTCCTCGGTTTGCCGGTATACATCCGCAGCTTCTTCTTCCGTCAGCTGACGGACAATGTGAAACGGCGTGCCGTATACCATAGAGCGCGGCGGAATGGTTTTGTGCTGAGTGACAACCGTCCCGGCGCCAATGATGGTTTCATTGCCGACCGTCGTATAGTTCATAAGAATCGCCCCCATGCCAATCAGACAACCCTTGCCAATGGCCTGACAGTGAACAATCGTGTTGTGTCCAATCAGGGTATTGTCGCCAATTGTCACCGGCTGGTCCGGTTCCGTATGAATCGTACAATTATCCTGAATACTGACATTGCTGCCGATGGTGATGCTGTTTTCGTCTCCCCGAATGACAGCATTGGGCCAAATGTTGGCGTTTGCGCCAATCGTCACCTTGCCGATGATTACTGCTGAATCCGCAATATAGGCTGTCGGGTCAATCTGGGGCATTTGCCCTTCAAATGGTAAAATCCGCGCCATCAAAGATACCTCCCTAGTATATATGACAAGCTAATATCCATCATGTGTTCATCGTTTTGATACCGTTTTATTTTGTCAGCAAATCCGTCCAGGCGTCGGCAACACGAGCAAATTCTTCCAGGCTCATCGTTTCGCCGCGCCGGCTGCCGTCTATTTGGCTGTGTGCCAATATGTCTGCAATCTGTTCTTTAGAAAGGCCGGCCGATTTCAGCGTATTGGCAAAGGTTTTGCGGCGCTGGGAAAAGGCTGTCTTGACGACGGTAAAGAACCGTTTTTCCTCTTTGACCTGTACGGGCGGGTTGCTGCGCACGTCCATGGCTACGACGGCAGAGGTGACTTCCGGTGCCGGCATAAAGCTTCTGGGAGAAATTTCAAAGAGCATTTCCGGCTGCGTATAATACTGTACAGCCACAGACAACGCGCCGTAAATCTTGTGTCCCGGTACAGCTGTCATGCGTTCAGCGACTTCTTTTTGCACCATGACGACGATTTTTTCGATAGGAAGTTTTTGTTCGAGGAGTTTCATGATAATCGGCGTCGTAATGTAGTACGGCAAGTTGGCACAGACTTTAAACGGCCGGTGATGCATGACTTCCGGTATATCAATACGCATGATGTCGCCATGAACAATCCGTACATTGTCATAGTGTTCCAGCGTTTTGTCGAGGACGGGAAGCAAATGGTCATCCAGTTCGACAGCCGTAACGTCTGCGCCTGTTTCAGCTAATGCCTGCGTCAGCGTCCCGATGCCCGGCCCGATTTCCAGTACCGGTTCTCCTTCGTGCAGGTCTGCCGCATCCGCAATGTCATCAACGACGGCGCGGCGAATCAAAAAGTTTTGTCCCAGCTTTTTATTCATGCGCAGGCCAAAACGGTTGACGACATAGCGGACTACGTCGGGACTGGACAAATTGACGAATTCTTTCATGGTTATTCCTCGCTTTCTACGGCTTGTAAGGCGTTATTCCATTCGTCCCGCGTTACGCCGTAATGGTTCAGCCGTTTCAAAAACTGTTTGGCGTTGCCGTAGCCGATACCGAGCACGGCTCCGACAGCTGCTCTGCGCTGCGCTGCATCGGCGCTGCCGTTGAGCTGATGTGTTGTCAAATCACTCATCGAAAACGTCGTTTCCGGCGAATACACGGCGCAGCGCGTCTTTTCCAAGGCCAGTCGGATTGCTTCCGGCGATGCTTGTTCTACGCCTAAGTCATTGTTGGCAATCGCGTCTTTGCGCGGGATAAAGGCATGTTTGGCTTGGGGAAACCGCTCTGTCAGATACTTGCGAATCTGTTCACCGGCTCTGTCCGGGTCGGTCAGGATGATAATGCCCCGTTTTTCATAGGCACAGCGAATTTGTTCCATCGTATGCGGTTTGAGATTGAATCCATCTGTCGTAATCATATCGGCTTCGATATGGCTGGCACGAATGCGGGCGACATCAGAACGGCCTTCTACGACGAGTACTTCTTTAATCATTGCGCGTCTCCTTCTGCATGGTCGCTGATGTATTTTGCGGCACTGAGAATAGCCAATACGTTGTGTTCAAATACAATGCCGCCTTGGAGGTAAATCATATAGGGATCGCGAATCGGGCCGTCTGCAGACAATTCGATAGAAGAGCCTTGTACAAAATCACCGGCTGCCATAATGATTTTATCGGCATAGCCTGGCATGTCGTCTGGAATCGGCGTAACGTGCGCATCGACCGGAGAATAGGACTGAATCCCCTGACAGAACAGGCACATGTTCTTTTCGTTTTCCAAGTAAATCGTCTGAATTAAGTCATAGCGGGCTTCATCCGGCTGCGGCGATACGTTGAATCCCATTTGGGAAAAAACAGCAGCAGCAAAGATAGCACCTTTGATAGCCTGTGCCGTAACGTGCGGCGCCATAAAAAATCCCTGGAAAAAGAGACGGTAGCCAGCCGCATAGGAACCGAGTTCATCCCCCAGTCCCGGTGCCGTCAAATAATCGGCAGCCGCGTGGACGAGTTCTTCTTTCCCAGCAATATAGCCGCCGGTAGGTGCAATACCGCCGCCGGGGTTTTTAATCAAGGAGCCGGCAATAATATCAGCACCGGCTTCAATCGGTTCTTCTTCAGCCGCAAATTCGCCGTAGCAGTTATCGACAAAGCATATCGTCTGCGGGCTGACGGCTTTGACGGTTTGGATAATCGTACGAATATCGGAAATCTTCAAAGACGCGCGCGTGCTGTAGCCGCGGGAACGCTGAATCAAAACGAGTTTTGGCTGGTTCTTATGGACTGCATTCCGAATACCTTCTAGGTCATAGGCATTGTCCTTCAGCGGTACTTCTTTATACAGGACACCCTTTTCTTTGAGGGAATGCGGGGTTTCATGGGCATAGCCGATGACACCCTGCATCGTGTCATACGGTGCCCCGATGAGGGACATCATCAAATCGCCCTGCTGCAGCAACGCCAAAAGAACCGTTGCCAGCGCATGCGTGCCTGAAACAAAATGAGGCCGTACAATGGCTTTTTCCGCTTTAAAGACACGGGCAAATACTTCGTCCAACTTTTCCCGCCCCATATCGCTGTAGCCGTATCCGGACGTACCGGCAAACTGATACGATGAAATCTGGGCATCTTTATAGGCCTGCAGTACTTTTTCTGTATTATGAAGGCAAATCGTATCAATGCGTTCAAACTGACCGGCACAAGCGGCCATGGCTTTTTTTCTAATCGTTTCTATATCTATAGACAACACGTTCAGATCCTTTCTCTGGTAAACGGTATATGATGTATCACATCAGCTGCCAAAGCCGCTTCTGATGGATACTTGTTTTTTTCAAACCAATGAATATACGGCATGCGGCGATACCATGTCAGCTGCCGCTTGGCAAAATGCCGCGTTCGTTTTTTTATTTGTTCTACAGCTAGTTCCAGCGGCATCACGCCCTGGAGATACGCTGCCAATTCCTGATAGCCGATCGCTTTCATGGCCTGACAGTCCGGAGAAATCCCTTGGGCCAGCAACTGTCGGACTTCTTCTATCCAGCCGCTTTGCATCATCATGTCAATGCGCTTTTCGATGCGGGCATACAGGTCATCCCGCGGCAGGGACAAGCCGATAACATACGCATGATATACGAGGCCGTCTGCTTTCGCTGCCCGGACAAACTGCCGCCCCTCTCCCATATGAATCGCTGTCATCAGCCGCACCAGCCGATTGGTATTAGCCAAAAGTTCATGCCAATCGGCTGGCTGCCAGTCAGTCTGTGCCGTAATATAAGCTTTCAGCTCGTCTGCAGTCAGAGACTGTATAGTTTCTTTTGCTTCCTGCCGTGCCGCTTCATCGGCATGGGACGCGCCAAAACGGTAGCCTTCCAGCAGGGACTGGACATACAGCCCGGTACCTCCGACAAGGATAGGAATTTTGCCTTCCGTATTTACGCTGCGAATCGCCGTATCTGCCATGTGACAAAACCGTGCCGCTGAATACGGCTCTCCCGGTTCGGCAATGTCTATGAGATAGTGCGTATACTGCCGCAGTTCTTCTTTCGTCGGCTTGGCCGTGCCAATGTTCATCTGCCGATAAATCTGGTAGGCATCGCCGGAAATAAGATCTGTATGAAAGTAATCTGCCAGGGCAAAACTAAGTACTGTTTTGCCGACGGCAGTCGGGCCGATAATTGCAATTACGTTTTCCATTACGTTGCCTCCCCCTTGAGTACGCCGTACGCTACCCGGCTGTATTTGCCGCCGTACCGCTTCATCTGCGGAAAGGCTTGGGCCAGCCACCGCAGGGAACGGTCTTTGATAACGACGCGGCGGCGCGCCTTTTGCAGAGCCAGCCGCACATCTTCGATGGTCAGGGCATCGTGGTCCATAATCGGACGGACGGGCTGAAACTGGCAGCTTGCCGTGACGGGATGCTGAAACATCGGGTCAAAATACAGGACGTCATACGGCTGAGCCGCTTCATCCTGCAAATAGGTCCTAAAATCGCCCAGCGTCAGATGAATGCGCCGCAGTGCCTGCGTAACATCTTCTTTTTCATGAACAAAATGCCGCGTGCCCCACTGGGTCACAGCTCCCAGCAAGGGAGAAATTTCCAACGCGTCAATGCGGGAACCTTGCGGCAGGGCAAAGGCTGCCGTAATGGTATCTGCCCCAAAACCGCACGTACAATCAAAAAATGCCATGGGCTCATCGCTGCCAATGGCTTCCAAAAAATGGTCCCGCTGTCCTCGGCGTATCTGCTGAATACGGAGTTCTGCCATATTCAAGCTGAAAAAATGAGTTCCTTCAGGCCGTACCAGCTGCGGACCTTTGGACGTATATACCAAAAGCTGCTCGCCATAGGCACGCGTCAGGTCTTCCATCGTTTGGCCGCGCCGCGGCACCCACTGTGCCCCTATTTCTGCTGCCCACGCTTGGGATTGGCTGATTAAATTTTCTTTGGCCTTTAAAGACGGCACAACATATAGCTTCATCATGTTCGTTTAAACAGCTTTGCCAATTCATCCGGCGTAAACCGCACGATAATCGGTCGGCCGTGCGGGCACACATATGGCTTTTCCGTGTGAAACAAATCTTCCAGCAGCTGTTTCATCTGCCGGATGTTCAGTGTATCTCCTGCCTTGACAGCGCCATGGCATGACAAGTATGCCAGAGAGCGATGGCGCAGCGTCGCTTTGTCCAAGCCGTTGTTTTCGTGCAGGGCTCGGCAAATATCCTGCAGGGAATCGGCAATATCGCTGGTCTGCAAATCGCAGGGAACTTCTTCGATGCGCAGCGTCGTCGGGCCGGCTTCCGAATAGGTATAGCCCAAATCTTCAAACACGTCGCGCCGTTCCAACAAAAGGGTCATGTCTTCGGCATCGACTTCTACAAATTCGGCTGTCAACAGCTGCTGGCTCGGCATTTTTTCTACCCGTTTGCAGAACGTATCATAGCGGATGCGTTCGTGGGC
>CAVKOP010000051.1:0-4348 GCA_963657835.1 Lachnospiraceae bacterium | reverse complement strand
GGCAGCATGTTGGTCCACGATATACAAATCCTGTCCTTTTTTGGCAATAATAAAGCAATCCGCCACTTCCCCCAAAGGGATAAAGACATCGTCATCGCCGTCAAAAGTAATTACCGGCGTATCCGCAGCCGGTGCCGTTTCCCGTGCTTCCAAAGCCTTCGCAAATGCTTCGGCCTGCCCGGCCGCCGTGCGGGGCGTATACGCTGTATCTTTCGGCGAAGCCGCCGTACGGTTGCCTGCTGTATGCATAGGAGACGGCTCAGTCCGATACGCCGGGGCCTGCCGTTCCTGCAGCGGCTGCAGCGGCACCGCATCATGCTGCCTGTCTCCCCCATCCTGCACAAACGGCATGGGAGCCGTTGGCGGTTTGACAGCCGTATCAAATGGCAGGGACTGTGCTTCCAACGCGGCAGTCTGCGGTGTTTCCTTCTGTTCCAAAGTTTGTTCTTTTTCTTCTATGCGCGCGATTTTATACGAAGGCAGTTCAACCGTCGCAGCAATTTCTTCCGGCTTGTCCTGTGCGACCAGAGCCGTAATAATACTGTGATAAATCGCTCTGTAAATCGCCTGTTCATCGGCAAACTTGATTTCTGTTTTAGACGGATGGACGTTGACATCTATCGTCGCCGGATCCACATGGACGTGCAGCATAACAAACGGATAGCCTGATTTGGGCAGCATCGCATGATACGAATTTTCAATTGCTTTAAACATAAGCGGATTATGGACAATACGTTGATTGACAATGCAGGTCTGCCAAGCCCGCGTGCTTTTCAGTACAGACGGTTTGCCTACATAGCCTTCAATAAAGATACCGTTGTCATCGTAAGAAATCGGGAAGATTTCTTTGGCAAGAGATGCGCCGTACAGATTAGCAATCGTTTCTTTTAGTTCACCACTGCCGCCAGTATGCACCGTCGTCCTGCCATTATTGGTAAATGTAAAGGCAATAGCTGGTTCGGCAAGGGCGAGTTTAGTCAGCATTTCGCTGATTTTACTGCTTTCTGTCCGTTCACTTTTCAAAAACTTTCGCCGCGCCGGTGTGTTGTAAAATAAATCGCTGACTTCCATCGTCGTACCGACAGGCGCACCGACCTGATCTTCTGTCGTAATGACGCCGCCGTCCAGCAAAAGGTGCGTAGCAAATTCATCGTCCGGACGCCGGGTTGTAATCTGCATATGAGAAACTGCCGCAATGCTCGGTACGGCTTCACCGCGGAATCCCAGTGAGCTGATGGAAAAAATATCTTCTACGGAGCTGATTTTACTCGTCGCGTGGCGGATGATGCATTTATGTGCATCTTCGGCACTCATGCCGCATCCGTCATCGGTCACGCGCATGTACGACTGGCCGCCGTCGGCGATTTCTACTTCAATCGTCTTCGCCCCGGCGTCAATCGCGTTTTCTATCAATTCTTTGATGCACGAAGACGGCCGCTCTACGACTTCACCGGCGGCAATTTTGTTGCGCGTCGCTTCGTCCAAAACGTTGATAATCGAACTCACTGTATGCCACTCCCTTCTTTTGCTTCTTTCTGCAGTTCATATAAGAAAGAAATCGCTTCAATCGGCGTCATGCTGGACACGTCAATGGACAGCAGCTTATCGACAACAGGACTGGTAAACAAGCTGTCTGCAGCCGGAGTCGGAGCCTGCGGTGCCGCAGGTGCAGCTGTAACGGTCGGGGTACCCTGCGATTCCAGCTCAGCCAAAATCACATCAGCTCGTTTGAGCAGGCTTTCCGGCAGTCCGGCAAGTCTAGCAACATGCAGGCCGTAACTGCGGTCTGCCCCGCCGGGAATAATCCGCCGCAAAAATTTGATGTTTTTGCCCCGTTCTTTGACGGCTACTGTATAATTTTTAATTTTTTCCGACATATTTGCCATATCCGTCAATTCATGGTAATGCGTAGCAAAAAGCGTCATGGCATGAATATGTTTCAGGCAGTATTCAATCACGGCCCGGGCAATCGACATACCGTCAAAGGTACTCGTGCCGCGGCCGATTTCATCCAAAATCAATAAACTGCGGCTTGTCGCATGCTGCAGAATATACGATACTTCTTTCATTTCGACCATGAAGGTACTTTGTCCCGTCAAAATATCATCGCTGGCGCCAATACGCGTAAAAATACGGTCTACTGGGCAAATAGAGGCTTCTCGTGCCGGAATAAATGAGCCGACCTGCGCCATCAAAATCAAGACGGCAATCTGCCGCATGTACGTCGATTTGCCTGCCATATTGGGGCCGGTAATGACAAGGATTTCATGATTTGTATGATTCATCGTAACATCGTTGGGTACAAACAATTCATTTTTGAGAAATTGTTCAATAATCGGATGCCGGCCGTCTTTAATCTGAATGACTTGGTCCCGATTCAGTCCCGGCCGAACGTAGCGGTTGTCATGTGCCGCACAGGCCAAACTATATAGGCAGTCGATGCGCGCAATGGCACGAGCCGTCTGCTGCATCGCCGTAATATGGCCTTGTATTTCTTGGCGAATCTGCCCGAATAACTGGTATTCCAAGGCCAGCATGCGTTCCTGCGACGTCAGTACTTTTACTTCAAACTCTTTCAGCGCCGGCGTAATATACCGTTCGGCATTGACCAGCGTCTGCTTGCGGACATAGTAATCCGGAATCGGCAGTGTATTGGCATGGGAAATTTCAAAATAATAGCCGAATACTTTGGTGTAGCCGATTTTCATCTTGATGCCCGTTTTTTCTTTTTCTTCTTCTTCCAGCTTTTTGAGATACTCTTTGCTGTTGGCTGCAATAGAGCGAATTTCATCCAGTTCCTTGGAATAGCCGTCACGAATGACGCCGCCGTTGCGGATGACGACACCCGGTTCATCTTTGATGCCCCGGCACAACAGGTCATATACGTCCTGATGCGGGCTCATGCGATTTTCCAGCTCCTTGAGCAGTTCAGAAGACGCGCCTTGTATAATATTCTTCAGCTTAGGAATGACAGCCAGCGATTCCCGCAGGGCTACTAAATCTTTCGGGCTGGCTGTACCCGTTTCAATACGCGTCAGTATCCGTTCAAAATCATAAATGCCGTCGAGTGTATCGGCTATATCCTGGCGCATAATTTCATGGTTGATAATGTCTTCTACAGCATCCTGCCGCTTGGTAATTTCGCCAATCCGCAGCAGCGGCGCTTCCAGCCATTTGCGCAGCAGACGGCCTCCCATAGCAGTTTTGGTCTTGTCCAGCACAGCCAGCAGCGTGCCTTTGCGGCCGCCGTCGCGGACATTCTGCGTAATTTCCAAATGGCGCAGGCTCGCCCCATCTACGACCAGCCGGCTGTCATTATCGATGCGTTCCAGCGAGCTGATATGATGAATATCCGACTGCATGACTTCACGGACATAGGTCAGCAGCATGCCGATGCATTCTGCCGCCGTGCCTGCAGCTGCCCAGTCTTTTTCGTCAAAATACGGTGCGCCGATATCGGCATAATCTGTCATGTCATCGGCAGCAAAGGGCGTGACAGTACATTGTGCCAGCCGGTTGCGTAAATACGTTAGTATCGGTTCTATGTAGGAGTCCATATGAGCATAAATCAATTCACTGGGTTCATACACAGAAAAAATATCAAACAGTACATCTTCCATCGCCGAAACGGGGCATGCCGACCAAAGGCATTCCCCTGTCGTAACATCCATCAGGGCAATGGAAATCATATCATTTTTTTCGCTGATACAGCTGATATAGTTATTTTTCTTAGAAGCCACCGCGTTTTCCAAGGTAATTGTCCCAGGCGTAATGACTTTGATAATCTTGCGCTTGACAATCCCCTTGGCAAGTTTGGGATCTTCCATCTGTTCACAAATCGCAACTTTATAGCCTTTGTGAACCAGCCGTTCAATATACGTATCAGCAGAATGAAACGGCACGCCGCACATGGGCACGCGTTCGTTTTTGCCGACTCCCCGCCCAGTCAGCGTCAAATCCAGTTCCCGTGATGCCGTCAAAGCGTCATCATTAAACATTTCATAGAAATCGCCAAGCCTAAAAAACAAAATTTTGTCTTTGCACTGCTCTTTGACTTCTAAATACTGCTTCAACATAGGAGTCATCTTTTTTTCAGCCAATATAATCCTCCTTAGTGAACTAAATGTCCTTTCAATACCCACGTTTGTCCTTTGTCTACTGTAACTGGTACCGTGTCACCAATAGCGACGGAGCCGTCATTTTCCCAAATAATCATTTTGTTGCCCCGCGTGCGGCCAAACCAATGGTTTTCATCGTTTTTGGTCGGGCCTTCTACAATAACTTCATACGTTTTGTGTTCCATTGCCTGATTCCACTGCAGACTGTATACGTTTTGCACATCCATCAG
>CAVKOP010000050.1:0-12626 GCA_963657835.1 Lachnospiraceae bacterium | reverse complement strand
AAAAGCTGTATGCTGATTTTCAGAAATATAACACGCGTATGGGAATCTAAGAAGCGAAAAACCTCAATTTAATTTGTCCGAAATCTTGACATAGGACCAGGCGGCTTGGGAGCAAATACAAACAATTATGGATACGTGTATGCTGAAACAACTGTTTACTGCATTCATAAAATATCAGATAAAACGATCTTAAATAAATTACAATACATATAACAAATCACTCGTATAGATGAACCGATGTTTGTTGTCGTTTTTTCTTGTCAGATGTGTTCTCCTGGCAACCAGGCGAAATCTAACCTGCATGACTGCCAACACCGCCCGTTACGAGCGTGCCGACCGGTCGAAGACCGGATACGGAGTTTGCCGATGACGGGAACAAGCGGCGTCTGAGCGAAGCGAATTTGCCGCGCCGTCATCGGTAAACGCAGTAAGGCTAAGTCCGTTTGGGGCGGCGGTTTCTTTCTTTTTGGTACTTTTTCTTTCTGACCGCGCAGAAAGAAAAAGTATACAGCATATGTAAACAGCAAGTTTACTAGAGAAAAGGAGCAAAGGGAATATACTCTCTTGGACTATGAGTCTTTTCGGTAATACGAAAAAGAATGAGTATACGAGGGTAAAGGGGATCCTTCTCAGCATTCAAAAAAAGGTACGCAGCTGCATACTGCGTACCTTTCCTATGGGCTGCTATGCTATGCAGAGGCAGCTTTCACGGTTTTTGTTTTTTCTTTTTGAGGCGCTTTGTAGCCGTATTTTTGTTTCCATTCTGCATTGCGCTTAGTAATTTCACTCTTAGAGAGCATTGCCGGTTTAGCCTGCAGTGCTTTTTCCAAGTTTTGCACGATTTCTGTCCCGTTGTCGCCAGCAGCGCATGTCATAATACGCGTACCGTTGACCGTTACATGCTGGCCCTCCAACGCTACCTGCCAATCTATGGCTGTTTTATCAACGTTAGCGGCAGGTGCTTGATTTGTTTTGCTACTTGTTACTAACGGTTTATCCTGCACTTTATTGTCTTTGGGCGCTTCGCCGTATATATTGTGCATCACACGGGCCAAATTGCCTTCTACCAAAAAGGCACGGCGCCGTGATGAATACGCGCCATCGGCAGCAGGCCGAACGACCGGCAGCGCATTGACATACACCGTATCGCCGCCGACTTGTACGTGATTGCCTGACCATTTCGTGACGCGGCCGGCCAATTTTTCAATACGGCTGGACATCTGCGGATGGTTGTTCGGACTAATAACTCGATTGAACCCTTCCGTATACAAATCCCCGTATTTTTCATAGACAAACTGCATAGAAGACGGCGCACCGCCAACATTATACGCCGTATTTTTCATGACGTTGAATCCCGTTGCGTCGGCTTCTTTTTCCTGGTCCATCGTAACGACTTCATTGTCAATATAGTTGATGGCTACGCTTCCCAGCAAAATATCCAACACGTTGGCATTGCCGCCCATTGCGACGTCTACCAGCGTAGAAATGCCGATGCTTTTCAGTACGCCATTGACAGCATGCCGTTTTTCGCCATGCTGCATTTCATGACAAAGGGTAAACGCGAGTTCGTCATCATTGAGAACATCCATCATACCCTGATTGACAGAAATAACGCCGCCAATCGTTTCAAAAGCATTCAGCTCTTTGGACGGATTGACATAGACGTCATAATCTCGTTTAATCATGCCCGTACGGACCAGATTCCGTTCGATTTGTTCCAATCGTTCATTATATGCCTGATTATGCGTGACCCCTGTTTTTTGCTGCGTATTGGCCAGCATCTGCTTTTGATTGGTATCATCCATCGCCATCATCTGTTTTTTAGCCATTGCCATTACAGCCGCCCCATAGAGCAGGGTCTGCACAGCCGTCGCCGCCATGGCCGTACCGATAGGTGCTGCCAAAAGCGCAACACTCAGCGTCCATGCTGTCAATTTTTTCTTCCATTGCATCACGATTGTTTCATCTCCTCAGACTGATACGAAGCCAAGATAGCTTCTGCCTCGTGATAAAATGCTTCTTTTTTAGCCCGCGGCCATTGTTTTATCTGCCATTCCCAATGCATCGCTTCATGCTTTGTCGCAAATCCATGATGCCATACCAGCGCCACAGGCCGCCGTGACCGTGTATATTTGGCACCTCTGCCGCTGTTGTGCGCAGCTACCCGCTTGGCAACATCCGTCGTCCAGCCGGTGTAAAGCGTCCCATCGGCACAGCGTACCGTATAGGTATAATATACCATGTTATTATGGCAATTCTGTTACAATTTTGACTGTATTCAAAACAACATCATCCAACGGTTTATCTGCAAAATTAGTCTTTACGCGGCTGATAGCTTCTACTGTTTCATAGTCTTTGACTACTTTTCCGAAAATGGAATGATGATTTTGCAGCCAAGGTGTCGGCACGACCGTGACAAAGAACTGCGAGCTGCCTGTATTGGGGCCGGCATTGGCCATAGCCAAAATCCCCGGTTCCGCAAACGTCAAAGACGGGTCAAATTCATCGGGAATCGTTTCATCAGAACCGCCGCAGCCCGTGCCGGTCGGGTCGCCGCCCTGAATCATAAATTCAGCAATGATGCGATGAAAAATAGTGCCGTCATAAAAACCGGATTCAGCTAATTTTTTGAAATTAGCTACCGTAACAGGAGCTTTATCCGGAAACAGCTGTACCGTAAAATCTCCGCGATTTGTCTGAAAAATTGCATATAATGTATTATCTGCCATGAGTCATTCCTCCATATTATATAGTTTTATTTTATCTTACCGTAGATTGGCTGGACATGCAAGAAGTCTCTTTCTGCCATCTGTATATTTTATAAACAGATTTGACAAAAGCGGCAAAGAGCCGTACAATGTATAAGTCTTTCAGATAATTAACTAGTTAATTATCTGAAAGTATTCTTTTTATGCTATTCATTAACTAGTTATCTATTTTTTATTCAAAGGAGTGTATTCACTTATGCGTTCCGCTATTTTATGGACTAAACCGTTCTTTGCCATTATTGTGGCCAACGGCTTGTTATTTGCCAGCTTTCACAGTTTACTGCCTACACTGCCTATGTATATTGCATCCTTAGGCTCTTCCGGTGCTATTGTCGGCCTCATTTCCGGCATTTTTGGCGTGTCTGCTATTGGCATTCGTTTTTTTACTGATGATTTTGTCTGCCGGTTGGGCAAAAAACGCTGCTTGTATCTAGGAATTATCCTTTCTGCCTTGGCAACAATTTCCTATATGTTCTTTACATCCACGGGCATGCTGCTAGCAGCCCGCATCATCCAGGGACTGGGCTTCGGCCTGGGAACGACGTTTGCTGCCGCTCTTGCCGTCGATATTATCCCAGCGTCCCGCCGCGGTGAAGGTGTCGGGTATTTTGGTCTGGGCAATACAATTTCCATGGGGATTGCCCCAGCGTTTGGCGTATTTTTGCTGACATCGTTCAATTCTGATTTTCTTTTTACCTTTTCTACCCTGGCCGCGCTCCTAGCCATCGGCAGCGTGTTTCTCTGTCATATGCCGGCTAAGGCCAAGCGCCTGCAAAAAGCACAGCAGCAGGCTCCCAAAGAACACATTCCCTTTATGAGCCATTTCTTTGAAGCCGGTACCGGCTATCCTGCCTTTTTCACCATGCTTTTTGGTCTGGCATACGGCAGCGTCAATACCTTTATCGCGTTGATGGCCCAAGAAGCACACATTGCAAATCCTGGGCTTTTCTTTGTTATTGGTACAGTATTTGTCTTTATTACCCGTGCATTCGGCGGGCGAATTTATGACATCAAAGGCCCGTTTTGGGTTCTGCTGCCAGGCATTCTCTGCTATACACTTGGCGTCTTCCTGATTATTCAAGCCACGACATTTGCTGTTTTGATGACAGCTGCCGTTTTTTACGGCTTAGGTGCCGGGCTGATTATGCCGGCTCTGATGACTTGGCTTTTTAATTCAGTAGCACCGGCACGCCGCAGCAATGCCAGCGCGACCTACTACAACATGCTCGACGTCGGTACCAGTGCCGGCATCATTGTCTTAGGCAGTATTGCCGATATGATTGGCTATATTCATATGTATTATGTCGTTCTCGCTGCGATGATTCTGTTCCTCGTCGTGTTCTTGTTCCAGCATGCTGCGCATGCGCTTCCCAAAGGAGGCCAGCCCCATGCCTAATATAGATATACTGCAAAAGGACGACGCCCTCATCCATCAAATCTATGTGACGATGCGTCTGTTTACCAAAAATCTCAACGAAGTCATTACACCGTATGAGGTCTACAGCTCCGAATGGACTATTATCAACTACCTGCATCATCACGATGAAATCTCTCAGGCCGATTTGGCCGCTGCCCTGCAAATTGAAGCCGCCGCCGTATCTAAAACGATTGGCAAAATGGAAAAAAAAGGACTGGTCACTCGCCTGAGTGCCAAAGACAAACGGGAAAAACATATCTCCATGACCCCCAAATGCCGCGCCCTGTTTCCGCAATTAGCTGCCAGCGTAGCCCGGCAGCGACAGCAGTCTCTGGCCGGCATTCCGGAAAAAACACGCCAGGATATGCTGCAGATGATGAAAACCATGTTCGCCAATTTAAAGGATTCCCGCTGATTGGTTGCAAATCCAACAGCTATTTTCACAGCCTTCTTGTATACTGTACTTGTAAGAACAAATTACACGTATACAAGGAGGCATTTTTTCATGTCTGTATATATCAAAAATATCGCACACGAAAAAGAACTGTCCCTGGCAGACCAAGTAGTCGTCGTACCAGGGCAGATTGTCAGCCGCACGCTGGCACAAAACAAATTCGTCAGCATTACCCTCTTTGCCTTTTCCCAAGGCGAAGAAATCAGCACGCATCAATCGGAAGGCGACGCTATGGTAACCGTCTTATCCGGTACAGGCAGACTGACAGTTGACGGCACGGAACACATCGTCGAAGCCGGACAAACACTCGTCATGCCCGCACACAAGCCACACGCTGTCTATGCTGTAGAAGATTTTAAAATGATGCTTACCGTCGTCTTTCCGTGTGAATCATAACAAGTACGCATATCTTAGGAGGAATACAAATGGATAAAAATATGTTTTGCTTTCAATGTGAACAAACAGCTTTCGGTACTGGCTGTACCGGCCGTGCCGGCGTCTGCGGCAAATCGGCAGACGCTGCCAAACTGCAGGATACACTGACGGGCGCTTTAATCGGCCTGGCTCGTACCTGTCAGCACGCAGCTCCGACAGATCAGACATATCGTCTCCTCATCGAAGGCCTGTTTACCACTGTAACCAACGTCAACTTTGATGCCGCCACGATTCAGGCAATGGTAGATGCCGTCCATACCGAAAAAGAACGGCTTGGCGGTACGGACAGCGATTATGACGTACAGCAAATTTGGAACGCCAACGAAGACGTTCGTTCCTTAAAATCACTGATTCTTTTCGGCATGCGGGGCATGGCAGCCTATGCATATCATGCGCTGATGCTGGGAAAAACAGATGCTGCTGTTCAGTCCTTCTTCGTCAAGGGCCTGACAGCGCTCGGCAAAGATTCAAACACGGATACCCTACTCCCCCTCGTATTGGAAACAGGGAAAGTAAATCTGACTTGCATGTCCATGCTCGATGAAGCTAATACGACAACGTACGGCACACCGACGCCTATCACGGTTCCCTTGACGATTGAAAAAGGCCCGTTTATCGTCATTACGGGACACGATTTAAAAGATTTGGAACTGCTGCTGCTGCAAACAGACGGCAAGGGCATCAACATCTACACCCACGGCGAAATGCTGCCAGCGCATGCCTATCCGCTTCTCAAAAAACACCCGCAGCTTAAAGGCAATTTTGGTACGGCTTGGCAAAACCAGCAAAAAGAATTCGATGCTCTTCCGGCACCTATCCTCTTTACGACCAACTGTCTCATGCCGCCGCGTCCCTCTTATGCGGACCGCGTTTTCACGACAGAAGTCGTTTCCTATCCCAAAATCCAGCATATTGGCAGTGATAAAGACTTCACACCGCTCATCCAGAAAGCATTGGAATTAGGCGGCTACGCAGAAGACCATCCCATGACCGGCATCAACGGCGGCAGCACAGTAATGACCGGCTTTGGTCATGGGGCCGTCCTTTCCGTTGCCGATACGGTTATCGACGCTGTGAAAGCCGGCGCTATCAAGCATTTCTTCTTGGTCGGCGGCTGTGACGGCGCACGGCCGGGACGCAACTATTATACAGAATTTGTCAAAAAGACACCGAAAGATTCCGTTGTCCTGACATTGGCCTGCGGCAAATACCGCTTCAATGACCTCGACCTTGGCACTATCGGCGGCCTGCCTCGTCTTATGGATATGGGCCAGTGCAACGATGCCTACAGTGCCTTGAAAGTAGCCCTGGCACTGGCAGACGCATTCCAATGCGGCGTCAATGACCTGCCGCTGACGCTGGTGCTGTCCTGGTATGAACAAAAAGCCGTCTGCATCCTTTTGACGCTGTTGTATCTGGGCATCCAGCATATCTATCTGGGGCCAACACTGCCGGCCTTCCTTTCTCCGAATATCCTCAACTATTTGGTAGAACACTATCATATCAGCCCGGTCAGCACGCCCGATGAAGATTTGAAAAAAATCTTAGGATAACCATCTTCCTTTATATATAAGAAACAAGCCGAACGATACAGCTTCCCCCGCTGTCGTTTCGGCTTGTTTCGTTTATATAAAATTTAGCAGTCCCTATTCCCAAAACGGTGTATGATAACAGGGTATACTACAATGGAAAAG
Organism: Lachnospiraceae bacterium; assembly: GCA_963657835.1. Lineage (GTDB taxonomy): Bacteria > Bacillota > Negativicutes > Veillonellales > Megasphaeraceae > Megasphaera. Next base: position 5,858 of record CAVKOP010000050.1, on the reverse strand, counting down.
GAAGTGTTTTTCATGAATAATACTATTAGAAAAAATGTACGCTCGTATATTCACACGCATATGCAGGAAGTCATTGATTTAATCTGTACCATTTCTTCTATTAGTTCCCCAACAGGACACGAAGAAACGAAAGCAGCATGGATTCTTAGCCAGCTTCACGAAATGGGCGCTAGCACTGCCTATATCGACGACGCCGGCAATGTCTTGTATCCGTACCAGATTTCTCCAACAGGAAAATTTCCCCTCTACAATGCGCATATTGATACCGTTTTCTCTCAGTTGGATACAATTGTGCCGCATATAGACGGTGATTTCTTGTATGCGCCATCCTGTGGTGACAACAGCGCCGATGTGGCTGCCCTACTGTTTATAGCCCGCATGCTGCTCACGCTCCATATTTCTCTTCCTGCCGGTGTCATGCTGGCCTTTAACGTCGGAGAAGAAGGCTTAGGCAACCTGAAAGGCATCCGTCATATCATGAATACCTGGCACGACCGGATTTCCGAAGTCGTCGCCGTAGACGGTACAGCTGATGCCTTCGTCAATCGGGCCGTCGGTTCCCGCCGCTATGCCGTCCATATCCAAGCCCAGGGCGGACACAGTTGGGCTGATTTTGGCAATACCAATGCCCTTGCCGTTGCTGCCGAAATCATTCACGACCTCTATCAAATGCAGCTGCCAGCCGCCCCTAAAACAACTTACAACATTGGCACGCTGACAGGCGGCACGACGGTCAACTCCATTGCCGCACAAGCCGACCTGACGCTAGACCTGCGGTCTGAATCCCTGTCTTCTCTGTTGAAGCTAGATGCCACCATCACTGCCATCATCCAGCGCCATATGGCACCGACTGTACAAATCACACAAACCCTGATCGGCGACCGCCCCTGCAGCGACGCCGTGTTGAAAGCCCCGCTGTACGACCGCATCTGTGCTGTCCGCCGTACCCAAGGCCTTGCCGCCACCTGGCGAGCAGGCAGCACCGATGCCAACATCCCCCTAAGTATGGGCATCCCTGCCACGGCCTTCAGCATATACCGCGGCCAAGGCGCCCATACGATAAACGAACGACTGTTTCTTTCTTCATTAGAACCGGGACTCCTGCAATTAACAGCCTTGCTGCTGAGTTAGTACTGGTGTTATCCGTGCAGAACTATTTTACTTACGAGCATACAAAACCACCCATTTTGCCGTTGCACTATTAACCGGATAGGTAAAGCCAAATCCGATTTGCTGAATAGCAGGATTTAGTATGCACTGCATTTCCCATTGAACTACTTCATCAGGCCATATATCGGAATCTATAAAATTCAATGGTACACACGGATACTTCATACCTAAACCACTGCCGCTATACGTGCGTTCTTCCAATACCGCGTAATTTCTTTTTTCACGCTCAGCAATAGACTTTTTTTGCAGAACCAGCAAACTGTCATTGCCAATGCCTGCTTGTTTTGCCCGTTCTTCCGCAATGCGGCACAGCGTATCATCCAACCGCACTGGTACCAGCCCCTTTGTGGACCGGTATGCATTTACTTTTTTCAAAAAATCCTGAGCATACGTGTTCGGCGGCTTTAGATGCTGAATAGAACTGCCCTTTTTAGGTGATGGTATGACATGAAACCGTTTCACTTTACTATAGGCGATTCGGTCAATCGGCGAAGTGTTATCCCAATACACAGCAGCAACCGTTACGTTTCCTGCCTTGGTAAATAAAATGCCATTGACGCCCTGTCGTTCTACCATATCATAGTCAGAAGCATCAAAATCTGCCGGCGTATTCACCTGCCATACATCGCCTACCTGTACGGTCGCTTCGCCTGCATCAATCATTTTAGGCTTCCAGGCAAATGCCGTGCATGTCACGAGCCACATTCCCAGTACTATACACAGGATGCCTATTCGTTTTGCCATCACGTTTTCCTCCTATGCGTTGCCAAGTGTCTTTGGGTCTATAACTATTTTCTTCAAACAATTTTCAATCGCATGGTAATAGGCTTTTTTCGGTGCATATTCATTGGAAAGCCAAGACGTGCTCTTCCCTTCTGCTGTAACTGTTTTTTGATATATATACTTTCCGGTATGCATATCCAACACTTTAACGCCGCAGTTGCCCACAGTTGCTGACGATGAATTAAACATCCCTGAAGCTTGTTGGACTGCACCGGCTGTAAACGATATATAGTATACATAGTCGGCTTGCAAGTTCTTCCCCAACGTTTTCAAATCATACGATGTAAGCGTCGGGTTCATGTCGTATTGATTCACAAACTTAGGTATCCCATGTTCGTCGCAGTAATTGTCTTTCGCAATCTGTGCTTTTTCCATAGGTACGATATAGTAATCCGGCTTGGCAAATGTAGTCTGTACTTTATTCATGACCATCGTATTCATTTTCGGATTATTAATAAATTCTACAGGAAAATCTAAAATAACGGCTACGGTCTTGCTGTCCGGACGTACAAGCCGAGTCTGGTTTGTCGTGTCTTGTGCCATAACAGTCGTCACCGATATACATAGCAAGCAGAATAATAAGAATATCTTTTTCATGCCACGTCACTTCCTTTAATCAAAAATTGTCATGTCTACGCCACTGTCTTGTAATGCTGCTGCATATTCAGGATTTTTTTCCATCTTCTTCTTTATTTCCTCTTTATACGAACTATTCTTTCTTATCAGTTCTTCAAACATCGTTTTGGAACCTGCATTTTCTTTTAACGAACGCGCATACTCTATGTCTTGTCCTTCCATATTTTTTTCTTCTAACGGTATATATGAAAATGAAATCAGATTATTTTGAACTTCACTTAAAGAAGAAGTATCAAACACTGCCCGCATATCACCATTGAACCAAACATAGGAAGTAAGTATATCTTTTTCATTGCTAGATACAGACATATCTACAGTATCTATATTCGTAGGTTTTCCTAAATGTTTTATCAAGTTAGAACGCAGTTGAACAATAACATCTTCTCTATTCAGATAACTTACACTAATACTTGCCAACCTTTTTTCATAAAAGACCAATGTAGCCGCTCTATATAAAGGCGCTCCATCTATTTCTGGAACTTCTAACACCATGCTATACATTTGACTTGGAGATCCTTTAGGTTGTGTTTCGTCAGCTGCCAGCCTATGTGTCTGACTAATATGTTCATACGAATCCCCTAATTGCAACCCAAAGAATTCTTGTGTGAATTCCTGTACGCTCTGTGCAAACGACAGGCATGGCAGCATGCTCATACTCATAATGCCTATGCCCACTAATAGTTTCTTAATCATGTAAAGTCACTCCTTATCCCATAACTATGCATCTATTAACTTGTAAAGATTTGTACCCAAAAGTTTTTATATGTCGTATTTTCATCTTGCCAATGGCCAAAACCCAATTTACGATAGTGCGGATTCAGCATATTGTCCCGATGGCCTGGAGAACTCATCCACGACTGAAATACGCTTGGCACGTCCACTTGTCCTGCCGCAATATTTTCTCCGGACCAGATATTTTTATCACCCAAAAAATCCGTATACTCGCCGCCGTTCGGCCGGGTATGACTAAAAGATGTCTGCAATTCCCACGCGCGGTATTTTGCAATTTTTGATAAATCTGCCGAAAGCTGCAACGGTGCCGCGCCATGTTTGGCCCGTTCTTTATTGATTAATGCCAACATCTGCGTAGACTCATCTACATAACCATTAGTGGTCGATTCCGTATGATGCTGAGTTTCATCTTGCTGTGATTTCCGATCTACTAGTAAACTTTTCAAATCCACTCCTGGTGGAATTTCTACTGGTGCGTCACCTTCATACGGAGATTTTCCATATGAGACTATTCCATTAGGCAATATAGAGGCATCTGCGTATCCTTCCTGTCCGTCCATGGTAACAATGAGATACTCATGTTGTTCCCTCACATTAATTCCATATTCAAAATTCTCATATCCTAAGAACTCCAAAACACGGCTTAATACAGCTGCTGCAATGGCACTTTCACCACTTGCTCTTTCTAAATTCGTCTGTTTATCGAATTTTCCGTCTCTTGCACTCGCTATCCATTGCGCAACTCCAGTTGTTGCTGCGTTTATTTTATCTAAATCACTTTTATATTTCGAATTTGTTTTAATATAATCTGCTATAGATTTGGCAAACATATCCAATGATTCTTTTTCTTGCGCTGAAAAAGATTTTCCATAGTGATCATGATCTAAGGCAGACCCTGGAGCAACCACTGCATTAGCGTAAGATGGGGAGTCTTCAGCAAATGTTGCAGAACCCGTGCTCAATACTCCTAATATAAAACAGCTAAAAATCAACCTTTTCCATTTCATAAAGTATCCCTTTCTTTTTTCATCATCCTTTAGTACACGATTTGCTCAATGCCAAACCATTGCGCATTTTCATCCCAACGGAACCGAAATTCCCCTTTTTCCTGAAAACGCCAATTACGATAATTCATAATTAGGGTATCCCCATCAGTTCGTAACTGTGTATACTCAACTATAAGTGGTCCAAATCCGTCCCATTTCCAATACCGATTCGTAATTTCTCGTGTGTCTAAGTATTTAACCCAAACACCATCTGTTCTTCTTCCAATAATCACATAATCAGATTCCGGTCCATATGTATTATTTATTGCATACAATGTAATACCTTTGTCAGTACGGATGCGGCTGATATGTCCAATCAAAAAATGCCATTGAATTGTATTATGTATATTTTTCCCACCCATAACTGTGGGCATATGGTCATACCTATTGTAATGCATATACATAGCATCATCACCATCACCAAATGTAGCAACACCTTTTCCGTAACTTTGAGTATTATGTGCATTATATGCATTAGTAATATAATAATCGCCAGTATTATGCGTAGCACTGATAATTACCATACCACCACCACTGCGTCCAGCCTGAGATACACCTCCATTTCTTCTACTGACGAAAACTGCATAGCAAAACAGCTGCTACCTGCCAGCATACATATCCCAATAAACAAACCAAACACTCGTTCTTTCATCTATTTTCCCTTCTTTCTATATTATTTATTGCAATGTTTGCCAATATCGTTTGGCATAGTCAGTCACAGGCGTTTTAAAAAAGCTCATATGATATGCGGCCATGAACGCTATTTCACCTTGTGCAAAATTCCACCAGACATATGCTGGTGGTCCAAAGCCTTGGCATCCATTTCGTAAATATGACGGATCTAAGTAAAACCAATACGTCGTTCCATTTCTATCTTTTCTTTCGATATACATTTTTCGTGCATCGTAGTCATAACGGTACCGTTCTGTTCTCGAAAAATGCCACGAAATGTGATCTTCACGTCCCGGTACTCCACGTACCCAATTAATTCTATTAAATGCAATAATGTAGTATGGTGGATTATATTCATGAACATTAACAGATGTTATGTCGATATAATTTGTATTATTAGTACCGCTTCCGCCAACTCCTACAAAATTTCTATCGCCATTTAAATATATTGAATTGGCAAAAGCTATCATCACGCCCATCATGTATAGAACTGAAACCATCGCCAATACCAATCCTGCTTTTTTCCAAATCGTCCTTTTCTTCATATATGTCACCTCTTTATATATTTTTTTATAAGCCCGCTTTATTAATAAACAACCTTATCGATGCCAAACCATTGCACATTTTCATCCCATCGGAACCGAAATTCCCCATATTCCCGAGAATTACCATAATTTATAACCAAAGTATCTCCATCAGTTCGCAATTTTCTATAAACAACTGGTGAAGCCCCATCTCCATTCCAATTCCAATATCTTTTGGTAATTTCTCGTGTATCTAAATATTTAACCCAAACACCATCAGCTCTTCTGCCAATAA
>CAVKOP010000049.1:8016-12703 GCA_963657835.1 Lachnospiraceae bacterium | reverse complement strand
GGAAGGGAGATACTATCATGAAATTTTCATTGAAACGAACCATCTTGGCAGCAGCCGCTTGTGCCATGATGGGAACTGCAGTATGGGCAGCTACACCGGCAGATACGTATAAAGAAGCGGTCAACAATATGATTAACCATCCGCAGGGCGAATATACGATGCAGGTGCAGGCAAAGATGCCGTTTGTCGGTGAAGGAAACTGCACGGCTACATTTGACGTGCAGGCAGAACCATTTGTCAGCAAAGCAGCGTTTTCAGCCTCTGCCATGGGGCATTCTTCCCCTACGGTACAGGGATATATCGAACAGGATGGGAAAAAGCTGGTATATTATTATGATGGGCAACATGCTAAACTGGACGGCGAAAAAACCGATAAAAACAGTTGGGTCAAGAACACGATTGATTTAAAGAGTGCTGCCCCGGTTGCCAAACAAATTGCCGGCGTACATAATGTATTGGCCGATGTCAAAGATGTAACGGCCCAGGGTGACGTCTATACGGTTACCTATGATATGTCCAAGATTTATACGGCAGGAGACGAAAAAGAATGGGTGAAACAGGGAGCCAAAGCCAGTGACGTCAAAATTTTGAAAGATGTATTGCTGGCATTGCAGCAGACCGGCGATGTCAAAGCGGCTGTCACGATAGATGCCTCTACGAAGCGGATTACTAAAGTTGAAATACCGCTGACAGATCATATCCGCAGTATTACGGCGGCTGTGATGAAAGACAATGCATCTTTGAAAGACAAGGAAGAAGTATTAAAATTTATCAATATGAGTGAAGTTTCCTTGTCGATTGAATGCACGGCCTTGCCGGACGGAATGAGTTTGTCTATTCCTCAAGACGTAAAGAAACATGCAAAAGAATATAAATAGATAGTTTATCCATGAGGCAATATCATACCAATACCGTGTTTTGGATGATATTGCCGTTTTTTCATCGTTACGTATGAATAAAAGTCATTGAAAAACAGGATTTTTGCGAAATACCTACATTTTACACGAAAATTTTGCTCAATTCAGAGAAATTTGTCTGCATATTATTGACATAGAAAGAGAAATAACGGACAATATGAGAGAAGGATAAATCCAGGATTGTTCGTTATATCTGAAGACAGACGTCCATCCATAGTAAAGAGCGGCTGGTCATGGATTGTTTGTCTGTAAAGGAGAGTCTCTATTGGGGGCTGTTTGGCGCAGTGAGAACGGATAAAATTTATTATGGGAGGTAACTATTTTGGCTAAAAAGGAAAAACTCATGGTCATTCCTTTGGGCGGGCTGGGTGAAATCGGCAAAAATATGACAGTCATCCAATACGGAAATGACATTATTGTCATTGATGCCGGCTTGGCTTTTCCGGATGATGACATGTTCGGTATTGACTTAGTAATCCCTGATATGAGTTATTTGATTGAAAACAGGGATAAAGTTCGGGCCGTCGTCATCACTCATGGACACGAAGATCACATTGGCAGCTTGGCATATTTGCTGAATGAAGTCAATGTACCTGTCTACGCTACGAAGCTGGTATGCGGCCTTATTGAAGGCAAGTTAAAGGAAAATCATATTACAAATTACGAATTGAATGAAGTGCATCACGGCGATGAAGTGCAGATTGGTTGTATGAAAGTAGGATTTATCCATACGAACCATTCTATTCCTGATGCGAGTGCATTGTATTTCAAAACACCGGTAGGTACGATTGTTCATACAGGGGACTTCAAAATGGACCTGACGCCTGTAGACGGGCTGCTCATGGATATCCATAAATTTGCAGATTTGGGACGCCGCGGCGTACTGCTGCTCATGTCGGACAGCACGAATGCAGAACGGCCGGGATATACAGAATCAGAAATGACCGTAGGCCATGCGTTTCGCAAGGCGTTTCGGGCTGCTAAAGGCCGTATTATTTTGGCGACATTTGCTTCTAACATTTCCCGTATCCAGCAGGCTATCAATACAGCCGTACAGTTTAAGCGCAAAGTTACGGTGTTGGGGCGCAGCATGGTCAACAACGTGCAGATTGCCATCGAATTGGGCTACTTGGATGTACCGGAAGGCGTCTTGATTGAACCGGATGAGCTGAACCGGTATCCGGAAGATCAGATATTAATTTTGACGACGGGCAGCCAGGGAGAACCGATGGCAGGGCTTTCGCGCATGGCATCAAATAACCACCGCAGTGTCAGCATTATTCCTGGGGATACTGTTATTATTTCAGCTACGCCGATTCCGGGAAATGAAACCGGTGTAGGCCGTACGATTGATAATCTGATGAAACTGGGGGCTACGGTTATTGCCGGCCGGGATAAAAAAATCCACGTATCCGGTCATGCGAGCCAGGAAGAACTAAAATTGATGCTTGATTTGATTCGGCCGAAGTACTTTATTCCGGTACACGGCGAATACCGCATGCTCAAGCAGCATGGTGATTTGGCCGTTATGATGGGCGTAAACAAAGATCATGTTCTCATTGGCGACAACGGGCAGATTTTTGAATTTTCCAATCGATCCGGTCATAAGACAGGCCATGTCAATGCCGGCCGTGTTTTCGTTGACGGCTTAGGTGTCGGTGATGTAGGCAACATCGTCATTCGCGACCGCCAGCAGCTGGCTATGGAAGGGGTCGTCATTGTCGTCATGACGCTGGCCAAGGGTACGAGTCATGCATTAGCCGGCCCGGATATTGTATCCCGCGGCTTTGTATATGTTCGTGATTCAGAAGAATTAATCAGTGAAGCGCATGACCGCGTAGCCGCCGTATTGGAACGCTGTGAAGCAGGAAATATTCGTGAATGGGCTGTTATCAAATCGCAGGTACGGGATACATTGAGCCGCTACTTGTATGAAAAAACCCGTCGGCGTCCGATGATTCTGCCGATTATTATGGAAGTATAGAATTGTATAGTATATGTTGACAGCGGAGGTATTTTGCCTCCGCTGTTTACGGTCATAGGGCAGGCAGCAGCAGGCGTATCTGCAGCGCACAGCAATCCAGCTGTGCAGAGTGCAGGATGGTTTGCGAGGCTGCTTCTGCTGCGTCATTTGAAAAAGAGAAGGGAGAGGATTTCATGGAACAGAAGCGTGTAACACCGATTACAACAGCAGGGTGTTTTGCTGCAATTATGTTGATTTTAGCGCTTCTTAGTACCTATCTGCCGTTTTTTTCATTTATAGGTTATTTTATTATGCCGATTCCCATGACGATTTTGTTTGTAAAATATGGGCTGCGGCAGGCTGTGATGCTGGGCGTAACGGCTGGTATTCTGATGGGGATTTTTATTGATCCGCTGACAGCCGTCGTGCAGATTGCCACCTTTGGCGCCGTAGGCATTGCCATGGGGGCAGGGTTTCAGGAAAAATGGCCGCCTGCCAAACTCCTCATGGGGGTGACGGCCGCTCTTATCGGCACGGCTATTGGCCTGATGGCGCTTATGTATGCCGTCATGGATGTCAACGTTGTATCTATGCTGCGTGATGTATTTGATACGTTTATGCAGGAAGCGCTGCAGCAGTATAAAGACAGCGGCATGTCGGAAATCCAGCTGGCCGAAACGAAAGCCCAGCTCGAAGAAATACGGCGCCAGCTGCCAACGATGCTGCCTATGTTTCTTTGTTTGTCTATGGCGATTATTGCGTATATAAATGTGAAGGTTTCCCAATTTTTCCTGCAGCGTCTGGGATTTGATGTTAGACCTTTTTTGCCAATTCGTTATTGGGAAATGCCGCGTGGTGTGATATACTTATACATATTGGCATTGGTTATGAAATATTGGGGGACGACCCGTTCTATAGATTGGCTGAACAGTATAGGTCTCAACCTCAATCAAATGGCATTCTTTTTCATTTGCATTCAAGGCCTTGCCTTTCTATTTTATTTCCTCGACCGCCGCTTTCATATTAGCACAGGTCTGCAGGCAGTAATCATCGTTTTGTTTTTTGTGATGCCGGTCTTTTCCTATGCCGCTTTTATTATGGGACTGATAGACATGCTGGCCAATATTCGTAAAAAGCAAAACATGACGTAACACGCAGGGGGCGGAAAAATGTTTAAAAAATTGCTGTCAAGACGGAATGAAGAACCTGTTTTTCTGATTATGGTCTTGCTGCTCGCTGTCATCGCCATATATAACTGGATTATCGCGCTGCTGGCGCTGATTCTGATTATAGGCGCCTATGTACTGACGCGTAAGAATACGACAGAACGAAACCGGGAAATCAGTCAGTTTTTTGATGCTATTTCCCAAAGCGTAGACCAGGCATCTACGTATGCAGTGCAGAATCTTCCGATTGGCATTGCCATTGTGGATATGCAGTCCAGCCTTTGCTGGGCCAACAGCGTATTTCGCGACTGGGTCGGTGATATCGACAATGACCAGAAGCTGGACCACATTATGCCCAATCTTAATATCGATAAGTTTTGGGGAAAGTTTGGCTATTTCTTTGAACATATTGGCGAGCGGTATTACCGCGTCGTTTACAAGTATTTACAGACCGAAGGGTCTGACGACGACAACTATTTGATTCTGTATTTTGAAGATATTACGGAAACAGAAATCCAAAAGATGAATTGTATTGCCTCTGTGCCTGTTTTTTGTGATATTGAAATCGACAACATGGAAGAAGTCGCTAAAGGGATGTCGGCTGTACAGCAGGCGACGCTGTGGACTAATGTCAATAACTG
>CAVKOP010000049.1:0-8006 GCA_963657835.1 Lachnospiraceae bacterium | reverse complement strand
AATGAAAAATATTTTGCCTGCTTGAGCCGCAAAGCTTTGGATACACTTAAAGAAGACAACTTTTCTTTTTTGGAAAAAATTCGCATGATTCATACGGTAAACCGTATTCCTGTGACGTTGAGCATCGGCGTAGCCGCATTTCCGGAAGAAGTCATGACGGCAGGCATGGCCAACTTCAATGAATTGGCTGACAAGGCCCGGGCCGGGCTGGATTTGGCATTGGGACGCGGCGGTGACCAGGTCGTCGTTTACGAAGAAGACGGCTCGCCTCATTTTTATGGCGGCAAGACCCGTTCTGTTGAGAAAAATACGCGTGTCCGTGCCAGAGTCGTGGCCCAGGCGATTCGGGAACTCATTGATACTAGTGAATGCGTTCTCATCATGGGACATGAACGGGAAGATTATGACAGCATTGGCTCGGCTGTCGGCGTAGCGCATATGGCACGCCTGGTCGGCAAGCCGGTTCATATTATTGTCAGCAAGCAGACTGATGCCATTTGCCGTTTGGAAAAACAGATACTCGATGTACCTGCTTTTAAGGATTTGCTTATTTCCGCAGAAATGGCGCAGGATTTGTGCAACAGCCAGACACTGCTGTTTATTGTAGATACGCACCGGCCGGATATGACTGTTTCGCCGGAACTGATTGACAAAACAGATCGGCGCGTCGTCATCGACCATCATCGCCGCAGCAGCGATTTTATCAAAAAACCGCTGCTTACGTATACAGAACCGTCCAGTTCATCTACTAGTGAACTGGTCACTGAGCTGCTGCAGTACTATCAGGAAGACATTGAGCTGGAAAAAATTGAAGCGACTGCCTTGTATGCAGGCATCATTGTTGATACGAAAAATTTTGCCGTGCAGACCGGCGTACGCACCTTTGATGCAGCTGCGTACTTGCGGCGAAGCGGCGCAGACCCGGAAATCGTGCGGGAATTGTTTAGTTTTGATTTTGAAACCGTGCGGGACAGAGCGCGTATCTTATCTGACGCCAAGATTGATGACGGCGTTGCGATGGCAGTCTGCCCGCCGGGTACGCAGAATGTGACCATCGTAGCTGCGCAGATTGCCGATACGCTGATTAATATAGACAATGTGTCAGCTAGCTTTACATTTTATGAATTAAGCAGCGACTGCATCGGCATCAGCGCGCGTTCCAAAGGCGAGATTAATGTACAGCTGGTCATGGAAGCGCTGGGCGGCGGCGGTCATCGAACCGTAGCCGGAGCCCAGGTAAAAGGGCGTTCCTTGACAGAAACCCAGGGCGATGTCATGGCTGCACTGCATGAAGTATTAAATAAAAATAAGGAGAATGAGAAAGAATGAAAGTTATATTACTGCAAGATGTCAAAAAATTGGGTAAAAAAGGGGAAATCATTGACGTATCCGAAGGATATGGCCGCAACTTTTTGCTGCCCCGCAAATTAGCTGCGCCTGGTACGGCAGAAAATATCAATGATGCCAAACAAAAACAGGCTGCTGCCAAACATAAAGCGCAGGTTGCTTCGGATGAAGCACTTATTTTGGCAAGCCAGCTGAAAAAAGTAGAATTGACGATTCCGGTAAAAGTAGGCGAAGGCGGCAAAGTATTTGGTGCCATTACCGGCAAAAATATCAGCGAAGCAGCGAAAAAACAGTATGATATTGATTTGGATAAGAAAAAAGTAGAAATTAAGGAACCGATTAAATCATTAGGAACATACGATGTCGTTATTCGTGTACATCCTTCCATTACAAGCGTCATTACGGTTCACGTTGTAGAAGGATAAACAGGGACCGGATGCCGATATCTATGTTGGCAATAAGGGGACATGATGAAAGAATTACTGGATAAATTATTACAGCGCCATAAGTATCTGGAACCGACGGCGGAGGAAGAACTTCGCCGTCAGGTCAATGTACTTTACGGCGCTTTTACTAGTCTGATAGGGTCTGAAAAAATGGTGCTGCGGGCCAGCAAATACGCTGCGCTGTCGTATGTCCATTCGGAAGATCCCAGACGGCGTTTGGTAGGACTGCAGCGCCTCGTCTATGAAGATGCTTCGTATGACAAGCTGCCGCAGGATGATGAAGTTATTGACGTACTTAATGAATTAGAAAATATATTGGCAGAAATGCTGGCACGACAAGCTGTGGAAGACCGGCTGGAAAAGAAAATTTCCCAGCGGATGGAAGAAAAACAGCAGGAATATGTGCAGGAAATCAAAATGCAGCTGATTCGCGAAGAACTGCACGATGTAGAAACGCCACAGTCCAAACGAAAGCTGGAAGAACTGAAGCGGCTCGATACGATTCATCTAAACGAATCGATTATGCAGCGTGTTCGTCCTAAAAAGCTCCAGGCTGTCATCGGGCAGGAACGTGCTGTCGAAGCCATGCAGAGTAAATTAGCCTCGGCATATCCGCAGCATTTACTGCTGTACGGCCCGCCGGGAGTGGGAAAAACGACAGCGGCGCGCATTATTTTGAAAGAAGCGCAGAAGCTGCCGTTTACCCCGTTTGGCCCGGATGCGCCGTTTATCGAAACAGACGGCACGACGCTGCGCTGGGATGCCAGAGATATGACCAATCCGCTCATTGGTTCAGTCCATGACCCGATTTATCAAGGGGCGCGGCACGACTTGGCAGATACAGGCATTCCGGAACCCAAGCCGGGACTGGTTACGGAAGCGCACGGCGGGATTCTTTTTATTGATGAAATCGGTGAAATGGACTCGATGCTGCTTAATAAACTGCTGAAGGTATTGGAAGATAAGCGGGTGAAGTTTGAATCAGCTTACTATGATGAAGAGGACCCGAATGTACCGCAGTATATCAAAAAACTGTTTGCCGAAGGCGCGCCTGCCGATTTTGTCCTTATTGGCGCTACGACGCGAGACCCGTCGGAAATCAATCCGGCGATTCGTTCCCGCTGCGCAGAAATATTTTTTGAACCGCTCGTACCGCAGGATATACAGAAAATTGTTGAAAATGCGGCCAAAGAACTGCAGGCGGACTTGGAAGATGGTGCGGCACAGCTTATCAGCTCTTTTACGATTGAAGGAAGAAAGGCTGTTAATATTTTAGCAGACGCCTATGGCTTGGCTGTCTATCAGGCTGGTTGTAAAGACCATGTTGTCATTACAAAGCAGCATGTACACCGCGTAGCACAAATTAGCCGCTTAGTGCCGTATGTGATGAAAAAAGCATCGGATACGCCGGCTGTCGGCAAAGTATTCGGGCTGGGTGTGTCCGGGTATTTGGGTTCGGCTATTGAAATTGAAGCCGTCGCGTTTCCGGCTCGTTCTCCTGGCAAGGGCTATTATCGGTTTAATGATACAGCCGGGTCCATGGCCAAGGATTCCATGTTTAATGCGGCTGCAGTCGTTCGCGGTATAACCGGGAAAGAACTGTCGGACTATGATGTCAATATCAATTTTGTCGGCGGCGGCAACATTGACGGACCGTCAGCCGGCTGTGCCATTACGACGGCTTTGATTTCAGCGATTACGCATACACCGGTACGGCAGGATATGGCGCTTACCGGCGAAATTTCCGTACAGGGAAATGTAAAACCCGTCGGCGGTGTTTTTGAAAAAGCCTACGGCGCCAAACAGGCGGGCATGAAGGGGATTATTATCCCTTGTGAAAATGAACAGGATATTCCGGCGCATCATTTAGCACTGCAGATATACAGTGCCGCAACGATACAGGACGTGTTGGATTTGATGCTGGTAAAATAGGAGAGTAAACAGTATGGAACAACGTATTCCACCGCAAAATGTAGAGGCAGAACAAGCTGTCCTGGGAGCCATGATGCTTGACCATAATGCTGTCATTGCGGCGATGGAAAAGCTGACTCCCAATGATTTTTATCGGGAAGTACATCGGATTATCTTTGAAGCGATGGAACATTTGCACCATGATAATAAAGAAATCGATGTCATTACGCTTCCGGAAGAACTGCGGCGCATGAAAAAATTGGACGATGTCGGTGGCATCGAATATATTTTGAGCCTGCCGAATCTCGTTGCTACGGCAGCGAATATCGAATATCATGCAAATATTGTGTCGGAAAAGGCATTGGCACGCAATTTGATTACAACTTGTACCGATTTGACGGCAGCTGCTTATGATGGTGAAAAAGAGCCGGAAGATTTGTTGGATGATGCGGAACGGCGTATTTTACAATTATCGGAAAATAAAAATCGCGGCGATTTTTCTCCCGTAGGGGCTGTAGTGGAAGAAACACTGGATAAAATTACCAAGCTCTACGAAAATAAAGCCGGTCTTACGGGTCTTCCTACGGGATTTCGCGATTTGGACCGCATGACATCGGGATTGCAGCCTTCTGATTTGATTTTGGTTGCCGCTCGCCCGAGTATGGGGAAGACGGCATTTACTTTGAACATTGCGCAGAATGTCGGCGTACGCCAGCATAAGACCGTAGCGTTCTTTTCTTTGGAAATGTCACAGGAACAGCTCGTGCAGCGTATTTTGTGCCAGATTTCGCATATTGATTCACAAAAACTGCGCACAGGGCAGCTGAACAGCGATGAAGAATGGACTCGGTTGACCGACGCCTGCGACAAACTGTATCAGGCACCGATTTATATTGATGACACACCGGGTATTTCCGTAGCGGAAATGCGTTCAAAGGCTAGACGGCTGAAATCCGAACACGGCCTGGACCTGATTGTTGTCGATTACCTGCAGCTCATGCAGGGCCGCAACGCAGAAAGCCGCCAGCAGGAAATTTCTGAAATTTCCCGTTCTTTAAAAGCACTGGCGCGGGAATTAAAAGTGCCGCTGATTGCTTTGTCACAGCTCAGCCGAAGCGTAGAAAGCCGTCAAGATAAACGGCCTATGCTGAGCGACCTGCGGGAATCCGGCGCATTGGAACAAGACGCGGATATTGTATCCTTTCTTTATCGGGAAGATTACTATGACAAAGAAACGGAAAATCAGCATATTACAGAAGTTATTTTAGCAAAACACCGCAATGGTCCTGTCGGGTCTATTAAATTGTATTTCAAAGGGGAATATACGTTATTTCTCAACTTGGATACGACTCACGAAGATCATGCATAATAAAAAAGAGGGATACCGCTTGTCCGGCAGCATGCTGCCAGTACAAGGCATCCCTTTTTTTATATAAAGGAGGGTGACATGGATAAGAAAAAGAAAATGAGGACAGCGGCCGCTGTCGTCGTGTTGCTGTTTGCGGCAGTGATTACAGGCGCTGTCCTTTCGCGGACAGGTTGGGTTGAAACATCATTGTCCCAAGAGAAAAAAGTTGCCGTTATTCGAGTCAGCGGCACGATTGTCGGTGGAGATAAAGAGAGCATGGGGCTGGGAACTGCTTCGACAACGACGTCAGGTGCGCTTATGCGGCAGTTTCGCAAAGCGAGAAAAGATGACAGCGTCAAAGCAGTTCTTCTTCGCATAGACAGCCCCGGCGGCAGTGCTGCGGCTACCCAGGAAGCGGCTGAAGAATTGCGGCGTCTGAAAGAAGACGGCAAGCCCGTCGTCGTATCCATGGGAGATACTGCGGCCTCCGGAGCCTATTGGCTGGCTGCGTACGGCGATAGAATATATGCCAATCCGTCTACGATTACAGGCAGTATAGGCGTATATATGTCGTATTATGATTTGCAGGGACTCAGCCAGAAAATCGGCATTAGTGAAGAGAAAATCAAATCAGGTGCTCATAAGGACATTTTTTCACCTTTTCGGCCGATGACTGACGAAGAACGACAACTGACGCAGGCCATGGTCAATAATATGTATGAACAGTTTGTAGATGTAGTAGCAGAAGAACGACACATGGATGAAGGTACGGTGCGTACGCTGGCAGACGGCCGAGTCTTTACGGGCGCGCAGGCTAAGCAGGCCGGTCTTGTCGATGAAATGGGAAACTATTACGATGCATTGACTTATGCGGGTCAGCTGATACATGCAGATGCGGATAATGTACCGATTGTTACCTATACAGACGATTTTAGCGTGCGGCAGTTGTTACAGGGCAATATATCGTCCCTGCAGTTTATACAGTCTGCATTTGGGGCGCAACAGGATATACCCTTGCCGCTGTTGATGATGAAAGGGGTATGGCAGCATTGAAACAGTATATAGAAGAAGCCATGATATTGGCATATGATCTGGTAACAGCCCCCAAAACTACCTTGATGAAGATTACCCGGGAGCAGCGGCTGTATGAAGGGGGGATTATCTGGTTTTTGTCAACGTTGTTGTCCGTTATTTCGGTATATGTGCAGTGGGAACGAGCCGGCGTATGGCTGCTGATAGCTATCTACGGCGGCGGTGCCGTAATGCTGCTGATAGAAGCGGCCCTGCTCCATGGAACGGCGCAGCTCCTTGGCGGCAGCGGCGCATGGAAAGGTATCTTGGCCGCGCTATGCTTTTGCGGCATTCCTGCCAATATAGGCACGCTGGCCGGTACGTTTGCGTTTATTTTACCGGGAAGCTTGGTTGGGCTTATCGTCTTTTTGTCCGGCCTTTGGGGAGTGATTCTGCTTGTGCTGGCGCTGCAGGTCAATTATGCGATGGGAATAGGGCGAAGCATTGCCGCCGTCTTTTTACCGGTTGTTTTCCTGGCCGGCGTCTTTATCCTGTTGTGTATTTATGTTGTTGTTTCCGTCGCTTCCGTTTTTACCCTCTAGGCAGTCCATGTTGCGCAGCAGCGTTTTTTTGCCGCGCCAAGCAAATGCACGCATGCCAAACGCCTTTTGAAATTGTTTGTTGGAGAGGGATTCCAATTCTTCACGGGAAAGGAAGGCGATTCGGTCCTGCTGAACTTCGGGGAGCGGCGTCAGCGGTACAGTTTTGTTTAACGGGCAGACATCCTGGCAGACATCACAGCCGAAAATAAGCGGCGTTTTGGCCATGACCTTTTGTTCAGGCAGCGTAAAGCTGCCTTTTTTTTGTGTCAAATAGGATTTGCACAGCTGATAGTCATACGTACCAGAAGAAAAGCATTGTCCCGGGCAGGCCGCATGGCAGGCACCGCAGTGCAGACATTCTTTGGCTGTCGGCGTGTCCGGCTGGAAAGGGATCGTTGTCAAAATGCTGCCGATAAAAAAGTAAGAGCCGTAGGTATCATTGAAAAAGCAGTGATTGTCACCATAAAAGCCAAGACCTGCTTCATAAGCCAGCCAGCGGTCTGCCAGCGGCGACGTATCGACGATTGCTTTATGCCTGCTGTCGGGATAGTGAGCTGTCAGATAAGATATGATGCGGTCCAAATACCGATGAACGACAGGGTGATAATCGTAGCAGCGGCAGTACTGGGATAAATTGGCATGCAGATCGCGCCCGCCGTAGTAAGGAAAGAGAATGACAATAATAGACTGACATTCCGGCAGTACCGATAAAGGCATGTACCGTTCCGGCCCCTGGCCGGCAGCCAGCGGGCAGATGGGGATATCGCCTGTCTGCGGGGGAATGGGCAATTGGGCCGGCGCGATGCCCAGACAATCGAGATGCAGCGAAGCGGCAAAGGCTTTGAGGGAAGTCGTTTCTATCATCATATATAAATCTCCTGAAAAAGTAAAAAATTTTAAAATACCTCTTGCAATTTACTATACAGTATAGTATACTATCCAAGTCAGCGGTTTTAAAGAACTTTTTGGAAAGGCCTGAAGAAAACATGGAAATGAGTTTCTCAGAAGTTTTCAAAAAGAAATAAAAAAACTTCTGAAAGTGCTTGACAGGATGTGATGCTTCTGATAAAATAAGTTACGTTCCGTTAAGCAAACGAAACAAACCGAGCCGACGTAGCTCAATTGGTAGAGCAACTGACTTGTAATCAGTAGGTTGTAGGTTCAAGTCCTATCGTCGGCTCCAATTATCTGGTGGGGTTCCCGAGTGGCTAAAGGGAGCAGACTGTAAATCTGCCGGCGACTGCCTTCGAAGGTTCGAATCCTTCCCCCACCACCAACTTTTTCATCGCGGGGTGGAGCAGTTGGTAGCTCGTCGGGCTCATAACCCGAAGGTCGTAGGTT
>CAVKOP010000048.1:0-13176 GCA_963657835.1 Lachnospiraceae bacterium | reverse complement strand
TTGTGTCAAATCTGCCATGGTGGATTGTTTCGTTACGATAGATTGCAATAAGGAATTAAAAAAGTCTGTACTACGGGTGAGGATATGTTGTATACTAGTCATAAGAAGGACTCCTTTGTAATGGATTGTGCTGATTTCATTATACCAAAGAAGTTCCTTCTTTTTTTATATGTTCCTCTTTTTAGCCTAATAAAGTTTTCCCACAATTATTTTACACTAACCCGCTTTTATGTCAACGTTTTCTATCACATAAAAACGTAACTTAAAAAAGGGACTGTAACAAAATGAGAATTTTTAGTTCATTTTGTCTCAGTCCCTTTGCTATACCGTTTTAAGTACATAGTTTGCAGCATTCCGCTTGATTTACTTCAAACTTCCAAATAAAAGTTAAAACTTATTCCCCCTTCAAATCTTCCAGTTCACACCAGCGTTCAGTCATCGCATCGACTGTATTCTGCGTTTCTTTTTGTTCCTGCAGCAACGATTCTACTTTTTCATAATCACTGCCTGCAGCGGCAATGGCAGCATTGAGTCCTTTGAGCATGGCTTCGTACTGCGGCAGTTCTGTCGTGATTTTCTTTAGCTCTTCTTCCTGTCGGGATGTTAGACCTTTTTTAGCTGGACGTACTGCTGGTTTGATCGTTTTTTCTGTCTGCACAAGTTTTGCAGATGCCGCGCTGCTTTCCGTTTTATCTGCATGACCGGCATATTTTTCTTCGATATACTGGCTGTAATCGCCGTAATACCGCTGCCACGTGCCGTGTTCCAATACAAAGAGTTTATCGACAACGCGATCCAGGAAATATCTATCGTGAGATACGACCAGTACAACGCCCTGATAGGTATCCAAATAGCGTTCCAATACGGTCAAAGTCGGGATATCCAAATCATTCGTCGGTTCGTCCAGCATGAGCACGTTGGGCTGATCCATAAGCAGCCGCAGCAGATACAGGCGTCTGCGTTCGCCGCCGCTCAGTTTTTCAATATAGGTATACTGCATATCGTCTGTAAAAAGAAATTGGTCTAACAGACGTGTCGCTGAAATCCGCTGTCCGAACTGATTGGTAACAAAATGACCGTGTTCCTGCACGTAGTCAATGACCCGCATCGATTCATCAAACTGCGGCAGTTGCTGCGTAAAAAAGCCAATGCGCACGGTCTGCCCAATCGTCAGCGTACCGGCTGTAGGCTGCAGCCGACCGGCCAATACGTTGAGCAGCGTCGATTTGCCGACGCCGTTTTCACCGATAATGCCGATGCGGTCATGTTTGACGACATGATAGGTCACATGCTGAAACAGCGGCTGTCCCTGCGGATAGGCAAAGGCAACGTCATCTATATCCAATATTGTTTTTCCCAGCCGGACAGACGTATCAAACATCTCTACTTCATGCAGCGGCTTGCCTGCTTCAATAGCGCATAATTCTTCATAGCGGGCAATCCGCGCCTTTTGTTTAGTAGAACGAGCCTGAGCGCCCCGCTTAATCCAAGCCGTTTCACGGCGAATGAGGTTGCGCCGTTTTTCTTCTGACGCTTCTTCCTGTGCCAGCCGGGCTTCCCGCAGTTCCAAATACTGGGCGTAGTTTCCTTCATATGTATAAACGCGGCCGCGGTCCAGTTCCAGCATCGAATGCACTACGGAATCAAGGAAATAGCGGTCATGCGTGCTGACGATGAGGGCTGACTTGCTGTCACGCAAATAGTCTTCCAGCCACATAATCGTCTTGTCATCCAAATGATTGGTCGGTTCATCCATAATCAGCAAATCACACGGCATAATCAGCGCACGAGCCAATCCCAGCCGTTTGCGCTGGCCGCCGGACAGTTCATCAACGGTCTGGGTCAATTTGTGAATCCCCAGTTTCTGCAAAATGACTTTAGCATGCTGTTCCAATTCCCAGGCGTGTTTTTCGTCCATTTCTTCAGTCAGTCTGACAACTGCTTCGTCATCACTGCGTTCTACGGCTTCTTCGTAACGGCGCAGCAGCTGCATGACCGGCAAATCACCATCCAGTACGCTTTCCAAGACCGTATGGCCTGGCTGAAACACTGGCTCTTGGGGTAAAAAATGGATTCTTGCTTTTTGGTTTTTCCAGATTGTACCGCTGTCCGCTTCGGCAATTCCGGCAATAATTTTCAACAAGGTTGTCTTGCCGGCACCATTTAAGCCAATGAGTCCCAATTTTTGGCCGCCGTCAACGGCAAAGGTCACATCATCAAACAAAACTCGCAATCCGTAAGATTTTTTTACATGTTCAAGGGTAAGTATATTCATCAGTATCGTGACTTCTTTCTCTAATAAGTAGAATCGTAATTTAACCCTATCATATCTTTTAAAAATACGCAATATACTATTTCTTATCACTTTATCACGATAAAGCCCTTGCCTGGCATGCAAAAGTACAGTACAATAAGAACATCATTGACTTATATTTCTATACGCAATAGGGAGGTATTTATACATGGAACACCTAAATGTGCCAATCCTCACAGCCTTCGCCTTGTATCTGCTGGCTATGTTGTCTATTGGCATCTATTACTCTCGTTCCCAACAACGACTAAGTGATTATATTCTCGGCGGACGCAGTCTGGGACCATGGATTACATCGATGAGTGCGGAAGCTTCCGATATGAGCGGCTGGATGCTGATGGGCGTGCCAGGCTTTGCCTATGCGACAGGGGTTTCGGCATCTTGGATTGCCATCGGCATTGCCATCGGTACGTATCTCAATTGGCAGTTTATTTCTCAGCGGCTGCGAAATTATACAGAAGTCGCCAACAACAGCCTGACCATGCCGGATTACTTAAAAAACCGCTTTCATGACGACAACAATATCATCCGCATTATTTCTGCTATTTTTATCCTTATCTTTTTCCTAATCTATACGTCCTCCGGCTTTGTCTCCGGAGGCAAACTGTTTGAAGCTGTCTTTGGCATGGATTATTTTTCTGCACTGCTGCTTAGTGCCGGTGTCGTCGTCGTATATACCTTTTTGGGCGGTTTTATGGCTGTCTGCTGGACAGACTTCATTCAAGGCTGCATGATGTTTCTAGCGATTGTCCTAGTGCCCGTCATCGGCATGATTGCTGTCGGCGGGGTGACGGAAACTATGACCCGTCTTTCCACGACAGCTCCCCAGCTTCTTGACATGGCCCCGGATACCAGCTCAACAGGCATCATTGCTATTATTTCTGCCTTAGCCTGGGGCGTCGGCTATTTTGGTCAGCCTCATATTCTCGTGCGTTTCATGGCGATTGGCAATCCTGCAGAATTGAAAAAATCCAAACACATTGCCATGACCTGGGTCGTCATTTCACTGGCCGCTGCCGTACTCGTCGGTCTTGTCGGCAAAGTCGTCCTGAATACGCCGCTTACCGGCTCAGATACAGAAAAAGTCTTCCTGGCCATGAGCCAGCAGTTGTTCCCACCTTTTGCTACCGGTTTAATTTTGTCTGCTGTTCTCGCAGCCATTATGAGTACAGCCGCTTCTCAGCTTCTCGTTACGGCATCGTCTATTTCTAAAGACTTTTATCATACGTTTATCCACAAAAATGCCAGCGATACCGAACTGATTTATGTCAGCCGGATTACGGTTCTCATTGTAGCCGCACTCGCTATCGTATTGGCACTCAATCCCAACAGTTACATTTTAACGATGGTTTCCTACGCTTGGGCCGGATTCGGTGCTGCCTTCGGACCGACTATTTTACTGTCGCTCTATTGGAAACGCATGACCAAAAACGGAGCCTTAGCCGGTATTATCGTCGGCGGCCTTACGGTTCTTATTTGGAAACAATTTGCTTGGTTCGGCTTATATGAAATCGTTCCCGGCTTCATTTTCTCCCTGCTTGCCATTTATATCGTCAGCAAACTCGACAAGGAACCTTGTCAGGAAATTCAGGATGAATTTGACCATGCTATGTCGTTTAAACAAAAAATTACGGTATTAAAAAGTGATGAAGAATAAGAGATACTCTTTCATTCTTTCCTAAGCTGTCATTTCACTATAACACCCAACAAGGGGCCTTGCATGAAAGTTTGCAACATCATGCAAGGCCCCTTGTTCTTTAAAAATTTAGCACCAAAGTAACAAAATTACGCATTGCCTAAAACAAAATCTTCGTGCGGTGTTTTCTTTTACCACACTATATCAACTGATATTCATGCAGTAATTTTTCTTGATAGGCATCGTCAGCTAACGCTTTTTCTACTTCATCCATACGCCCTTCCTGCATCAATTTCTGAATCAGTATACCCAGTATTTTTCTACCTTCTTTTCTTCCTTCCTGCCGTCCCCTTGTTTCTCCGCTCAGCCGTACCGACGCTATGTCACGCATTGTTTTTTCATAATCCCAGTACTGCGATTTTAATGTATTGTTGCTTGCAAATTGGCCTTCATAGGTCATGGCATCTTTGATAGCTGTATCACTCATGGCCAGCACCTTCCTTTCTTGGTCACTGCATTTCGGTGAAAAGTATGCAATCCATTTGTCTGCCCGCTTCAGCCTTTTTATATCGCTAATATGAATTTTTTGCAATTCAATGAAATGCATTTCCAAATGATTCGTCAATACATCATGGGTTTCATCATTGGCAATATGATATGTATGAGAATAGGTATCATACTGTGGAAATTGGTCATAATTTAGTAAGTCAATCGTAATGACAGGCCGCAAATGTTGATATGGTTCTCCCGCTTCCAATTCCCGGCTGTATATCCGTCCCCAGTAATATAAAGTACGATTGGCCATACATTCGTCCAATAACACCTGCACTTCAATGTGAACGCGTGTCCCATCATTCATCTCTGCTAAGACATCCAGCAAAGAAAGCTTGCCGTGAATCCGCTGCGGTACGACTTCCTTGTCGGCAAAAACCAAATCGACAAATGCATCGTCATCATGCCGGTCTAAAATCGAATTGATAAAATTTAACGTCAATGCCTTACGTTCTTCTGAGCCCAGCAATGATTTAAAGAACACATCATTCAGCCGATTTAAATGGGTAATCTCAGGAACTTTCATGGGAATCACCTCTTTATACGTATTGTAGCATTGGCATCTATGATGCGTCAATGAAAATACAGCCGCCATTCACCTAAAAAAATAAGCCCTGAGAAAATCTCAAGGCGTATTTTTGCAATGTGTCTATTACTGCTGTGCTTTACGCATAGCTTTCTTTCTGTCGTGTTTGTCAAGGATGGCTTTACGGATACGAATGCTCTTTGGTGTAACTTCGACGAGTTCGTCATCGTTAATCCATTCCAAGGATTTTTCCAAACCCATTTCCTGAGGCGGAACCAAGCGGAGTGCTTCATCAGAAGCAGAAGAACGGGTGTTAGTAAGGTGTTTTTTCTTGCAGGGGTTGACATCGATATCGACATCACGATTGCTTTCACCTACGACCTGACCCAAATAAATTTCTTCGCCCGGTTTGATAAACATCGTGCCGCGGTCCTGCAGGTTGAAGATACCATAGCCTGTCGTCGTGCCGGATTCAAAAGCAACTAAGCTGCCGCGTGTACGGCCCGGGATTTCCCCTTTCCAAGGCGCATAGCCGTGGAATACATGGTACATAATACCGTTCCCTTTAGTAGCTGTCAGGAATTCACTGCGGAAACCAATAAGGCCGCGGGCCGGAATAATAAATTCAAGGCGTGTATAGCCGGAAACGTCTGTCATGTTGACCATTTCCGCTTTACGCGTGCCTAATTTTTCCATAACGGCACCCATGAATTCAGGCGGAACATCAATAGTCAATGCTTCCAACGGTTCGCATTTTTTACCGTTGATTTCTTTCGTAATAACGCTCGGTTTACCAATCTGCAGTTCATACCCCTGGCGGCGCATTTCTTCAATCAAAACGGCGATGTGGAGTTCACCACGGCCGGATACTTTAAACGCATCCGCGCTGTCTGTTTCTTCTACGCGCAAGGATACGTTGGTCTGTACTTCACGGAACAGACGATCACGAAGATGACGGCTTGTAACAAATTCGCCTTCCTGACCGGCAAACGGGCTGTCGTTGACGTAGAAAATCATAGACAATGTCGGTTCATCAATATTAATCTTCGGCAAAGCTTCCGGATTCTGCGGGTCCGTAACGGTTTCGCCGATTTTCAAATCAGGAATGCCTACGATGCAGGCGATTTCACCCATAGCAGCTTCTTCCTGTTCAACTCGTTTGAGGCCTTCATAGGTATATACACGACCGATTTTAGCTTTACGCTGGCTTTCGCCGTCCGTAACGACGACGTTTTGGTTCGGACGCATTTTGCCGCGGACAATACGGCCAATAGCGATTTTACCAACATAGTCATCATAGTCCAATGTCGTAACCATAAACTGAAGAGGACCTTCCGGGTCACCTTTCGGGCATGGGCAGTATTTGATAATCGTCTTAAAGAGCGGTTCCAAATTGTCGCTTTCATCATCCATGGAATATTTGGCGATGCCGTCACGGCCGTTGGCATAGACGACAGGGAAATCCAACTGTTCATCCGTAGCGTCGAGTTCCATAAACAATTCCAATACTTCATCTTCTACTTCCGCTACGCGGGCACCGGGTTTATCGATTTTGTTGATAACAACGATAGGTTTCAGCTTCTGTTCCAATGCTTTGCGCAGTACGTATTTCGTCTGCGGCATAGGACCTTCAAAAGCATCAACCAAAAGCAGGACGCCGTCAACCATGTTTAATACACGTTCAACTTCGCCGCCGAAGTCAGCATGCCCCGGTGTGTCAACGATGTTGATTTTGACACCTTCATGCATGACAGATGTATTTTTGGACAAGATTGTAATGCCGCGTTCCCGTTCGATATCTCCCGAGTCCATAACTCGATCAGCTACTTTTTCGTTTGAACGGAATACATGACTCTGTTTGAGCATGGCATCAACCAATGTCGTTTTGCCATGGTCAACGTGGGCAATAATTGCAATATTACGAATATCTTTGCGTTCCATCTAATGTCCTCTCTCCTATTAATCATAAAGAATATATTTTTATATATGTAACTGTATCAGTATACCACAAAAAAAGTAGTTAGTGAATAGTAATTCGCAGACAGGCTGTAAATTTATCGTTTTTTTACCTTCTGCTATTTCTGCTCACTAACTACCAATTTTTAATCTTCGCCAATAATGCGAACTTCCGGTTCCAAATGCACACCGTGTGCTTTTTCTACCCGTTTTTGCACTTCATGAATGACCTGCAGGACATCTCTAGCCGAAGCATGGCCTGTATTGACGACGAACCCGGCATGCTTAGTAGATACCTGGGCATCACCGCAGGACAACCCTTTCAGACCCGTCTGGTCGATAAGAGTCCCGGCAAAATATCCCGGCGGCCGTTTAAACGTACTGCCGGCGCTGTGCATTTCCAGCGGCTGTTTGCTGCGCCGTTTCTGCATCAAATCATCCATTGCCTGCTGAATTTCTGCCTTGTTCCCCTGACGCAGCGTCAGCTCAATCTCAACGACAAACTCCTGCGACTTCTGGAAACGGCTCTGCCGATAGGAAAATCCCAAATTCGGGGCATTGTACGTATGCACGCCGCCTGTACTGTTTACGGTACGCACACGCGATACGACATGGCTCATTTCGCCGCCGTAGGCACCGGCATTCATAAACACGGCACCGCCCAGCGTCCCCGGTATGCCGCAGGCAAACTCAATGCCTGTCAGCCCTTGTTCTTGTGCAAACTGGCAAACATCCTTCAGCATGTATCCGGCACTTGCCAGAATTTTGGTTTCATTGCAGGACAATACCTTGGTCATCTGATTCAATTGAATGACCACGCCGCGAATGCCGCCGTCCCGCACGAGGACATTCGAGCCGCCGCCCAGCACAGTAACAGGCAGTTCCAAGCCGCGGGCCGCCCGAATTGCCAACGACATTTCCTTGACGGATTTGGGCAGGACCAGTACGTCTGCCGGGCCACCGACAGCAAATGTCGTATGCTCGCTCATCGGTTCATCCATCAAAATGCGGCTTGTCGGCATCGACACCGACAGCTGCGACACAAAACTAGTCAATGCGTATTTATTGATCAAGAATACTCATTCCTTCTGCCATAGATTGTTGGATAATCTGAAATACCTCGCCAGCCATGGACTGCCATGCATTATATTTTTGTAAATAGTCTACAGCCAACTGATTGTTCTTTACTAATTCGGACAACCGATTCAGCTGTTCAATCTTCTTGCGAACCGGTTTATCACCCATAGACTGTGCATACGCCAACTGAGTCTGCCACAATAAAAATTCACGAACCAATTTTGTCGTTTTTTCATCTTTGGCCAGCGTTTTCCCTGCTTCTACGAGGTCCTGGTATTCTTTGCATGCTTGAACTGCTTCTGCGAGTTCATGGGCTTTATCATAAATTTCCACTCGTCACACCTCATTACTTCAAATTTTTGATGCCTATACCGCTTTTGGCCATGTCAGGAAATCCCAGCTGCCGTAATGCTTCATACGATACGATGGCTACGGTATTGGACAAATTCAAGCTTCGTGCTTTGTCAATCATTGGCACGCGGAAACAGCTTTCAGGGTATTTTTTCAGCAGCTCTTCCGGCAGACCTTTGGTTTCTTTACCAAATACTAACATATCATCATATTGAAACTGTATATCTGCATAACATTGTTCTGATTTCGTCGTCAAATAAAAGAAGCGATGGCCTTTATATTTTTCCAGCACTTCTTCAAAATTTTCATGAATCTGTACATCTACCAACGACCAGTAATCCAGGCCGGCTCGTTTTAAATGTTTATCATCAATGGAAAACCCAAGGGGCTTGACCAAATGCAGCGTTATATGATTCGCTGCGCATAAACGGGCTACATTGCCCGTATTTCCGGGAATTTCCGGTTCTACCATTACGATATGCATACTATCACTCACTCTCCACCATGTATTGTACAAGATTTCCTGTATAAGCACAAGAGGAAAGCCCCCCTTCCGTCCCACACATTGCTTTTTTTCTTGCTGCATGTTATAATTTAGATAACAATTATTTATTAATTGCCGTTTTCGTTATTGAAAAAGAGAGGTGTTTTCACATGGATACATTTGATAACATTGCCCAATACCCAATTTATTTTGCACCGGGCTGTCGTCTTATGCAGCTGGAACCTGCTATGGTTTCCAACGTATATGACTATCTGCGCAAGCTATTTGGCAATATCCGTCTGTATACACGCTGCTGCGTGTTTGATGACGCCAAACAGCATGACGAAGAAGCCGTTTTCATTACGCTATGTGATTCCTGTTTTAAAATTTATGGAGAAACGTACGCCAATCTTCATATGCGCGACTTCTGGAGTGTCTATGACGAATACAAGGCGATTTATCCCATCAAAGAGGAAGCACCCCTTCGCAAGGCATTAAAATCCACGCTATGCGCACCGGCACCGCTGAATGCGATTCGCAGCTGGGCCGATGAATGGAAAACCTGGAGTACCAAATAAGGAGGCGCATCGATGAAATTTACGTACTATGGTCACGCTGCCTTTACGCTCAGCGACGGCCAGACGACGTTACTGTTCGACCCGTTTATTACGGACAACCCCTGGACAAATGTCTGTCCGACAGACATTGCCTGTCAATACATCCTCATTTCCCACGCGCACGGCGACCATTACGGCGACGCCGAAGCCATTGCCAAAGCACAGGATGCTACGATTATCAGTACCGCTGAAATCGCAGGCAAAGCAGGAGAAGCCGGCTGCAAAGCCCACGCTATGCACATTGGCGGCAGCGCAGACATGCCTTTTGGAAAGATTCGCCTGACACCGGCCTTGCACGGTTCCGGCATTGCCGGAGGATTGGCCTGCGGCATCATCGTCGAATTTGGTGGTAAACGGATCTACTACGCTGGCGATACAGGTCTGTTTTCAGATATGAAACTACTCAATCGCTTCGGCCCTATCGACTGCGCTATTCTCCCCATTGGCGACAACTTCACCATGGGAATGGAAGATGCAGCTTTAGCCGCTTCCTGGGTCGCTCCCCGCTTTGTCATTCCGGTTCATTACAAAACATGGCCCGTCATCGACAGCGATCCTGAAACTTATAAAATCACAACAGAATCACACTATCATGTTCCCGTCCAAATCGTAGCACCGGGAACGACCTATGAATGGTAATACATCCGCACGGAAGTCTGCAAAGGCTTCCGTTTTTTATGCCTGCACGTCTTTGATATGTCCCATGTTTTACAGAGAAACACCATATTAGTAAGTAATATATAAAGGGCTGTAACATAACAGCCTCATCAAAGAACTTCAGATAGCTGAGGCCACTGAAAAAGTCAATACCAACGACTACGATCTTTGTATCAAATATAAATAATTGTCCTCTTTCATTTTTATTATAAAATAATTAAAAAAAAACAATGTCAAAAGCATTATCTTTTCACGCTTTTCTTCCATGGATACCTACTTGGTTGAAATAAAGGAGTAATTTTTTCAATTGTCTCCCGTTCCACACATTGCATTTTTTGGATCGCATGCTATAATTTAGAGCTGATGTTCTGTATACCAGCACCACTGAATGCGATTCGCTGGACAGACGCATAAAAAATATAGAGTATCAGCTAAGGAGAAACACCAATGAAATTTACTTATTATGGCCACGCTGCCTTTACGCTCAGCGACGGCCAGACGACGTTACTGTTCGACCCGTTTATTACAGATAATCCCTGGACAAGTATCTGTCCGACAGACATTGCCTGTCAATATATCCTCATTTCCCACGCGCATAGCGACCACTATGGCGATGCCGAAGCCATTGCCAAAGCACAGGATGCCACGATTATCAGTACCGCTGAAATTGCAAGCAAAGCAGGAGAAGCCGGCTGCAAAGCCCATCCTATGCACATCGGCGGCAGCGCAGACATGCCTTTTGGCAAAGTCCGCCTGACACAGGCCTTTCATGGTTCCGGCATTGCCGGAGGATTGGCCTGCGGCATCATCGTCGAATTTGGCGGCAAACGTATCTACTACGCCGGCGATACAGGTATATTTTCCGACATGAAACTGCTCAACCGCTTCGGTCCTATCGATTGCGCTATTCTCCCCATTGGCGACAACTCCACCATGGGAATCGAAGATGCTGCCTTAGCCGCATCTTGGATCGCTCCTCGCTTTGTCATCCCGATTCATTACAAAACATGGCCCATTATCGATTCCGATCCCGAAGCCTATAAAATCAAAACAGAATCACAGTACCACATTCCCGTCCAAATCGTAGCACCGAGAAAAACTTATGAATGGTAATGAATCCGCACGGAAATCTGCAAAGACTTCCGTTTTTTATGCCTGCATCTTTGATAGGCATCCAATACGCTACAAAAACACCATATGAATAAGTAAAAAAACATAAAAACGAAGCTGTGAACAACATGAATCCTCATGCATTCACAGCTTCGTTTCGCATACTGCGTATTTAGTAAACTGCCATAGGATTATCCCACATGCACACTGCCATCTACAAAATGCAGTTCCGCACGACGTTCACGGAAATTGCGCTGTTTGTCCCACGGCGTATCATAAAATAGATAATCCAATCGAGATGTATCTGCCGGTTTGACAATTAAAGTTCCCCAGTCACACGTAAAACCGTAATTCTTAAGATACGATGCCGGCAGTTTGCCATACTCCCCATCATTAACAGTCTGAATCACACCGATATACGTGCCTGCAGTCTGTTCATACTGCGCATCATTAATCCCATATATTAATTTGCCTAACACTTCTTCTGAATCACCATTAACTAATCCCGAAAGCGTCCCTGTATAATTCGGCTTTTGACCAACAGTAATTGTCTGGTCATCTGTACGAACATGGAGCTGTGCCTTATCTATAACGGATACGCCCGTTCCTGCTTCTATCTCATAGTTTTTGTTTAGCCGTTCATTGTTGCTGGATACACTGCCAGTCCATGTATAACGGCCGACATCGTTAGTGATTTTGCCGGTTAGGTGTCCTGTCAACGCATTGTCAGTATCTTTCGCAACTATCATGTCTGACAAGTCATAACTGTCTCCATTTACATTTCCGGCGACAGACGAAACACCATAGTTGTATCCGGATTTTAAATTCATATCCCCATACGTACGATGTACTTCATTCAACCCTACAGTTAGTTTGGCTTTGCCTATCGTCGCCATGCCGTTAGTAATACTGTCTACTTCATAGTTGTTCAGGTTAAACTGATCTTTCGGTTTAGCTAACCCAATTGCGTCTTCATACGCGCCGGCATCGGCTGTCCATGCACCATTCGTGCCATCTTTTGCCGCACTATTGGTATAATCAACATTGCCAATCAGATTCTTGATAAATTCTTCGCTGTCTCCGTTTGTGTTGCCACTAAGCATATAGCTGTACCGGCTTTCATCAAACTTCGTGCCATACGTCGTTTTCGTATTGCCTACGGTAAGGTTTAGTTTGGCTTTCGTCACATTAATCATGCCATTTGCATCTCCTACTAATCTGTAGTTACCTGCTTTCTCACCATTCAATTCCGCATTGTCTACTTTCAAACTATTGGCATATCGATTTACATCTGCTGTATCACGATTTCCTCTATTTTGAGTATAGCTGCTGTTTTCTCGAATGGTTACGGTTCCACTAACCGTTACCTTATCGCCATAAACGATATCTCCCTCTTTAAGGCCTACGTTTCCAGCAGAAATACCAGCAGTGCTACCATAAACGATACTTGCCATCAGGTCTTTCAAGCTTACTTCTTTCGGTGTGATATATGATTTGCCTGAGTCGACTGTAATATTATAGTTATTCAGATTCAAGCCATCACTTGTCAGGTCAGTTTTATCTACCTTCCAAGTATAGCCGCCTTCTTTAACGTCATTGGTCTTTGTTGTTCCGTTCGCTACCAATCCGCCATCACTGACTTGAATCTTATCAAAGTCAATCGTTCCGCTATCGCCATTGACCAGTTGGTTTTTGTAATCTTTGAGGCTGTAATCGCCTTCTGTGATCGTAGTATCACCATAGGTACGTTTTACATCATTCAGATCCAGTTTCAGTTTTGCCTGAATTACCTTTGACAGCCCGTCTTGGATAGGAACAGCAGATAGTT
Source organism: Lachnospiraceae bacterium (assembly GCA_963657835.1). Taxonomy (GTDB): domain Bacteria; phylum Bacillota; class Negativicutes; order Veillonellales; family Megasphaeraceae; genus Megasphaera. The sequence goes on along the minus strand of CAVKOP010000048.1, from coordinate 71 downwards.
TATAATTTTTCAGATTTTCTGCACCGCTGATCTTTCCATTCCAACCATAAGTTCCAACATCACCAGTAACT
>CAVKOP010000047.1:0-13496 GCA_963657835.1 Lachnospiraceae bacterium | reverse complement strand
CGGGCGGCCGCCTTTTGCTATGCCTAAGCGATTCGCACGAAATCAAAGATTTCGGCTCTCTGCTTATCTTGATTCATTCTTTTTCGGCGGTACGAAAAAGAATGAATATACGAGGAAGAAAGAAATCTTCCCCATTCAAGAATATGCAGAAAGAAAAACATATAGAACAAACAAAAAGCAAAAAACGGCAGAACCGCACCTCGTCATCATGCGGCTCTACCGTTTTTTATTTCTATTTTTTCTATTTATTATTTCGCTTCATGAAGAGCAGCCATCACTGCCGGATCTATCGAAAAGGTATGTTCTTGCGATGGAAAATCCCGTTTTTGCACGTCCTGAATATACGATTGAACAGCACCTACAATGTCTGCATGCAAATCGGCATAGGCTTTGGCAAATTTAGGTCTAAAGCCGCCGCTCATGCCTAATAAGTCCGTACAAACCAAGACTTGTCCGTCACATTGATTGCCGGCGCCAATGCCAATCGTGGCTGCCGTATGCAGTTCTTTCGTAATTTCTGCGGAAAGGTCTGCCGGTACACATTCCAATACAACGGCAAATGCGCCTGCTTCTTCCAGTGCTTTGGCATCTTGAATCATTTGACGTGCTTTTTCTAAATTCTTCCCTTGTACTTTAAAGCCGCCAAATTGGTGAACTGACTGCGGCGTCAATCCCAAATGTCCTACTACGGGAATGCCGGCTTCGGTCATTTTATACACGGCTTCGCAAACACGCGCCCCGCCTTCTAATTTGACAGCATCACAGCCCCCTTCTTTCATCAAGCGTCCTGCGTTATGAAGTGCTTGTTCGGTGCTTTCCTGATAGCTCATAAACGGCATGTCGCCTACGACCAATGCCCGTTTCACGCCGCGGGTCACACATGCCGTATGGTGAATCATATCTTCTATCGTAACCGGCAGTGTCGAGGAATATCCCATGACGACATTTCCCAGCGAATCGCCAACCAGAATCATGTCAATCCCTGCTTCATCCACATTCTGTGCCATAACATAATCATAGGCAGTAATCATGGAAATAGGCATGTTTTGCTGTTTCATGTCCTTAATCGTCAAGGTTGTTACTTTTTTGTTCATTGATTTCTCCTTCTGCCATCGCAAGGATTTGCATCAGTTTTTGATGCTGTTTCTTTGTAATCGTCTTATTAGCCAGCGCAATATCAGCCGTAATACTGCCAAACGCTTTATAGGCATTGCAAAATGGCTGCGGCATACAGGATATATGCTTTTGCACGGTACCTATATCACCGCGGGAAATAGGGCCTGTCAGGGCCTGTCTGACCAGTGCTTGGGATTGTATATTATCCACGGTTCCCAAAAACAGCGGCCGCAGTGCATTCCCTGCATCTTCCGGCGTATCTGTCCAACGGCTCATTAACATCTGTGCCGCTGCGACAGCAGTAACGACATAATTAGAACAAAAACAAGCCGCCCCATGATAGAGAATACGTTCTGCAGCCGGTACATGAAAAGGCTTGCTGTGAAGCATGTCCGCTATTTCTTTCGCACGGTCCATCGCCTCTTCATCTCCATCGACAGCCATATAAATCCCCGCCAAGGCTGCTGCAGAAGGCGCAGGAAAGCTCTGCAAAGGATGTATGCTGCCTGTATGAATTCCTTTATCTGCCAACGCCTGCAGTACTGATACATCGGCTGCTCCGCTGCCGTGCAAAACCGTATGCCGTGCCAATGACTGACTGCCGCAGTCTGCCAGCTGCGCTGCCAGCGATTGACTGACCTGCCGCAGCAAATCATCGCGGACAAGCAGTAATACTACATCACAATCCAAAATAAGGTCAGTTCCCTGCACATACGGCGTGACACCATAAAAAGCGGCCTGCTCTCTTGTTCTTTTTGCCGTAGACCCGGTAATCCCCACAACATGCTGCGGTAGTGCCAATACAAAAGAAGCGCCGACTCTGCCGGCGCCAATAATACCTATACGCATACACTAACTCCTAAAAAAAAGCGCATTCCACGGGGGAATGCGCAACATGTACGTTTACAAGAATTCGTCCCGGTCTTTCGATCCAAGCGATATGCTATAAAATTAAATTAGACAACGCATGGCAATGTACCAGGTATAGATCTTGTCGTAGATTCCATCCATATTGCCTTACGTTAGTATTAGCATACCATATACTGATATATATAACAAATTCCTAAACAGCATACTTTCTTTCAAACATATAGCATATACAAATAATATAGCTATACGTATATTATAATCACGCCGAATCGAGCAGGACGGATTGCCAGGCAAAAATCCCGACCACTCACAGCACCATATGTACAGCTATTCTTATTAGACAGTATGAAAAAGAAACTCAGATTTCAAGGAAGTATCTCTCCTTTTTCAGTACATGTGCCGTTTACATCTGCTTATCTTCGTCTATTCTTTTGCGGCCGTACGAAAAAGAATAGACTATACGAAGGGGCAAGGACGCTTCCCTGTATTCTAGACGTACAAAAAACCTCTTCATACGATTTTCCAGTTCATCGTATGAAGAGGTTTTCTATCTATTAATACCAACGGGTCATTGGCAAATCATTTTTAGTGCCTTTTGTCATCAGTACTTGATGAATATCAATATTACCGATAAAGAACGATACAGCACACCCTACGAGGTAAAGTTCCCACATGCGGACAAATTCTTCGCCTTTCATGTTCAATACTTCGTCACGTACCTGTTCAAAGTTATGGTACCAGCACATGAGCGTTTTATAATAATGACGACGCAGGCTTTCTACATCAATAACCTGAAAATCATCATCATATGCTAAGCTGATGATTTCACGCAAAGACGGCAGTGTACCGCCCGGGAAAATATATTTGCGCATCCACGGATTTTCTACCTTTTCATCATGGCCGCTGATATAGTGCAGAAGGAACATACCGCCTTCTTTTAACAGTCTGCTGGCATCTTCCATGTACAGCGGGTAATTGGAACGTCCTACATGTTCCAACATGCCAACACTGACAATACGGTCGAATTGAATATCTTTATCTAATAAATCTCGATAATCAATCAAATCAATATGGACTTTATCCTGCAGGCCTAATTTTTCAATTCGTTCCTGTCCTTTTTTCCACTGTTCCTTGCTCAACGTGCAGCCATAGCCAATAATACCGTATTTCTGAGCTGCTTCAATAAGCAAATACCCCCAGCCGCAGCCAATATCCAGCAAGGTCATGCCTTTTTCCAAATGGAGTTTTTCCAAAATATAGTCAACTTTGTTATGCTGTGCTTCTTCTAATGTATTTTTATCGTCTTTAAAATAGGCACAAGAATAACTCATCGTCGGGTCGAGCCACATAGCATAAAAATCATTGCCTAGGTCATAATGCGATGAAACTTGTTCTTTCTGTGCTTTCTTAGATTCTGATGGGAACAACAGCCGCTTCAATGCCGAACGATCCATCGAAAACTGGTTTTGCTGTGACAAAAAGCATTCCAATGCGGTAAATAAATCGCCTTCAATCGTAATATCTTTACGCATGTACGCTTCTCCCAATGCCAGGGAAGTAGACCGCATCAGTTCGGTCTTCGGAACATTTTTGTGAATCGTAATGTTAAATAACGGAGTCCCTTCGCCAATCGTATAGGTTTTGTCATGCAGGGCAACAGTAAAACAATATTTATCAAAATGACTCAAGTAGTGTACCAAAAAGGTATCTAAAATATGCATGCCTTTTAACTCTCCTTTCATAGTATCTTTAGTTTACTCTTATTATCAAAAACTGCAAGAGAAAATCCATCATTTAGGGGACTTTTTAGCAAGAAATTTGGAATAGATATCTATTTCGATTCGGTTGTTTCTGCTTCTTTTTCCAACCGCTGCCATTCTTCTTGGGCCGTAGGTGCCCAATGTTTGGCATATTCAACACATTTGCCGCAAAGATGTTCTACTGATTCCGGAGACTGCATATCTGTCGAATGCGCACCACTCTTATGAACCATTTCTACCAAATACTGCGGATTTTCCAACATCGGACAAGGCTGAAGCTGATTCTTATTAAACGGCTGCTGACGGCCGTATTCTTTAAAGAGAGGCTGCTGCAGGCATTCCAACAAACTCTTTTCTTTGATATTGGCACTGGAATAATGGATGAACACGCAAGGTTCGACATCACCGTTAGGATTGATATGGCAGTAATTGCGGCCGCCGGCTACACAGCCGCCGACAAACTGTCCGTCATTTTGAAAATCCATTGCAAAAATAGGTTTGCCGCCTTCTTCAGAACGAATTTCGCGTACGCGATGAATCATGTATTCACGCTGTTCCTTAGTCGGCAGTAAATCTACAGAAGCATCATTACCTACAGGCATATAATGGAAATACCAGGTATACCACGCTCCCTTGCTGATAATCATATCAAGAAATTCATCGGACGTAACCGTATCAATATTCTTGCTCGTATAGCAAATAGACGTACCAAAAACCAAGCCATGTTCACGCAGCAAATCCATCGCTTTCATGACTTTTTGGAAATCCCCTTTGCCGCGACGGCTGTCATTGACTTCTTCAAATCCTTCCAAACTGATAGAGAGGCTCAAATTTCCTACGCGCTGCATATCTTTACAAAACGCTTCGTCTACTAATGTACCGTTGGTAAAGGCATGAAATTCGCAGTCGTGATGTTCTTTGCAAAGGCGAAGAATATCCGCTTTGCGTACCAGCGGTTCGCCGCCTGTCAATAAATAAAAATGGACGCCCAAAGCTTTGCCTTCTGTAACAATCTTGTTCATCACGTCATAGCTCAAATTCATCGTATGGCCGTATTCAGCAGCCCAGCAGCCAATACAGTGGAGGTTGCAGGCACTAGTCGGATCGAACAAAATAGCCCAGGGGATATTGCATCCGTACTTCTTTTTTGCTGCATCACGAGTTTGCAGGCCAAAGAACCCTGCTTCAAATCCCAAATCCATAACAGCCCGCTTCACGACATTGCGGTCCAATTCATTTAACGCTCTGTTTAAAAAATGGAGCCATTTCCCATCTGATGTAATCAAACGGCGCGCATCATCAAAGGACTGTTTTTCAAACAAACTGCCAAAATACTTTTCCATGACATCGGTCAGCCGCAGTAAGGTCTTTTGGCGTTCTGCCAAGTTTTTTTCATCTAAAATATGGTCAACTAACACTTCCACAGTTTTCATTTCTGCTTCATGCAATACATTTATCATACTATCTACACTCCTTTATTAGCAAGTAGATATATGATAACGCTTTCTCTCTGTTAGATAAAAGAACGTTTTCTTTAACAGTCCATTTTCTTTCATAAAACGCCATATACCAACATAAAAAGACAAAACCGGCACGTATTCTGCTTTATATAATACATTACATTTTAATGTATTCCTTTAAGGTGTCTATATAGGCTCGTCCCACAGGGATTTCCATTTCTTCATCCCCTTTGAGGACTAGTAAATAGCCCCGTTTAAACCACATTTTTATCTGTTTGATTTCTTCTACATTGACAATATAATTCCGATGGCAGCGGAAAAATTTATCATGGGGCAGCTGCTGCGCAATATCTCGAAGGCTCATGCGAACTTCATGACGATCGCCGTTTTTCATAGAAATATACGCATAATGGCTCTTACTGTAAATAAAACGAATATTAAAACAGTCTATGACTTCCATCGTATCCCCTTTATCGACAGCCAGCCGTCTCATAGAGGCTTCTGCCGTTTCACCGGGCGAAATATTTCCCATTATTTCTTCTGCCCGCAGCATCCAATAACACCGTTTAAGCACGCGCCGTACTTTTTTCTCATCAATGGGCTTTAAAATATAATCCACAGCATCTACATCAAATGCTTCGGCTGCAAACTGATCGTACGCTGTTAAGAAAACGATGACGGGTTTATATCCTTCTGTCTGCGTTAACGTTCTGGCAATTTCCAAGCCATTGATATATGGTAATTCAATATCCAAAAAAATGATATCCGGTCTATGAGTCATGATTTGGGCCAATGCCGTTTCCCCATTCGTACAAACAGCCTGTATATCCAGCTGTGCATCCAATTTTTCCAGCATACATTGTAGTTCTAAGCCAACGGCTATTTCATCTTCCACAATGATGATTGTGTATTTCATGGCTCACTCTCCTTTTTATATTACTTTTATACTTTCTTTGTCGATATAAATATTATACACCTTTTGTCCAACTACGATAGCTACTGTCCCGGCGGGCAGGGTATTATCCTCCTGCCATGTTACTGCAAAGGGATAGCGGAGACGGGCTCGTTTTACCGTCACGTTGTGATAGCCTCTGACACGCGATGTATCTTTTCTATGATAAAAAATTTGTACGGATGCTGCTTGAATCGTGTCCAGTACGGCAAAAATCTGCATTTGATACCGTTTCGTATCAATTAGTTCGCCCATGGCCGGTGTATAAGCACCACCCAGTACTTGTGCGGCATCATCCAATTCACGGGTTGCCTGCAGCCCGGTCCGTATTACGTGAATACCTGCCTTGACAAAAGCCTGTTTCATGTAGGCACCCCGCTGCACCCCTTCATGCACAGAAAGCGGCGTATACGTGCCCTGCCGATACATCTGGGCCAATTCTGTTTTGTCAATGACGGCAACGGGGTAAATTCTTGCTATATCCGGTTTCAGCTGACAAATTGCCGCCGTCGTTTTGCGTAAACTCTGGATATCTTCTCCGGGCAGTCCCGGCATGAGCTGATGACCGATGACAAAGTTTCTGTCTCGAAGCAATGCCGTTGCTTGGATGACATCTGCCGCCGTATGTCCGCGTTTGGCCGTTTGCAGTACCTTGTCATCCATCGATTGCACGCCTAATTCTACAATTGTCATGCCATAGGCAGTCAGCCGGTCCAAAATAGCGGGTGTAATGCAATCCGGGCGGGTCGAACAGCGAATCGCTGCTATCTTGCCGTTTTGCAACGCTTCATAGGCCGGCTGCAGCAATTCTTCCTGCAAAGCCGCCGCAATAGCCGTAAAACTGCCGCCGTAAAAAGCAACTTCCCAATGACGCGGCTCCTTTGCTGACGAAATATATGTATTGATTTCTTTGGCAACCATGTTGCCGGTAGGAACCCCTTGATGCCCTGTTATTTTCCATTGGTTGCAAAAAATGCATCGGTACGGACATCCTATATGAGGAATAAAAATAGGAATAATTGAAGTTTTCATCACGTCACCTATAAAAAAAAGAAGATGTGGCTCAGCCACATCTTCTTTATAATGCATGTAATCGTATTAATGCTTCATGAGCAGCATGTTGTTCTGCATCTTTCTTGGATTTGCCTGCGCCTTCCCCAAGGACTTTGCCATTGACGATGACTTCCATATAAAATGTCTTATTATGGTCAGGTCCTTCTTCACGGCATAACACATATTCAATCTTTTGCTCGCCATCACGCTGTACAAATTCCTGAAACAGTGTTTTATAATCTTTGCCGTACTCACCGGTCGCTACTAAGGCTAAATACTCTTTGAGCTGATGAAGAATAAACTTACGTGCCTCTTCATAGGAGGAATCAATATAGATGGCTCCTACAACAGCTTCAAAGGCATCTGCTAAAATGCTGGCCCGCGTCCGTCCGCCTGAAGCTAATTCTCCCTTCCCTAAGAGAATATAGTCTCCCATGTGGAACTTGGCACATACAGACGCTAATGGGGTTTCGCTGACGACGCTGGCTCGTGCTTTTGATAATTCACCTTCGGGCATATGAGGATACTGTAAAAAAAGATATTCCCCTACGACCAAATCCAGAATAGCATCCCCCAAAAATTCAAGGCGTTCATTATAATAGCCATGCTTTGCTTTATTTTCATTTGCATACGATGAGTGTGTCAATGCCTGATCTAAAATAAGCAAATTATGAAACGATGAAAGTCCTAATACGTCAATGAATTTTTCTAACTGTTCTTTTCTATCCGTCTTCATTCACACAGTCTTTTCTAATATGGTATTGATTATTCAGCGTATTTTTTGAAAAGCAAGGTTGCATTGTGCCCGCCAAAACCAAAGGAATTGGAAATAGCTACATTGACATTGGCATCGACTGCTTTTCCCGGCACATAGTTCAATCCTAATTCTTTCAATTCATCTTCCGGTTCTTCCAAGTTAATCGTCGGATGCACTTTGCCTGTTTCGATCGTCATGGCACATGCAATAGCTTCTACGGCACCGGCTGCACCAAGGAGATGACCTGTCATAGACTTGGTTGAGCTAATAAGAACATCTTTTGCATGGTCGCCAAATACACGAGCTACTGCTTTAGATTCATTCAAATCATTTAAATGGGTAGACGTGCCATGTGCATTGACATAATCTACATCATTCGGTGTAAGTCCGGCATCTGCAATAGCCAGCTGCATGCATTTTGCCTGCTGAATACCTTCCGGAGCCGGAGCGGTAATGTGATATGCGTCCGCATTGCTGCCGTAACCGCCAATTTCACAATAAATATGAGCACCGCGCTTCTTAGCATGTTCCAATTCTTCCAAAACGACAATGCCGGCACCTTCGCCCATGACAAAACCATTGCGGTCTTTATCAAACGGACGGGATGCATGCGCCGGGTCGTCATTATTAGTACTCAGTGCTTTCATAGCTGCAAAGCCTGCAACAGCACCAGGAGATACTGCTGCTTCTGTACCACCAGCAACAGCTGCGTCCAATTCACCGCGCTGAATCATGCGGTATGCATCGCCGATAGAGTTCGTACCGGTTGCACATGCTGTAACTACACTGGCACAATGGCCTTTCAAGCCAAAGAAAATAGAAACCTGACCGGAAGCCATATTGGCAATCATTTTAGGTACAACAAACGGATTAACACGGGACGGTCCTTTAGAGAACAATCCTTTATACAAATTGTGAAGTGTTTCCATACCGCCAATGCCTGTACCTACAATCGTACCAATTCGATCGCGGTCTTCGTCATCCAAATTCATTTTAGAATCATCCAATGCTAATTTTGCTGCTGCTACAGCATACTGCGTGGATGGATCCATGTGGCGAGCTTCTTTTTTATCAATGCCATAATCAGCTGGATTAAACTCCTTAACTTCGCCGGCAATACGCGCTGCATATTCAGTCGCATCAAAGTGGGTGATAGGGCCGATTCCGTTCTTACCGCTGAGCAAGGCATTCCAAAATTCCTCTTTACCGATGCCTACAGGAGAAATGACACCTACGCCTGTAATCACTACACGTTTTTCCAAAGTTTTCACCTCATTATCAAAAATCATCCGTGAATGAATCAATCAGGGATTTCATCCATTTCACGTTTAAGATATGCAAATATGTCTTTTACCGGCAGAATATCATGAATTTCCTGCATTCTCCTGCCGGAGAACACTAAGCCTGTTTCTACATCGCCTTGCTGTGCCCGTGTTAATGCCCGGATGATACAGTACTTATGACTGCATTTTTTCAGACAGTGGTCGCAATGTTCCGGCGCCGGTGCTTTTCCCAGTAAAATACGTTCTGAAAAAGGCGTACGGATTGCCTGGCCGGGTAAGCCAACCGGGCTGTGAACTAAAATAAAATCTTCCGGATTATTAGCTCTCAAATAGACTTTTTTGAGCTCATCGGCACCGTTCGATTCCACACTGGCGGCAAAACGGCTGCCCATTTGTACTCCGTCGGCACCGAGTCGGAACATTTCAGCAATGTCTTCACCATGCAGTATTCCTCCGGCACCAATGACGGGAATAGTAACAGCTTTTCGTACTTCCGGCACAATCAGCCGGCTTGAACGATTGGTTCCCAGATGCCCGCCTGCTTCTGCCCCTTCTACTACGACGGCAGCAGCACCCAGGGTTTGGGATATTTTAGCTAGTTTGGCAGAAGATACAATCGGCACAATAGGCGTACCGCTTTCTTTTCCCCAGGCAAACATGTCACGGGAAAAGCCTGCTCCTGCTACGACTAGATCGATTCCTTCTTCAATTGCAGTAGTCACAATCCCTTTAAATTCACGGGCTGCAACCATTACATTTATACCTATTATTCCAGTTGGCGCCAATTTTCTGGCCAAGCGGATTTCATATCTTAATTCTTCAAAGGGCATGCCAGAGGCCGCAATAAGGCCAATACCGCCTTCATTGGCTACTGCTGCGGCCAACCGGGCTGTGGACAATCTGATGGCCATGCCGCCCTGGACGATTGGCACCTTTGCTACGAGCTTACCTATTTTCAATTCTGGCAGCTTCACTCTGTTTTCCTCCATTCAAGACACCTTCAGGGGATGCCGCACGGCCTCCCCTTCCGGCTCTTATTGCATACTTACGCTTTTTTTTCCTTTTCGATGTAATCAACTGTATCTTTAACAGTTTTGATTTTTTCAGCAACATCGTCAGGGATTTCGATATTGAATTCTTCTTCGAAAGCCATGATCAGTTCAACAATGTCCAAGGAATCAGCGCCTAAATCATCAATATAAGCGGCATCCATTTTGACTTCTTTTTCGTCAACACCCAACTGTTCAACAACAATGCTCTTTACTTTTTCAAACGTAGCGTTATCGCTCATGTTCCATTCACCCCCTTTCAATGGAATATCCGTCTATTTACATTACCATACCGCCGTCTACATTGAGAACCTGACCGGTAATATAGCTGGCACAATCAGAAACAAGGAAAAGTACGGCTTTTGCGACTTCTTCCGGCTGTGCGACACGGCCCAGCGGAATCGTTTTAACCATTTCTTCTTTTACGGCATCGCTGAGGACAGCTGTCATATCCGTATCGATACATCCCGGTGCAACCGCATTGGCGCGAATGCCGCGGGACGCTAATTCTTTAGCCACCGATTTGGTAAAGCCAATAATACCCGATTTGGCAGCTGCATAGTTGGCCTGTCCGGCATTGCCCGTAAGACCGACAACTGAAGTCAAATTGACAATCGCGCCGCTGCGCTGTTTCATCATAATTTTGGTAACTGCTTTCGTGCAGAAAAATGTCCCTGTCAGATTCGTATCTAACACAGCCTGCCAATCAGCCGTTTTCATGCGCATCAGCAGCCCGTCGCGGGTAATCCCTGCATTGTTGACCAAAATATCCACGCTGTCAAACTGTTCTTTCACTTGTTTTACCATGGCATTTACTGCATCTTCATTAGCAACATCACATTGAATGGCAATAGCTTGGCCGCCTTTTTCCGTAATAGCCTGCAGCGTTTCTTCGGCTGCAGCCGTATTGCCGGCATAAATGACAGCTACCTTAGCGCCTTCTTCCGCAAGGCAAAGGGCAATCGCACGGCCAATGCCGCGGGAACCGCCGGTGACAATCGCTGTTTTACCCGTTAAATGCATTTTATCGAACCCCCTGGAAAAATTCAAGTGTTTTCTGTAAGGATGGAATATCTTCTACATTTTCGCTGTGGATAGCGCGGTCTATTTTGCGGTTAAAGCCGCAAAGCGTCTTGCCAGGTCCTACTTCCACAAACGTTTCTGCGCCAAACTGCTGCATGGTTTTTGTGCAGTCAATCCAAAGGACCGGGCTGGCAGCCTGTTTGACGAGCGATGCTTTAATATCAGCTGCTGCCGTTTCAATTTGGCCGTTGACGTTGGCAACAACCGGAATCTTGGCATCAGAGATAGCAATCGAATCCAAAACGTCTGCCAATCGTTTGGCTGCCGGTTCCATCAATGTGCTGTGGAACGGTGCACTAACATGGAGAATAACAGCCCGTCTTGCTCCTGCCGCTTTCATTTCTGCTGCTGCTGTTTCTACAGCTTTCGTACTGCCTGCAATAACAATCTGTCCCGGGCAGTTAAAATTAACAGCCTGTACCACGCCGCCTTGTGCAGAAACAGCCGTGCAGATTTCTTTAATCTTATCTTCTGCCAATCCCAAAATAGCTGCCATGCTTCCTTCGCCAAGAGGAACGGCTTCCTGCATAAACTGTCCGCGAAGGCGTACAGTCCGTACGGCATCGGCAAATGTCAACGCACCCGCTGCGACTAATGCGGAATATTCACCCAAACTGTGTCCTGCCGCAATATCCGGCGTCAAGCCTTCTTGTGCCAATACACGGCAGCATGCTGTACTGGCCGTAAGAATAGCCGGCTGTGTGTTGTAGGTCTTCATCAATTCTTCATCAGGACCTTCAAAGCAAAGCTTGGTTAAAGAAAAGCCCAATGCGTCATCTGCTTCTTCAAACAGCTCCCGTACAATCGGATACGCTTCGTATAAATCTTTGACCATGCCCACTTTCTGAGCGCCCTGGCCGGGGAATACAAATGCTTTTTTCATCGTATCATTCACCTCATCATTCGTAATGATTAATACCACTTCATAACTAAGCCAGCCCACGTAAGACCTGCGCCAAAACCAGCCAGCACAACCACATCACCGCGCTTCATGCGTCCGCTGCGATTGGCTTCATCCATAGCAATTGGAATCGATGCACCAGACGTATTGGCGTATTTATCAATATTGACAAACACTTTTTCCATGGGAAGATGCAGCCGTTTAGCAGCTGATTTGATAATACGAATATTGGCCTGATGCGGAATAAGCAAATCAATATCTTCATGTTGAAGGCCAGCTCGTTCCAATGCTTTTTCTGCCGTCTGTCCCATGACTTTGACAGCAAATTTATATACTTCTTTACCGTCCATTTTAATATATGTCAAATGTTTTTTTCTTGCTTCATCTGTAGGAAGAATGGCTACGCCGCTTGACGGAATATTTAAATATTTGCCGCCATTGCCGTCGGCGCCCATATCTGCGCCTAAAATGCCGTAGCCTTCCGGTACAACACCGAACACAGCTGCTCCTGCGCCATCGCCAAAGAGAACGCATGTGTTTCGATCTGTAAAGTCCATAAAGCGGCTTAAAATTTCAGCTCCGATAACCAATACTTTTTTGCACATGCCGCTTTGAATATATTGAGCAGCCGTGATAGAGCCATACGCAAAGCCAGAGCAGGCAGCATACAAATCAAACACAGCAGCATTTTTAGCCCCCAGATTCTTTTGAACAATACATGCTGTCGAAGGAATCGTCATGTCCGGCGTCAGCGTGCAGACAATAATCATATCCAGTTCTTCCGGGGACGTATGAGCCATTTCCAGTGCCTGTTCTGCCGCTTTGGTACACATATCAGACGTATTCATGCCTTCCGAGGCAAAATGACGCTGCTTAATACCCGTGCGCGATTGAATCCATTCATCAGATGTATCCACCATTTTTTCCAAGTCAGCGTTTGTAACAATCTTTTCCGGCGCATAATGACCTGTTCCCAGTACACCAGCCGAGTTAGCCTTCATTATCATATTGTTCTACCTCTTCTTCCTCAATACTTTTGCGAATATGACCTACTACATCTTGCTGTACTAATTCGCCGGCAACGCGAATTGCGTTTTTAATTGCTTTCGCTTTTGAACTGCCGTGACAGATGATAAAGCTGCCATTTACGCCTAACAAAGGAGCCCCGCCGTATTCTGTAAAATCAAGACGTTTTTTCAGCGATTTTAATGC
>CAVKOP010000046.1:10783-13499 GCA_963657835.1 Lachnospiraceae bacterium | reverse complement strand
CAGGATAATTGAAACTTTTTTTATTGTATCGAGTCATGTAAAATTGCTTTTCCCTTGTGGTCTTAGTTTTGCATTTTTTATGGATGAGGTAATAGCCATGATTGTAAAACGAAACAATAATTATTATGTTGTTATAAAGTATAAAAGCGTCTCCGGAACCATAAAGAAAAAATGGGTCGCTGCCGGAACGAACCGGCGTAATGCTCAAAAGTTGGAACGAGAATTATTACTGCGTCGTGATAATGGCGAAATCTTTTATGGCCGCAGCGATGCACCAACCGTATCCAGTTATGTATCCGAATGGCTTGAGACAACGATAAAGCCTCCTGCCAAATCATTGGGGACGTATGAAAATTACCTGTTCTGCATCAAGAAAATAACCCCACTTATTGGTTCTACTAAACTAAATAAACTGACAGCCATACAAGTTACCAAAGCATATCGCAAACTACAGGCTGACGGACTGTCCATCACATCGGTACGCATGATTCACCGAGTACTTCGTGCCGCATTCAACAAAGCTGTAAAATGGGATTTAATCAACAAAAATCCCTGCTTAAATGCTGATGTGCCAGCCCCTACTCCATCTCCTGCGATTGCCCTGACTAAAGATGAAGCTATGGCCTTGCTCATACAATCTGAAAAGAATTCGCCATACGATAATGCCATTATCGCATTAGGTATGCTTTGCGGTCTACGTGATGCTGAAAGCTGCGGATTACGCTGGCAAGATTACCAGGATACAGACGGTAAATTGACAATTGAACATAATCTATCCGAACGGTATGCCGATACCATAGATCCTTCGCTTTATGACTATTTCTATCGGCCGGCCAAAGGAAAGAAAGCCTTAGTTTTGGATAAGACGAAGACCGAATCTTCTCATGATTTCATCATGCTGCCGCACTATGTACAGGAACGTTTTCGTACACTCCGACTTCTGTATCACCGAAAACGGCTGCAAATGGGACCAGCGTTTCATGATGATGGTTTCATTCTGTGCGACGATACAGGTATTCCCTATTCACCGCATAAAATCTATTATGTTGTACAGCGCATTTGGAAACAGTATAACAAAGAACATCCAGCAACCCCGTTGCCCAAAATCCGGGCACATGATTTGCGGCATACGGCAGCCACGCTGCTGTTGGAAGAAAATGTTGATATAAAATACGTCAGCCGTCAGCTGCGTCACAGTTCCACAACGATTACGCAAAATCTATATCAACACGTCAGCGAAAAAACTGCCTGGAGAACAGCCAATGCCATGGATGAAATTTTCCACAAAAAAGAAGGGTAGAAATGAGGTAAATATGATATAATAATATCTACCCGAAATCTACCCCAAAATCTACCCCAAACGGTAATTTTATGATTTCAGTATATATGCGGCTTGCCAGCGACAAGCCCGAATTTATGCACGTTGGAATACGCGAAGAAATACAGAAAAACAGGCGGATTGAACTCGAAATCAGTTAGGCCGTAAGGTCTCGTGGGTTCGAATCCCACCCGCTCCGCCAAAAATAAGCGTGCTACAGTATTGTAAAATAGTGTAGTACGCTTTTTTGATATCATCATACAGTACATATGTCAATGAGGAATCCATCATGAAGTTTTATGCTATCAGTGTCGGTCGCAAAACCGGTATTTTCACAAAACGTCAAGAATATACGAAGTATACGGCTAATTTCAGCGGCGTTTGTGCCAAAGCCTTCTCTACCAAAGGAGAAGCAACAGCCTGGCTGGACAGCAAGAAGCAGGCCGGACTGGTATCGACTAAGCCTGCCAAGTGTGCTGCACAACATCACCCGGCAGCCAAACGGTATTATGCCGTCAGCAAGGGACGCAAAACCGGCATCATCACAGATACGGCACAGTATTATGCCTGCACGCAGGGATATAAAGGAGCTCGCGCTAAAAGCTTTTCCAGTTATCAGGCAGCCAAGGCCTGGCTGCAGCGTGAACAGAGCTATCAAACCCACACACTCCACCATACTGCTCCCCACATCCTTCATGCTGCTCATCAAAACGTTATGCTGCAGAAGCGTATCCATCTTTCCCATGATGTCAAGACCCATCTCAATGCATTGGACGTTCGCCGGGTATTGGCGCTGGATATTGAATTGACCGGACTGCTTCCTACGGATGAAATTTTGCAAGTATCTATTTTAAACGGCTTAGGGCAAGTCATATATAATCACTATTTTCGTCCTGCAGCAGTAACCTCTTGGGATGAAACCGTCTGTATTCATCATATTACGCCGTCTATGGTAGCAGATAAGCCTGTTTTTCAAACGGCGGTTCCTGTATTAACACAATTGTTTGCTGAGGCACAGTTAATCGTCGGCTACAGTACGATGCAGGACATTGGCAATCTTCACAAATACGGCGTACAATTTCCTCATAAACCTATTTATTTTGATGTTGGTGATGCGTATTCTTTTGTGAACACAGATAGACAGCATCCCCGCACCTATGCAAAATTAAAAAACTGTGCAGCTCACTACGGCTATACGGATACAGATTGGCATAACAGCCTTGCCGATACCAAAGCGACATTATATTGTTTTTATGCCATGTTAAACGACGCAGACGCACTGTTTCGGCTTATGAGTTTTAATAAATAAATTGAGTATGCTGCTGGTTACACCGCAGTAAAGGAAAAACCGCACCTTTTTCAAAAGATGCGGTTTTTCTGTATAATCTTAGTTTAAGG
>CAVKOP010000046.1:9237-10701 GCA_963657835.1 Lachnospiraceae bacterium | reverse complement strand
TTTAAGGGGAAACTTATTTGCCTTCAAATGTCGGTTTACGTTTTTCAATGAAAGCTTTCATGCCTTCTTTTTGGTCTGCTGTTGCAAAGCAAAGGCCAAATACTTCTGCTTCATACGAAATACCCGTTACTACGTCGCAGTTAATGCCGCGGTTGATAGCTGCTTTAGCGAGCTGTACAGCAACCGGAGCTTTTTTCGTAATGGTCTTAGCTAATTTCATAACAGCGTCCATCAATTCAGCCTGCGGAACAACTTTATTAACCAAGCCGATACGAAGAGCTTCTTGTGCATCAATGATATTAGCCGTATAAATCAATTCTTTTGCATGACCACGGCCAACAACACGAGTCAAGCGCTGTGTACCGCCAAAGCCCGGTGTAATGCCGAGACCGACTTCAGGCTGACCAAATTTAGCATTTTCAGAAGCATAACGAATATCGCAGGCGCAAGCCAATTCGCAGCCGCCACCTAAAGCGAAGCCGTTGACTGCAGCAATAACCGGCTGCGGCAGGTTTTCGATTTCTGTGAAGATGTTCTGACCTACCTGGCCCCATACGCGGCCTTCAACAGCATTCTTAGTAGACATTTCAACAATGTCAGCACCAGCAACGAACGATTTTTCACCTGCACCTGTAATGATAACTACCTGAACAGCTTTATCTACAGCGATTTTTTCTACAACATCTTTTAATTCTGTCAATGTTGCCAAATTCAATGCATTTAAAGCTTTCGGACGATTAATAGCAATCGTTGCAATACCATTTTCTACTGTATAGTTAATGTTTTCGTATGCCATGATAATAGCCTCCTAATTTGGACAATATTTGTAGTATGTTTGGACACCATGCTTGTGCTTTATGGCAAACAGGGGCGTGATTTCTCACGCCCACTGCCTGCGGAGCACATTTTGCTCAATATTATTTTGTATAATCGTAGAAGCCTTTACCTGTCTTGCGGCCGAGATAGCCAGCGTTAACATATTTTTTGAGGAGTGGGCATGGACGATATTTCGGATCGCCGAAGCCTTCATAAAGAACTTCCATGATATGAAGAACAACGTCATTACCAATCAAATCGCTCAAAGCCAATGGGCCCATTGGGTGATTGAAGCCCAGTTTGCAAACGGTATCGATGTCTTCTTTGGAAGCAACGCCTTCCATCAAAGCCTGGATAGCTTCGTTGATCATCGGGATAACGACACGGTTGCCAACGAAACCAGGGAAGTCAGCAACTTTTACAGGGGATTTGCCCAATTCAGTAGCTGCTTCTTGAACTTTATGGAATGTATCGTCAGATGTAGCGATGCCTTCAATGATTTCGATCAATTTCATAACCGGAGCAGGATTGAAGAAATGCATGCCGATAACTTTGTCCGGACGTTTAGTAGCTGCACCAATCTGTGTAATAGCCAAGGAAGACGTGTTACTTGCCAAAACAGTGTGTTCCGGGCAAAGTTCATCTAAT
>CAVKOP010000046.1:0-9227 GCA_963657835.1 Lachnospiraceae bacterium | reverse complement strand
GTTAAGGATTTATCAATTTTAGCTTTACCGCCAGCAACGAATTCGTCTTTAATATCGTTCAAAACAACTTCGCAGCCGTGTGTAGCAAAGACCTGAGCAATACCGGAACCCATTGTACCTGCACCAATTACCATTACTTTTTTACAAAACATAGTTAACTCCTCCTTAATCAGCGTGATTTTTTTCACGTTATCTTTTTTGAAAGCCTCACACTGTTTCAAATAAGATGCACTGCTTACATTCATAAGTATAACACTTTCTACAAAAAAATCTACTAAAAAGAGGTATTATTTTTAAAAATCTTCATATTTCGTATGCTTTTTACGCCATGATACAACAAGTCAAATGCAGTTTTAGCATCATTTGATATAAATACCGCATCATAGTATGTTCTATTATGAACTTTTAGCATGCACTACGTGAAATTGTACTTATACACTTGTTGCAATTCCTGCATTCAACGCTTTTAGTATGATATTTCTCTTTTTATATAGTTCACGATATAACATGACGCGGTCTTGACGAGGCTGATACGTATCTTTAACTGTTAACTGCCGCTGCAGCGCCTGCTTTAAATCAGCTATATCTCCTACGCTGTATGCAGCCACAATACAATTCGTCGGTACGGCTCCCCCGGCTACCTGCAGGGTAACGACCTGGGTATTCAGCATATCGGCTTTAATCTGATTCCACAAGGCATCGTGGCTGCCGCCTTCGGTAATCGTCAGCTGCGTCAAGTCAATGCCGGCATGCCGATAGCGGTCGGTAATTTCTATATAGTCATAGCCAATGCCTTCTAAGACACAGCGCCACATCGCTCCTTGGTCAGAATCCAGCGTCAGGCCGGTAAAGGTACCTCTGACATGGGGAAATTCGCCATTGCCGCCAGTCAAATACGGAATAAACATCGCCCCGTCACAGCCAGCAGGATGACGGGAAGCCAATTCATCCAATGTACTGTAATAGGCATCTTCTTCATGACGGCTGATGCTGTCTTTAAACCAGCGCAGTGCCAATCCGCCAGTGCGTACCATGCCCCAATAAAAATACGTGCCGGGCAGCGTACCGGAATTAAAAATCAAGCCGCTTCCCGGGACAGAAAGTTCTGGAATAATACCGTCAGTCGCCGCACAGAACATGGCACACGTACCGGCTACGTCAACAGCGCGTCCTGCTTCCAAAATGCCGCTACCCATCATGGATTCCATCGTATCGCCGGCGCCGGCACAAATCGGGATGCCTGCCGGGAAGCCTGTTTCCAACGCATCTTCTTCGCGCAGCGTGCCAATAATATCCCAAGGCTTGACGATTTTCGGCATATATGCTGCATCAATTCCCAAAATGCGCAGTTGTTCGTCCGACCAATGTTTTTCTACTACATCATAGCCCAGCCCCCAGCCGGACATCATGCCCCAGTCAATAAAAGCATCGGCACCGGGCAAGCCAGCCAAATGCATCAAAACATACGGGCAGTTATGAACAAACTTTACGCCTTTTTCCTTCCACGCCGGGATATGTTTCATAAACCAGCGGGCAAACATGGCCGGAAACATGACATTAGGTTCGGCATTGCCCGTTTCTTTTGCCCAAATTTCATAGTGTTTATTCTTTAATGCCTGTACATCTTCTGCCGTACGGCTGTCCAGATAATTGATGTACGGCGTAATGGCATTTCCCTGCGCATCAATGCCGGCGATACCGCAAATAATGCCGTCCCCCATAATAGCCCGCACCGCATGAACATCCAGACCTTTTTTCCTCATTTGCCGGCTGCATGAAGCCATACATTGTTTGATAAGACGATAGTATTCGTCGATATCCATCTGAACCCATCCCGGATGCGGATAATATAATGTCGTTTTGGCCGTATCCATAGCTACACACTGCAGCGTGTCATCATATACGGCTACCTTTACACTTTGTGTTCCTGCATCAAATCCCAAATAATATTTCGTTTCCATTCTTGTACCTGCCTTTCCATCCTGCGGCACAAAAAAAGACTGGCACGCCAGTCTTTTATTCATGAGAAATACACGGCAAACCAAGTTCCCGTGCTTGCGTCTTTTCCCATCCAGACTATACTGTCGGTCTCGGAATTACACCGAGTCAGCTCCCAAAGGAGGTTGCGGACTATTACCACCGGTCAGGAATACGAAAGGATTCTCCTTTCTCACCATGCCTCAAAGACTAACTTTAATATGCAATTTGTATATATATATCATACTCCACTGATATATAAAAAACAAGTGCGTTCCATCTATAAAACTAGAACACACTTGGTTTGTTATACTATTTAACTACGGCATCCTTTTACCATACCGCCCAGTTTATCCATTAATCCGGTCGTCGATTTATCCGGCTTGGGAAATCGCTGCAGTGTCGTCATCGCTTCGACGTAACACAAATACGCGTCCATGGCCGTTTCTGTTTTCATCAGCATGTCCCGATTGATATGTTCAATCAGAGATACATCATGCTGTTCAAACCGGCTGATAATTTCATACAGTTCTGTAAAATCCTGCGTCCTTTTAGTATAGGTGCAGAAAAAACAATAGCCTAATACAGCATCACATTTTTCTTTCAAGTCTGACATCGCGACATGCTGATACTCTTGGTAATCCTGCTGCAGCCGATGCAGCCAGTTGTCCAGCACACCTTCAAAAAAAGCAAATAAGGAAAGAAGCGCCACGCGCTGATACCGCCGGCATAAATACGCTCCCTTCGCTGTATTCTTTTCTTCATGCATGCGGGCCCGTTTTTTTAACGCGCAATAATCTTTCCATAATTCTTCATAAATGGAAGCATGGAGCATATCAATATCACCATTTTTAAAAATAGTAACATCTATTTTTGATTTCATAATATGTTTCTTGCTGCCTTCTTTCTATATATCATTTATCCGTCAATGTACTAGTACAATGCGGACACCGTGTCGCATCATCAGCTATCGGCATGCGGCAGTACGGACAAAGCCTAGGTTCCG
Organism: Lachnospiraceae bacterium; assembly: GCA_963657835.1. Classification (GTDB taxonomy): domain Bacteria; phylum Bacillota; class Negativicutes; order Veillonellales; family Megasphaeraceae; genus Megasphaera. Next base: position 6,244 of record CAVKOP010000046.1, on the reverse strand, counting down.
GTGCTGTTTCTTTTTTAGGGAACAGCCGATTAAGCTGTTTGATAACAATAAAAATAGCAAAGGCAATAATTAAAAATTCAATCACCGTATTTAAAAACAGCCCATACGCAATAACAGGAACGCCCTGTGACTGTGCTTCAGCCAGCGATGCCGGATGCTGCGTCGTACTCAACGCAATAAAGAAATCGGAAAAATCAATGCCGCCAATCAATACGCCTAACGGCGGCATAATAATATTGTTTACCAGCGAGCTGACAATTTTCCCAAAGGCAGCCCCGATAACGACACCAACAGCCATATCAATGACATTGCCGCGCATAGCAAAATTTTTAAATTCTTCAAAAAAGGACTTCATCCCACCATATCTCCTTTATTTTTTCTTCGGGCTGATTTTTAATAAGTCCGGGTTCTTTTTCGCCATGCGATCCAAGATTTTGCCATAGCCGCCGCTGCCATACATCAAGCAGCGTTTGATGCGGCTGATGGTAGCCGTACTTGCCCCTGTTTTCTTGACAATATCTTCGTAAATATCCCCGGCTTTCAGCATACGGGCTACTTCCAGCCGAGCCGCAATAGCTTTCATTTCCTGAATCGTACATATATCTTCAAAGAACTCGTAGCATTCCTCTAAATTCTGTAACTCCAAAATAGCTGCAAAGAGCTGGTCATGAAGGTGGTCCTTCAATTTTTCGTTTGCACTCATCAGCTGCTCAACTCCTTTTCACTTTTATCCTTTAGCGTATAAAACATACTTGTATTATATGACAGATTGAAAAGAATGTCGATAGGCATTTACATGGCAAACAAGTCAATTTGTTCATCTTCCGGCAAATCCCCCAAGCAGCCTTCTTCCGCCATCAAATCTACGGTAGACTGATTGACTTTGCCCCGCATCTTGAGGTCCGCCTTGGAGCTGAACGGCGCTTCTTCGCGAGCGGCTACGATTTGTTCGGCTACGTTTTCTCCCAAGCCGTCTACGGCAGTAAACGGCGGCAGGATTTTTCCATCACAAATGGTAAATTTCGTCGCCGCTGAACGGCTGATATCTACATTCATAAAAGAGTAGCCGCGCAGGCTCATTTCTACAGCCAATTCCAATGCGGAATACAAATCCTGGTCAATTTTAGTAGCACTTTTCCCTTTTGCCAAAATTTCTTTCATGGCTTTTCGCTGTCCTTCCAAACCATGAATCATGGCAGAGAGCTTAAACGCTTTGGCACGAATCGTAAAGAAAGCCGCATAGTACGCCAAGGGATAGTTGATTTTAAACCAAGCAATCCGGAAAGCCATCATGACATAGGCAACCGCATGGGCCCTAGGGAACAAATAGCCAATCTTATGGCACGAATCAATGAACCACTGCGGAATATGGCCTTCTTTCAGTTCACCTTCATAATCCGTCGTCTTTTGTCCCAGTTTGTTCAGTTTATCAATGCCTTTCCCTTTACGGACATTTTCCATGACTTTAAAACTCGTCTTCGGTTTAATGCCGTGCTGAATCAAATAGTTCATGATGTCGTCACGAGTCGAAACAGCTTCTTTTAATTGTACTGTTCCTGACGTGATTAAATCCTGGGCATTGTTCAGCCAAACGTCTGTCCCATGGGAAAAACCGGAAATACGTACCAATTCGGAAAATGTTTTCGGCTTGGTATCGACAAGCATCTTGCGGACAAACGTCGTGCCAAATTCCGGAATTCCCAAGCTGCCGACTTTGGAACCCAGTTCTTCAGCGGTTACACCTAACGCTTTAGGCGAGCAGAACAAACTCATCGTTTCCGGGTCATCAAAAGGAATCGTTTTGGCGTCGACGCCTGTCATATCTTCCAGCATACGAATAACCGTTGGATCATCATGGCCGAGGATGTCAAGCTTGACCAAACGACCCTCAATGGAATGATAATCAAAATGCGTTGTGATGATGCCGCTGTCTTTTTTATTGGCCGGATACTGCACCGGTGTAAAATGGTGTACATCCATATCACGCGGAATAACCATAACGCCGCCCGGATGCTGGCCCGTCGTACTCTTGACGCCAGTGCAGCCGCTGACCAGGCTGTTGACATACGCATCATTGACACGAATGCCTCTGGCTTCGGCCCATTTCATGACATAGCCATAGGCCGTCTTGTCTTTGACGGCGCCAATCGTCCCGGCACGAAAAACGTTGTCCTTGCCAAATAATTCTTCCGTATATTTGTGGGCCTTCGGATGATATTCGCCGGAAAAGTTCAAATCAATATCCGGCACTTTATCCCCGTCAAATCCCAAGAAAATGGCAAACGGAATATTATGTCCGTCTTTATGCAGCGGCGTGCCGCATTTGGGGCATTTTTTGTCGGGCAGGTCAAAGCCCCCTCCCACTTCGCCGTGAGTGAAAAATTCACTGTATTGGCAATGCGGGCAGACATAATGCGGCGGCAGCGGATTGACTTCCGTAATATCAGACATCGTCGCGACAAAAGAAGAGCCGACAGATCCACGCGACCCTACGAGATAGCCGTCATCGTTGGAATGTTTTACCAGTTTGTGCGCAATGTAATACAAGACGCCGAACCCATGGCCGAGAATGGATGTAAATTCTTCTTCCAATCGGTCTTCTACAATCTTCGGCAGCGGGTCGCCGTAAATACGGTGCGCTTTTTCATAACACATGTTTTTCAATGCTTCCGAAGAGCCGGCAATCTGTGGGAAATACAACGTTTCTTTCGGTACCGGCCGGACATCTTCAATCATTTCATTGACCTTATTAGGATTGGTTATGACGACTTCCCTAGCCCGTTCTTCACCTAGGTACGCAAACTCTTTAAGCATTTCATCAGTCGTCCGCAGATACAAATCCGGCTGAAACTGCGCATCTTTAAAGCCCTTCCCGGTCATTAGGATTTCACGGTAAATCTTGTCTTCCGGATTGAGGAAATGGGCATCACAAGTGGCTACCGTCATTTTGCCCAATTCATCGCCAAGTTTTAAAATCGTGCGGTTAATATCCCGCAGTCCTTCTTCATCTGCAACCAATCCTTCCCGCACGAGGAATTGGTTATTCGTAAGCGGTTGAATTTCCAAATAGTCATAGTACGAAGCAATTTTTTTCAATTCTTCGTACGGCAGTTTCTTCTGCACCATCGAGCGGACCAATTCTCCGGCTTCACAGGCAGACCCCAAAATCAAGCCTTCTCGGTATTCATTCAGTACGGCGCGGGGAATCCGCGGGCGGCCGCGATAAATATATTTCAAATGAGAAATGCTGACCAATTTGTACAAATTGCGAATACCGACCTGGTTTTTGGCTAAAATAATAATATGATAGGACTGATCGATTTTTTCATCAAACAAATAGCCTTCCATACCATAAATGACTTTGACGTTATTCGTCTTATCCGTAGAAATTTCCTGCAGCAGCGGAAAAGACTGCACTACGCCGTGGTCTGTAACGGCAATAGCCGGATGGTGCCATTTCTTGATGGTTTTAATTAATTTTTTTACCGTAATCAATGCGTCCATATCGCTCATAACGGTATGAAGATGCAGTTCTACGCGCGGTGTTGGGTTGTTGTCTTCCCGTTCCACTGTTTCTGCTTCTTCTTCCATAATATCTTTGGCACTGAATACATAGTCGTTGACATACGTATCATAGATAACATCGCCGTGAATGCGGACATAGGCCCCTACGGCCATCCGCTTGACAAGAAGGTCATAATCTTCCGACGACAGTACACTTTTACGGCGGTATTTACCGGCATTGCCATTGCCGCCAACTTCCAGGAACTGACGGCCGGAAATGCCGTTTCCTGTATCTGCAATTTGGAACGACATCAAGATTCGTTTGGATTTCAATTCACGAAACTCTATCTTTACAATTTTCCCTTTAATGATGACATCATTGCGTTCTTCACCAAGAATATCATTAATGGGCATGACTTCTCCATGAAAGGATTTGCCAAACCAAACCCGGCTGTCCGCAGCCGGGCTGCTTCCGCCTGTGCCGGCGCTCTTGCTGCCACTCTTCTTTACTACACCTTCTTCAGCTGCTTTGCAGGCTTTTCGATAGTCTTCATCATACAGTGAATCGTCTTCTTCATAAATGGAGTCATAGCAGTCTTCATGCGGTATGCCGTAGCCATCCATGTCATCTACAGATACATCGACAACACTGCGCAGTGGGTCGTCATCACAAAGTGTCAGCGGTATATCACCGCCATGATGAACGGCTACGACCTGATGTTCCACATCAACGTCTCCTGCTAAAGCCAGCTTGCTGCACACAGCCTGACGCAGCTTGTTCATATCCGAAATTTCACATGCTGACTGCGTGCGTACTTTCCATTTTTTCCCTGTCGGGAAAGCGCATATTTCTTCTACGCAGACAGGATGCTGGTCATCAAAAGGAATCTCTACATCGTGCTTAGGAACAATATGCCATACTTTCATTCATTTTCTATCCTTTCAGGAATACGTATGAATTATTCATCTTCTTCGTCATACCCATCGTCGCTGTCCGTACTGCCATCATCAGCGGCATCTGCGCTGTCTGCATCGTCACTGGGGGCAGCTACAGCCTGCAGCATATCATGCAGGGCATTGATCAGGGTATCCTGCGGTTCCAAATCAGATGTCTTGACGACATCTTCAGAAGCCGGGCCATTCGTAGTAATAATTTCTGTGTTCGGCGCATAATGAGACGTGATATCGTCTGCATAATGATCGCCGTCTGTATAGGCTACGGTACGGTGAATCGTAATGTCATGCCCATCGTATCCTTCTTGTTCCCGTTTATCCGTCACAGCCTTGTCATCGTGTTTATGAACGACGCGGTGCGGCAGATTCTGCAGTTTTGTCGTCTGGAACGTTACGGTGCAGGTATCGGCATGATTGCCTAAAATGTAAGTTGTAATCGAATTTTCACCAGCTGCTGTATACACATAGACAGGATGCTGGAATGGGTTCGTAAATGCAAAGTCAAGAGAATCATCGGCAACCGTCGCATCCATGCCGACCGGCACGTACGCAGCCGGTGCAAAATGCGGCGACCGGCTGGCAATAAACAGTCCGGCACGCAATACGGCATTGAACAGCGTCGTACTAACCTGGCAGACACCGCCGCCGGCATCCGGTACCAGTTTGTTGTCAAAATATACCGGGGCATCTTTATAGCCGTTTTCATGGGTCCGTGCACCGACATATTTATTAAAAGAAAAATCTTTTTGAGCCGGTACCAGCGCATGATTCAGCTTTTTCTGAGCCAAAAGAATGTTGTCGTTGCGGTCTTTATTGGAATCATCAAAGTGCGTTGTATAATAGGACAACACCGTATCAATCGATTTCAAATCGTCCTTTTTTATAGCCGCTTCTTCCCGTGACTGAATCGGGGCTTCTAAAGACGAGGGGTTCCCTGCATGCAGCTGATCGTCAATCTGGCTGCGCAATGCGTCTGTGTCGATAACAATGCGGTCTTTTTCTTTGTGCAGCGTAACCGTCGCGTTATCTGCATTCGGTTCTGCATACGCATCTTTGGCTTCTTGATTATATGTATTATATATATCAGTAATCTTATCGTTTAATGCTTCATCATCGACTTTGATAGACAGCGGCACATCTTTGCCAAACCGCAGTGTTGTAATGACTTCAGCTACCCGATGCACAGGGGAGCCGGTTCTCCCAATCAAATACAATTCATCGGCAATGCGTTCCTGGTCAAAATCAATATGCATGGCATCCAGTGAAATTGTTTCATCAATGTCTTTCCCGGTAATTTTTATTTTTTGGCCTTTGAGTTGTTTTTTATGGTCTGATAAATACTGCTGCAAATCATCATCGGTCCAGCCTTGAATCGACTGCCCATCCAAAGTCACCATAGAGGCCGCTTTATTCTGTGCCGCAAAAAAACTGCCAAATCCTGCAATGCATACTGCAATCACCACGCCGGCTACTTTCTTCCAGCGGTGCGGATGTTCTTTGATGCCGTGTTTGGCACGATACCGACGGCGATAATCTTTCATTCGTTCTTTTCGAGCTTTTTCTTCTTCCTGCAATTTAAACCCTGCCTTTATTGCTGCAATATAAGCAGATGAGCTGTTCCATATCGATCGATTGGGCCGTGCCTCTGCGAATATTGAGTTGTAGTGTAAAAATCTGGAGGAGCAATTCATCCAGCTCCTCTATTTTCCAATAAGAAGCCACTTTTTTCAAGTGGTATAATGCATATTTTACGGACCTGCCCTTGTTGACCTGCATCAAAATGGAT
>CAVKOP010000045.1:0-13754 GCA_963657835.1 Lachnospiraceae bacterium | reverse complement strand
GCGCAATAAGTGCCCGTATAAACAACATGGAAAATAATACGAGTGTTAAAATGCACAAAAAATTTTCAAAATCATCCATATGATTGGCTTTATGCCGAATCTGTCCCAGGAAGTGAGAAATAGGTATCATGCGTATTCGCCTTCTTTTTCAAATTACTCACTCGCATGGTGGTCCGGAAATAATTCATGAATTTTACGTGCTGATTCTTCATCTTGTTGGATGCCTTTGAGCAGCGTTTTTTCTGAATTTTCCATATGTTTTTTGGCTACTTTGCGAGCCATGGCACTATTATGCTGCGCAATATTTTCTACCATCTGACGATGTTCTTCCCATGTAGCCGCCAAACGTCCCGGATAATGCATGGATATAGAACGGAAACGCAGCATCTGTTCCCGCAAATTATGAAGAATATCTACTAAACGCTGATTACGGCTGGCATGGTACAAAATATCATGGAACCGAACGTCGGCATCCACAATTTTGTCAAATTTATCGTTGGCCATATACTCATTAATTTCTACCAAAATGCGTTCCAAACTTTCTAATTCATCCGGCGTAATTCGTTCTGCCGCAAGACCGGCAGCCAATTCTTCTAAGGCACCACGGATTTCAAAGACCTGCGAAATATCCTTGAGGGATATATCGGCCACATAGGTACCGCGCCGCGGCACCATGACCACAAAGCCTTCCAATTCCAGTTTGCGAATCGCTTCGCGTATCGGCGTGCGGCTTACGCCTAATTCATCTGCCAGCTGAATTTCCATAAGCCGTTCACCCGGTTTTAATACGCCGTCTTTGATAGCCTGCCGCAGCGCTTCACTGACAACATCCCGCAGCGGCTTATAGGCATCCAGCTGAATAGGTTCTAATTTATATTTCTTATTTTTCATACGTTCTTCATTCACTCCTGACAAGTCTGCTTATATATACATCCATGGGTTGGGTACTTGCCGCATCCCGTATTTTATCATATACTTGCTGCCCATTTTCCTGCGGCGGTACAAGGGCAAAAACCGTCGGGCCGCTGCCAGCCATCAAAGGACGCAGTCCGTGTGCCTGCAAAAGGTTTCGACAGGTTTCAATTAACGGCACATCCGGGATGACCAATTCTTCAAATGTATTGCCCATAGACGCTGTCAACATAGCAAAATTTTGCTGCTGTACAGCCTGCACCACATGGTCTACGGCTACCGGCTTAATCTGTGCAGACTGATCAAACAATCCGTATGCTTTGCCGGTATACACGGGTACCTGGGGATGGATAATAATCACTTCCCATGCAGGAAGCGACGGCAATCGTTCCAGTTGGTCTCCAATTCCCCTGCCGCGCTGGCTGCCGCTGCAAACGCAGAACGGAACATCTGCTCCTAATGCCGCACCGATTCGGCACAGCGCCTCTTGTGATAATCCCAGCTGCCACAGCCGATTCAGCCCTCTAAGAACAGCAGCACAGTCGGTACTGCCGCCAGCTAATCCGGCAGCAATAGGAATATGCTTGTCTATATGTACGCGGGCACAGCGTCCCTGGCTGTATGGCTGCAGGGCTGCAAATGCTTTATATGCCAAATTAGAATCATCACAGGCAAGTTCTGGCACAGAACAGGTCAACTGCCACTCTTCTGCTTCTTCCAGCTGGACAATATCATGCAGTGCAATCGATTGGAATACTGTATCGATGTTATGATATCCATCATCTCGTTTTCCTGTTATCGCCAACGCCAGGTTAATCTTCCCGTAGCCAATTTCCTCTATCACACTGCATCCCCATCCTAAATACAAAATATATACTTCTATATTGAATTAAATTTTGCTTATGTTATAATGATGAAACAACTAGGATACAGCGCATAGTTTTCGCTGCTTAGTATCCTGTCTCACTGCACATAGATACCATTGTGCCAATTTAAATTATACCGTTTTTTCTTTTATTTTACAATTGTTTCTGTACACCGTAGGAGCAAAGAAATATGAAATCAAATCAAAAAACATCGTTAAAGAAATTCTCCATCCCGTATATCGCCTCGCTTATCGGCGGCCTGATTGTCGCGATTGGCATGAATGCCTTTTTTGTTCCCCATCATTTGCTGAGCAGCGGCATTGGCGGCATCGCTATCATGGCTTATTTTGCGACAGGATTTCCTATCGGCATTGGCATTTTTGTCCTAAATATTCCAATTATGATTGCCTGTTATAAATACATGGGGCGGCAATATACGGTCCTAAGCATCGTCGGTACGGTATTATTTTCAGCGTTAGTTGACGGGACAGCCTTTATGTCCGACTGGAATCTCATCAAAGACCCCATGATTTCCTGTATCACAGGCGGCTTAGTATCCGGTTTGGGTTTTGGCATTTTATATAAATATAACGGCAACAGCGGCGGGCTGGATGTCGTCGGCGCTATCGTCAAAAAATATTATTCTCTGGAAATGGGCAATGTTGTCATGGCTATCAATTCGATTATCTTGGCAGCGGCAGCCTACATGTTTTCACTGGAAATGGCAGTTTTGACGTTTATTGGTTCGTATATTACGGCTTTCATTACCAATAAAGTCGTTATCGGCCTGAAACAGCGCAAATCCGTATTTATCATTTCCAATCGTTCAGATGATATTGCGCATTTAATTATGCGTTATGTCGGCCACGGCGCTACGTACTTTTATGGGCAGGGCGCGTATACCATGCAGGACAAACGCATTATTTACGCAGCAATTAAGCTGACTGAAATCGCCAAAGTCAAAGAAATCGTCAACAAGATTGACCCAGGAGCTTTCATGATTATCAGTGATGCTTCAGAAGTTGTCGGCCGCGGATTTACCGCCCCTTCAGTCAAATACCACACCTATCCCGGCGATTCATTGGCCATGCCCCATACGCGTAAAGCCATGCCTCCGGAAATTAAATAAAAGGGTTCTTCACCATAAAAGAAGCAACGGGCTGTCGCACAAAGCGACAAGCCCTTTTTGCTTGCCCTTTTTAGGTTATAGTAATCCTGTTATAAAACGAAAGTATCTTCTTTACCATCTAAATTAAAGAAAAAGAACCGTGCATGATAATGAAACACTTCATGCGATACTCCCGCTTTCTGCCTCTGCTGCACATCGCTCTAAGCCGCCGCGCCTGCATTTCCATTCCCCCATTATATATTTCGCATCATACTGACATGTTTTATTTTTCTCCTATATATCCGCATAGTCTTCTTGACCCATATTGCGTTCTCTCCTTGACTCTGTCTTTTTACGTAATATACAGTTTCAATCAAAAAAATCCCCTGTATCAGCTTTATACCAATACAGGGGGTATCAATTACTATTTAATTATTCCTAGTGAAGGAAAATGCTTTGACCAACGAAGCATACAACACCAGCTACTACAATAAAGAGAATGAAGTAACCTACTACGTTCTTCATAATCGTGCTGGGAAGAATGCTGTCACGCAATTCTTTTGCTTTGCCTTCATCAACCTTATTGGCACTAATATACGCTTCCAAAGCCGGAGCAACAGCGCCTACGCCGATAGCAATACTCTGCGGGGAGAACATTTTGCCAATGCCTGCACCGCCGGAGTTTGTAGCTGCCAGCCACAAGGACAAGAGACCGCTGTCATAAGAGGTCATACCCGTTGCTGCCATCTGTGTTGCGGCTGCAGTCTGCAGCGGCCCAAAGAGGACGTTCGCATTAGTACCGGAACCAGTAATAAATGCACCCAACGCACCAACCAACGGCGCAAATGCCGGATAGAACGAACCTGTTGCAGCAACAAGAGCGTTTGCAATCGTAGCCGTCATGCCGCTGTACGTCATCAATTTAGCCGTAACAACAACGGCGATGATGGTAATATACGTAAATTTCAAGCCTTTGAATGTATTGCCTAATACACCAAGCATTTCACCTAAGCCAGTCTTCTGGACAGCACCGCCAATAAATGCGGAAAGGAAAATCATAATGCCAGGTGTTGCAATCCAAACGAATGTGTACGGTTTAGCACCTTCACCCATGTAAATAGGAATGGATGTCTTGATGGAAGAAAGCGGCGCATTGATAGCCGGGATAAGTTTGGAAGTAACGATCAACAGTACGAAAATCAAGATAAACGGCATCATAGCTGTAATGGCTTCACCTGTCGGAACCTGACGAACTTCTGCGTCAACTTTGTATTCCGGATCATTGGCCGGGAATACTTTAGCACATACAGCAATCGCACCCATGATGATGATGGACGGAACGATAACGGACAATTCCGGACCCATTGCCATGTTGATGCCTAATTCCGGTAAAGACAATGCCAAGCCGGAAATTAAAGTAGGTATGAATACGCCTTTAAGAGCTTTCGGACCGCCGCCCATAATCATAACAACGAAGAATGGGCTGACTGTGTTCAAAATGAACAACTGAATCGCGATGAACTGACCTAAATGTACAGAATCCAAACCAGTCAAGGAAGCCAATGTTGTTGTCGGAATAGCGATAGAACCGAATGTCGTCGGTACAGAATTGGCAACCAGACAAGCCAGGATAGATTTCAGCGGATGGAAGCCAAGACCAACCATCATAGCTGCCGGAATAGCAACGGCAGTACCAAAACCGGCCATGCCTTCCATAAATGCGCCAAAGCCCCAAGCCAAGAGCAGGGATAAGATACGCATATCCGAACTTACAGAAGTCAAAATCGTTTTGATGGTTTCCATCGCTTTCGTATGTACTACCAAGTTATACGTAAAGATAGCTGATGTGATAACCAGCAAAATCGGCCAAATTGCCAAGGCAACGCCTTCCAATGCCCCAGAGAGCATAATGCCCGATTCTTTGCCAAAGGGAACAACAGCAACGATAAATGAAATAATAGCTGCAATCAAGCAGGCTTTCCAAGCCGGCACTTTTAAAATAGCCAATCCCACAATTAACCAAAGGAGCGGCAATACCGCAAGTAATACGTCCATAATCTACATTCACCCTTTCTTTTTACTACAATACCCTTATTCACATACCACGATTCATTTCCCCTTTATACACCATAGGGGGTTCTTATTTAGACTCCTTTCTTTAATTTAGTAGTGTAAAGAACAACCTTTGTTATTATTATAATGCATTTTACGAATAAAGCAATATTCTATTCAATTATCGCAATGAAGTTTTTTATTCATTCTTTTTTCTCATCAAGCATAGTCTCCATGCTTAAAATGTTTAGATATTTACGCAAGAATACTTATATTACAGGCACATTTATCAAAAACAACATTTGTCCATACCGACTTGTTTTTATCAATTATTCATACGTATTTTCTTTATATTCTACAAAGGTATGAGGCGGCATTATAAATGCATTTATATCTATGTCTTCATATCATACTAAATAAATTCATACAAATACGTAAAAATATGGTATAATAAATGCAATCCGGAAGTTCTTTCAAAACGTACGGAAATGAATCTACGAGGAGGATATCTCATGGCAGTAATTACAAAAGATACGGGTATTATCGCAGCAGTTCAAAAATATCCGCAAATCATTGAAATTTTCCAGCAGTATGGTCTGGGCTGTGTAGGCTGCATGGCCGCTCATTTTGAAACAATCGGCGAAGGTGCCGGCGCACACGGCATTGATGTAGATGCACTGATTGCAGATATCAATGACTGCATTGCTGATAAACAAGACTAATTTCTTATTTTAAAAGAGCTGTAAGAGACGAAATGCATTTGAACGAATCTCCCGTCGTTAGATTTTGGGTCTAACAATGGGAAAACTGTTCATTGCTCATTCTCTTACAGCTCTTTTGGTACATATGACGCTGCTGCCTGCCTAAATAGTGGCTGCAAAAGCGGCGGCAGCAGCAAAAAAATCGGATCCAGTACATGCTGGGTCCGATTTTTTACAAAAACGATGTATGGCACATTCGTATGCAAGAATATCCTGCTTATTTTACTTTTTCAAACCGATAGGTTTGTTCGGCACGAGGATATTTTACCTTATCGACTTCGCTCATAAAATCTTTAAGCGGACGTGCATACGTTTTCATCGTATCTTCCAAGGCTTTATAAATAACAAACTTTTCGCCTGTTTCTGTATGTTCTGCAATCGTAATAATTTGATAGGTCTTGTTTTTAAAATGGTGCCAAATTTCATTGGCTTTTGGTAATTCTCTCATAGTATGTCTTTCCCTCCTAAATATAATAACCTGCTGTGTATTCAACACGGCATGCTGAATGCTGCTTGCTATTATACCACACAATGCTAAAAAAATGTCATAGATACTGTAAAAAAATTGCACCTTTATTAAAGAACTGCAATGCTTTTTTCTCTATTTTCCCATCGCAGCGATAGACTGTTTTGCCTGCTCTATATTGATGCATTTACATTCTTTTTCCGCTACATCTACGCCTAACCGCTGTTTCGCTTCTTTTTTGATATATTTATATAGGCCATTAGGAAAATCAGGGACAGTCGTCGTCACGCCGCGCGGGAAAACAGCTTCCCGTTCTAACGTATACTTGTCCGGATACAGCCGTGTCGCCCGCGGATGGTACATATCTACATACAAATAATCAACAAATTTTCCGCTTACATTTACCAATTCAAACATGTCAATCAAACCAATGGTCTTTACTTTATGAAAAAAGACCATTGAACCGGTACTGCGCAGCCGCAGACGTGATAAGTATGTCAACTCGCCAAACGGCCCATTTACAGGAATTGGATTCGTAATATCATGTCCAAATCGCCCGGATGCCCCGCTAACGACGTCACAGTCTTCGCCGGCTTCTATTTTTTCTTTGAGTGACGGCGGCAGTGTTTGATTTTGCAGCGCAGCAGAATTAAATAACTGCAGCGCGTCATCATACATTTTTTCACTGCGCGTCTGATTCATCTCTTTACTAAAAAAATTTTCAAACAATCCCATGTATATACCCTCCTAAAGCCGGACGCGGCTTATTTGTATATATTATACCATAAAAAACAGCCTGACGACGAGACGCAGCCGTCAGGCTGTTTACATGGGATGTATAAAGAGAGGTTAGATATTGATTTCGTTTTTTTCGCGATAAATAATCCATTCTGCAATATTATTAGCATGGTCTGCCATACGTTCTATATATTTGACAACCAGCACAAAGGCAATATAATCGCGGGAATTTTCAGGATGAGCCGTAATTTCCTGGGAAATCACTTCCATCAGATGATTAAAGGACATATCGACAATATCATCTTTATCTTTCATCAATTCAGCTTGTGTGCTGTCTTCTCCTTGATAAAAATCAAGGACATCGCTTACCATGGAAGACATGACACCATACATTTCTTTCAGCCCGTCAGGAATCGGTACATTGTGATGTGTTTTTTCCAAATGCATTACATAATGGCAGATATCTGCACAATGGTCTGCAATGCGTTCCAAGTCAGACAAAATTTTTAATGTAGCCATCAGACTGCGCCAATCCGAAGCTGCCGGACTTTGGAGCATGCTGATGTTTAAGTCCTTGCGCATGCATTCTTTGACGAGACTGTCTATTTCATCATCGCCTTTATATACAGTATCAGCCAACTCTACATCTAAATTTTCCAAGGCTTTCCAAGATTTTTCAATAGCTGCTTCTATTTTGATTCCTAAGGTCGTTACATCTTTATTTAATTCTGCAATGGCCTTTTCATAATTGCTTAACATCGTTGCTGCAGGCCTCCTCTATTAGCCAAACCGGCCGGTAATATATTCTTCCGTTTTGGGATTCGACGGATTGGTAAACATATCTACAGTATTATTGTATTCAATCAATTCCCCTAGCAAGAAAAAGGCTGTCTTGTCAGAAATGCGGCGTGCTTGCTGCATGCTGTGCGTTACAATAACAATCGTATAATTGTCCTTAAGCTCTAATGCCAGGTCTTCAATTTTCTGTGTAGAAATCGGGTCCAAGGCCGATGTCGGTTCATCCATCAAAATAACGGACGGATTAGCAGCCAATGTTCTGGCAATGCACAACCGCTGCTGCTGACCGCCGGAAAGACCTAACGCGCTTTTATTCAGGCGGTCTTTCATTTCATCCCAGCAAGCGGCTTGACGCAAACTTTTTTCTACAATTTCTTCCAATTGTTTTTTATTGGAAATACCCTGAATCCGCGGGCCGTAGGCAACATTTTCAAATACGCTCTTAGGGAACGGCGTAGGCTGCTGAAATACCATGCCGACACGGTACCGCAGTGCCAACGGATCTACTTCTTTAAATATATCTTTGCCTTCAAAAAGAATTTTGCCGCTGACACGGCATCCTTCTACCCAGTCATTCATGCGGTTCAGCGTCTTTAAAAAGGTCGATTTGCCGCAGCCTGACGGACCGATTAATGCGGTGATTTCATGTTTTTTTATTTTTAAATTGATGTTTTTCAAAGCCTGTACTTTATCATAGAACAAATCCATGTTGGAAACATCAAACGTGTATTCTATATTTTTTGTATCTTCCATCGCATTCACCTTTACAGCATCCGCTGTTTTCTCCTTTTTTGCAGATACGGCCCCAAAACCAGCCAAAGTCGTTGTCATTTCAGCCATTATCTGTTACCTCCCATTTTCTTATCAATACGGTAGCTCAAATACCGCGCAGCTAAACTAAATGCTACGACGAGAATCATCAAAATAGCCGAAGAGGCTGCTGCCTGCTGCGCTGCATCGGCATGCAGTGCTTCTGTACGAAGAGCCCAAATGTGAAGCGCCAGCGTTTCACCGGGACGAAATGGATTCAACGGGCAGGAAGACGCCGTAATATCCCAATTTTCCCAATCAATATCCGTAGACATGCCGGCTGTAAACATCAAAGCGGCTGCTTCGCCAAACCCACGACCGGCTGCCATAATCAGCCCTGTCATAATCCGCGGGAAACATGCCGGCAGGAGAACTCTCCAAATCGTCTGCCAATGTGAGGCACCTAGCCCCAAACTGCCGTTGCGGTAGCTGTCCGGCAAGTTGCGCAGTGCATCTTCCGTAACGGAAGTCACCAACGGCAATGTCAAAATGGATACTGCCAATGAACCAGCAAATAAATTCCACTGCGAGCCTGTCATAACAATAAATACCAAATACCCGAACAGGCCGACTACGATAGACGGCAAAGAAGCCAGCGTTTCGACAGCCATGCGGACCCAATGAGTCATTCTGCCTTTTTTAGCGTATTCAGCCAAATAAATGCCTGCCGGAATCCCCGTAATCGTACTGGCAATTAAAGCCAGGAATACTAAGTACAGCGTGTTGAAAAACATGTTGCCCAGCCCACTGCCGGAAAAGGACAGCATAGATAGGGTCATGCCGCTGAATCCCTGAATGACGACAAACGCAATAAATGCGATAAGGAGGATGACGGCAAAACCGGCACCGCCAATAAAGAGATTGGTCATAAAGCGATCCATACGCTTTTTATATTGGACGCGAGACATCATTACTTGTTTCCTCCTTTAATACTGCATGCTGCATTGAGCTGATGAATGAGGAAAATAAATAGGAAAGACAAACAGAAAAGAATCAGTGCCATCGTCCATAAAGCCGCACTGTATTCGCCGCCTTCCATAGCACCGCCCATATCAGCAGAAATAGCCGTCGTCATAGTGCTGGCCGGTAAAAACAGCGATGTCGGGAACACTTTCATCTGGCCGATGACCATAGCGACTGCCAAAGCTTCACCCAAAGCGCGGGCCAGGCCCAAAATAATACCTGTAAAAATGCCGCCTTTAGCAGCCGGCAGGACGACATGGGCAATCGTTTCCCATCGTGTGGCACCTAATCCAAAAGACGCTTCACGCCAAGCTTTGGGGACAGCTGTCATGGCATCGGCTGCCATCGTCGTAATCGTAGGAAAAATCATGACTGCCAACACAATCCCTGCCGCTAATACAGAAAAGCCAAAGGGCATAGGAAAAATGCTGCGTAAAAACGGAATCAATACCGTCATGCCGACAAAGCCGTAGACAACAGACGGAATACCCGTAAACAATTCGATAGCCGGCTGAATAAGACGCCGTGTTCTCGGAGTGGCAATTTCTGTCATAAAAATGGCAGATGCCATGCTTAACGGCAGCGTAATAACCAATGCCAGTGCACATGTGACGAGTGAGCCGGCTACGTACATGCCTGCGCCGACTTGGCCGCCGCCTTCTGCCGTATCACTCGGATTCCATTGACCGGAAAGCAGAAATTCCGTAATGCTGTGTCCAAATTGAAAAAATGTATCTGTTCCTTTAAGAAAGAGAAAGGCCCCAATGAGAAACGGCACCAGTGCCATACCGATGCCGCATATTGTAATGAAGGTCCGGGCTGCTTTCTCATTACGGTGGGCTTTGATGACCGCCGCATCGATTGCATTCATTACTTGTCCCTCCAACGATTAGTGAACTTCTTTAGTCTGCATCTTGGAACTTACGCCATAGCCAAGTTCTTCAATCCGTTTGCCGTATTCATCGCCAGTAACGTATTCCAAGAAGGCTTTAACAGCTGCTTTCGGTTCCTTGCTTGTATAAATGTGTTCATAACCCCATACGCCGTATGTACCGCTGTATGTATTTTCCAGAGACGGTTCTACACCATCAATAGCTACAGCATCTACCGATTTGTCATTGATAAGGTACGGCAGTGCGACATAGCCAATAGCGCCTGGGTTTTGTGCTACGCTCTGAATCAAGATGCCGGAGTTATCTGTTTCCAAGGATTTGTTGTCTGCTTCTTCTGCCCCATTGATTGCATATTGTTTGAAAAGAGCTCTGGTACCCGATGTTTTCGGGCGGGTTACTAAGACGATCGGCATATCTTTGCCGCCTACATCTTTCCAGTTGGTTACTTTAGCTGTGAAAATATCAGCCAGCTGCTGCCGTGTCAAGTTTTTGACGCCAACATCTTTATTAATAATCGTAGCAACTGTCATAACGCACACTTTATGGTCTACCAATTTTTCAGCTTTTGCTTTATCCAACTTGGTTTCAGCCGGTACATCCGAGTTGCCCATATCGACAGAGCCGTCAGACACTTGTTTGAGGCCTGTGCCGGAGCCGCCTGCATTTAATGTAATCGTTACATCTTTATTATTGACTTTGAATTTTTCAGCGGCGTCTTTGACCAGCGGCAGCAGTGCCGATGAACCGGAGCCTGTGATACTGCCTTTGACAGCAGCCTGTTTGCCGCCGTCACTTTGCTGACTGCCGCAGCCGGCAGCACCCAACACCATCATAGCGGCCAGCGCTGTAAGTATAACTTTTTTCAATTTCATTCTAAATCCTCTCCTTTAATAACTACCCTTGTGTCGTTTTGTTTCAAGTACAACCTTATCCTAACAAGTGTATGTAAGTTTTTTATGTAAACAATGTAAAGTTTTGTAAAATATTTCTGCGTATCTATTCCGGCAAAAGAAAAAAGACGCCTGTATCAGACGTCTTTTTGTTTCGTCGGTAATTGTACCGTAATTGTCGTACCTGTATTTTCTTTGCTTTTCAACGTAATCGTGCCATGATGACGTTCGGCTATATGCTTGACAATGGATAATCCCAAGCCGCTGCCGTTTATTTTCTTGGAACGGCTGGAATCAGCACGGTAAAATCGTTCAAAGACCCGTTTTTGCTTGTCTTCCGGAATACCGATACCAGTATCCTGCACTGTGAAGTAAACCGTATTTCCTTCTTTCTGCAGGCAGACATACACATGGCCTCCCGGCAAATTGTACTTGACGGCATTATCAATCAGATTCATTGCCATTTCCCGCAGCAACCCTTTGTTTCCTATGAGGAGTACATCTTCCATAGTACAATGAATCGTTACTTTTTTTTCTATCAGCACCGGTTCCATAAATTCCACAATATCCGTAACAATTTCTTTCAGCGAAACCGGTTCATCTCCTCCTTTTTCCCGGTGTTCTTCAATGCGCGTCAAATGCATGATTTCTTCTATCATGCCCAACAACCGTTTGGCTTCTTTTCGAATCAACGTGCCAAAATGCACGACATCATCATTGGTTTGAAACAGACCGGCTGACAATACTTCAGCAAACCCGCTGATAGACGTAAGCGGCGTTTTTAGTTCATGAGATACATTGGAAGTAAATTCACGCCGCAGCTGTTCCCGGCGTTCCTGTTCAGTAATATCATCGATAATAAATAAAATACCGTAAAATTCATCATCTTTATAGACGGATTGAACGGTCAATTGATACAACAAATGGTCGCGGCCTATTTTTTCTTCAAATACCGTATCCGAATGTTTGTGGGCATGTATCTGCTGCCAAGATGCTTCCTGCAGCAACGGCTCCAATGCCTGGCCGATACAGGAAAAGCCTTCCTTTTCATGTAAAATAGTTCTAGCACATTGGTTCATCCCCAAAATCCGATAGGTATCATCAGTAAGAATGACCCCTTCCTGCAGATTTTCCATCATCATCCGAATGATGTTGCGCTGTTGTTCCAAGCTGTGAATTGTTTCTTTAATAACTTTGCTCTGCGCCACAATTTTATCAACCAACGGCCGCAGTTCCGGGTCCACGGTGATTTTTTCCTGCCGTTCCATGCTGTCCGGATCTCGCAGCTGCCGCATTAGCAGGACCGTCTGCCGCAGCGGATTCAGCAAACTAGCCGTCAGCATACGTGATGCCTTGACACATCCCAGAGCTGCCAACAGTAACAATACGATGACCATAGGGAGCAGTGATAAAAAATGAGCATACATGGTATCTCGTTCCATGCTGATTCGCAAAATGGTCCCATCGGGCAATTTTTCAGCCGTATAATATAAAGCTCGTGACAACGTAGAAGAGTCCCGAACGGCGCTGCCATATCCCTGCTGTATTGCTTCCTGCACTTCCGGACGGGCCAAATGATTTTCCATTTGCCCTTGATAATCTGACTCAAATCGTACCGTTCCATCCGGATTAATCCAAGTGATTCGTATGGTTCCACTGCGTTCTGCTGCTATATGCCGCAAATAATCTTCCGGCTGGTCCGTATGCTGAATAGACTGCGCGATAACAGTCAAGGCCACTTCCATTTCTTCCGCTGCCTGCCGCTGCATGGCCCGCCAAAACAACCAGCTGGAAATGACGATGGTCACAGCCATGCAGGCAAATCCCAAGGCCACTAAGCTTACATATATTTTTCGTCTCATATATTGCCGCCAATCACGTACCCTACACCACGGACAGTCCGGATAATATGACCTCCATCGCCCAGTTTTTGACGCAGGCTTTTAATATGCATATCAATCGTACGGCTTTCTCCTTCGTATGTAAATCCCCAAACGGCTTCCATAATTTGTTCCCGCTTGAGCACGATATCTGTATTCACCAATAAATACCGCAGCAGTTCAAATTCTTTGACTGTCAAATGGCATACTTCATCATGGACAGTGACAATATGTTTTTCGCTGTCCAACGTAACAGGCCCAAAAGAATATATATTCTTTTCCGTCTGCTGCGGTTTGCTGCGCCGCAAGACAGAACGAATGCGGGAAATAAGTTCTACAATGCCAAAAGGCTTGCAAACGTAATCATCGGCTCCGCCGTCCAGGCCCTTTACAATATCATATTCACTAGTCTTGGCCGTCAGCATAATAACCGGCATTGTTTTTAATTGATTGTCTTTTCTAATTTTTTCTAATATTTCGGTACCGCTTTCACCGGGAAGCATAATATCCAATAAAATTAAAGATGGGGTCTTTTTTTCCATGCCCTGCCAAAATTCTTTGCCGTCAGCAAACGTTTCTACTTCAAAATCCTGGCTTCGCAGCGCATAGCCTACGAG
>CAVKOP010000044.1:9182-13767 GCA_963657835.1 Lachnospiraceae bacterium | reverse complement strand
ACAAAAGACGAGATTCATGTCTTTATTTATTTTGCGAAAAATATTATACCTTATCGTCTGTAATGGCAACACACCGCACGCAACAATCCCTGTTTTGCTTTTTATATAAATAGTGCTTAGGTTCCACAAAAATAGGGATACAGCCGGCTTCATGCACGCTATATCCCTATTTGTATATTCATAAAACGTTACCAAGCAGCCGGCAGCATGCCGCAAATACTCAGCAGCGCATAAATTCCCGCACTAATAAACACGGCTATTACCACGCCCTGCATAATGGGATGCGATATCCAGCCGCATTTCCATATGGGGTCTTGGTCTCCATGCTTGCGGGCGCTGCGCAGCATCGCTACAGGCATAATCGACATGATAATGCCGCCAAATGTACCGGCGCTAAAAATAGCATTGACAAAGCTGACGAGTCCGCTGTATGCCAATATAAACGGCGGCACTGCAATGGTGATTAAACAGAACGCACGAGTTTTAATATCCGTTTCGGATTTAAATCCCAGCCGGTCTACCATATTGGTCAAAAAGCTTTCTGCAATAGCCCAATACGACGTCAGCATCGCACAAAACGCGAATAAATTGACGACAATAAAGAAAATCTGATGCCCTAAGGCTTTTCCCCAAGCGATAGAAGCTACTTCTGTAATCTGTTCTACCGGCAGCATCAAAAAGACGGCAAAAGGCACGATTGCCAAAATAACCAACGAAATAAGAAAAGCTGCCGCAATAGACGGCACGACTTGCTGCGGTCGATGAGATAACCCTCGTGACAATTCTGGTACGATATACTGCACTGCATAGCAAAAAACAGTAATGTTAAACACGGGAACTGCATATTTCCAGTTGGCATAGAGAATATCGGCTACAGGGACATTTGCTGACAAAAAAGAGCCTCCTACCAATAAGATTAACAAAACAACCATGCCACTGCTCAGAAATTTTTCTGCTACGCCTGTCGCTTTCAGCCCCAGCCAAACAATGACTGTCGCCGGAACAGCAAACAGCAGGCTTCCCATTTCAACAGAAATGCCAAACAACTCACTCAAAATTCTGCCGCAGCCGCTCGTATATGCAATTAAACTGCAAAACGATGTCGCTCCGACAGAAAAAAATATAGCCCATGAACCAACCTTTCCTACATACCGCTGTGCCAATCCCGAAAGCTGCATCGGTTCTTTGGTACGCATCGTCGTTTCCACAACGTACAGCATGGAAACTAAGGAAAAAAATCCGGCTGTCACAAGCCATGTCAATAATACAGGCCATCCGGCACTGCGGGACGCATAAGCCAACCCTAACACACCGGAGCCGATGGTAGACCCGACAACAAGCATCGTAGCCTCCCAAAACGTAAGACGATGAATCTTGAGTGCTGCTTCCTTTTTGGCAGCACCTACCGTGACTTTGTCCAACTCGTTCACATATTCCATGATGAGAATAACACCCTTTCTGTGTAATATGTTACATGATGTCAGCATTCGTCTTATTATATACTAGTTGCATCAAATGTGCAACAAAGAATCTCTTTCTATTCCTATCTATTATATGCCCCTAGTGAATGCATAAAAAACGGAGCCACTCCGCATACGCAATAGAATGCCAAGCCGCTCCGTTTCATCTCGATATGGATAGGGTTACACCCTTTCCAAAGCCTGTGCCAAATCGGCAATAATATCCTCTGCATCTTCCAGTCCCACAGACATTCGTATCATACCATCCGTAATCCCAGCGGCTTCCCGCACTTCTTTAGGTATCATCGTATGGGTCATGGCAGCGGCCTGTTCTACCAGCGTTTCTGTATCACCCAGACTGACTGCCAAGGTGCAGAGTTTTAAACTGTTGATAAATCGTTTGCCCGCTTCCAGCCCGCCTTTTACATCAAAGGTCATCATACCTCCGCCGCCGCGCATTTGTTTTTTAGCCAGTTCATACTGCGGGTTGGACGGCAAAAAGGGATAGCGGACAATATCAATTTTAGGATGCTGTTCCAAATACTGGGCTACTTTTAATGCATTTTCATTGTATTGTTTCATGCGTACAGACAGCGTTTTTAATCCTCTCGCTGCCAAAAACGCAACAAACGGCGACATGACGGCGCCAAAATGCATCAATGTCCCCAAGCGGCACTGCCGTAAAAATTCTTCATCATTGGAAATGACGGCGCCGCCCAGTAAGTCACCATGACCGCCAATATATTTCGTAACACTTTGCACTACCCAATCAACCCCAAAATCCAGCGGCGTCGTATTATAGGGCGTAGCAAAGGTATTATCAATGCCGACTTTTACACCATGGGCATGGGCAATGTAAACCACTTTTTCAATATCTGCCATGACCATTGTCGGATTCGCCGGCGATTCAATATAAATTAATTTCGTATTCTGTTTAATTTTTTCTTCCAGTTCTTCCAAATGCAGCGGATCAAAGGTATCTACTTCCACGCCAAAGCGAGGCAGAAAATCACTGGTTACATCTTCCGTACCGGAATATTTAGCTTTGCAGAAAATGGCATGGTCACCAGCACTCACACTCATAAAAATCGCTCCGGATACAGCTCCCATTCCAGATGCATAAGACACGGCCCCTACTCCGTGTTCCGCTTCTGCCAGTTTCTTTTCAAAATAATCATTGCTGGGATTGGTAATCCGGCTGTAGGCAAAACTAGTGGCATAATCATCGCAGGCCCGGACAGCGTCATCAGTAGAGTCAAAATAAAACGTAGACGTTTGGTAAATCGGCGGAATGAGTGAACCATACATGTCCCGTGGTTCGCCGCCATGAACATTGACCGTAGCCGGCCCATACTGATTGCGGTTAAAATCTGGATGTCTCATGTTGCTTAAACTCATCGTGTAGTCCCCCCTAATATATTTGGAATATTATTCTAGAGCATTGCTCTAATTATGGGTAAAATAATACGCTTTTCTTTCTCAAGTGTCAATAGAAAAAAAAGCGTTTTTCCTGGTTTTATTTAGTTGTTAGAAATGTATGAAGCAGTCTTGGTAAATATTTTTGGCACAAATGCACGTGCTCATGCCTTGCTTTAGTTTGAGACCATTCATAAATAAGCATGCGTACCATCATAAACAAATAGTCTGCTGTGTCTTCGACAGAAATAGACTGATCAAACGTTTCGGCCTGTTGCGCTTTTTCGATAAATGTCCGCAGGTTTCTGTAAAATGGGACGTGCATCCATGTATGTTCCGTTTCATAAATATATTCAAAGGTGCCGTAGACATGATACGAAAATACTTCGCCGGCATGTGCCCATATATCGCCATAGGCATCTAAATACTGAAAAATATAAGGGTATGGATTCTTCACCTTTTCTTCCAAATTCTCTAAGATATCCGGCTGTGCTGTTTTGGCAATACGTACGCATATCGCCAGCAGCAGCGCTTCTTTATTTTTAAAATGATAATACAGCGAGCCCATTGGCAGTTGCGCTTCTTCGCTAATATCGCGCATAGATGTCATATCATACCCGTTTTCTGCAAATAAGCGTTGGGCCGCCTTGATGATACGCTGTCTATTCATTTCTGTCTGTTCGCAACGTTTTCCCTTGGTTTTTGTTTCCACCATGACGCCTCCCAGCTGATATACAGTATGCCTTTTAGACGATTTTTCGTATGACCATGACGAGTATATTGCTGACAGCTATGGCTGCAACCAGCAACACGCTGACTGTCACAAACGGCGTGATAAATACCAGTAGATTATTTTGTGAAATAGGCATGCACTGAAAAATCACCGTACTGAACAATTTAATATCACTATTAAACAGCATATATAAACTTCCCAGCCAGACGACTGCCATTCCTACAACGCGCACCAACTGGATACACCGTTCTTTGGTTGGCAGTGCTTTAGACGGAAAGAAATAAAATGCTATTACGGCCAAGACAATCACGCCCATAGCCATAAATCCGAAGCCAATGATGCCCAGCATGCCAATGACCAGGCTTTGCGTGACATTTCCACCGGCTATACTAGGAAAAAGAAACATACCCATCAGAGCACACGGCAGCGGAAAGCTGTATAACACCGGATCTAAAAATTCCGAATACCAGCAGCTTCGCGTATGTGCCTGCCAATACGCCGTCGCCCAAGAGGCCAACGCCTGCAGCAGAACCGTGCCTGCCATCCAGCAGGTAAAAGCCGCCACCCGCAGCGCGTACTGCTGCCAAAAAGAATACGACATCAGCCCGTTCAATATACCTATAGCTATCAGCAGAACAACGATGCTGCCATAGAGAATAGACCCAACAGGCGCATATACGGAAGCTCCATGGCGTTTCATCTGCCGCAGCCGCATCGTCACGGGCATGCTCAGCGATACTATAAGAAATACCAGCAGTGACAACGGCGCAAAAAAGCTTCTGTCAGAAGCAAAGGCTCCAAACGGAACAGGCAGTATCCATATAGCCAGCTGCAACACAGCCCGTATTTTTTCTAGTTTCATAAGCCGTACCATAGTCTACCTTCTTTCTGCAGACAACATCCCCATACAGGACACGCCGTATGCCAAAAGCATTGTTACAGAAACTTTGGCGTACATGCCAAGGATAAACAAAAC
>CAVKOP010000044.1:0-9172 GCA_963657835.1 Lachnospiraceae bacterium | reverse complement strand
ATCGTGGGCCATTCCCAAAACGACGACGTTTTCCATACATCCCCCATAAAGGCACTGAATGCAGCAAAGGCTGCCGAAACAATAATCCACATAATCACAAAGGCTGTCCGACTAATCTTTTGCTGCCGCGCACCAAATGCTGCTTCTTTACAGCCCAAATACGCCCAAGGAATGCATAACGACAATACGGCATAGCTCACCAGGGCAACGACGGCACTGGACCCGTTATGTATCGTATACGAACCGATGGGAATCGGGATAATAAAGAAACACATACGCACGCATTGACGCAAAATATCGCAACATCCACTCATGAAGCTACCTCCAAACTCGTTAGATACTCTTATTCTAATAGATAAGTATATCATAGTTTTGCATCCATGAATAGGCGAATCCCCGGCAAGGTCTATTGCGAAAAGCGCGGGTCTTGTGTACAATAATATAGATGATAATTAGCAATTGTACAGAAAGGTATACACATTATGGCAAAAAATTTCCAATCTCTCGGCATTTCTACGCAAATTGCAGAAATGCTGTATAAACAAGGCATCCATGAACCGACTGCCGTCCAGGCACAGGCGATTCCGGCGCTTTTTAAAGGCCGGGATATTCTGGCCCAGGCGCAGACTGGCACGGGCAAAACCTATGCCTTCCTTTTGCCTTCCCTGCAGCAAGTCAAGACAGACGTCCATATGGAACAAGTATTGATTGTCGCACCGACACGGGAACTGGCAAAACAAATTGCCGATGTAGCCGGCACCTTGGCTCCAACGCTGCAGGTCGATGTCCTGAGCCTTATTGGCGGCAAAACCATTGAAAACCAACTGCAAAAACTGCAGCGCCATCCGCAGGTCATCATCGGCACACCGGGTCGTCTTCTTGACCACTGCCGCCGCAATTCACTGGACCTGCGCGGCGTCAAACGCGTTATCGTCGATGAAGCAGATCAAATGCTGCAGGCTGGTTTTTTAGAAGATGTCGATACGTTAATTGGCATGACACCGAAACGCCGTCAGATTCTGTTCTTCTCTGCTACAGTACCGGACAAAATCAAAGGGTTGGCCAAAAAGCATATGCAAAACCCATTGATTTTAAATATTTTAGAAGGCAAGACGATTGCCTTGGAACAAATCGAACAGCGCATTTACATGCTCAGCGAAGAACGCAAGTTTTCCAAGCTCTGCCAAATGCTCCGCGATATGAATCCGTACCTAGCCATTGTCTTCTGCAACACGAAAGAACGCACATCCCTGCTGGCAGGCAAGCTGATTGCCGAAGGGTTTAATATTGGTGAACTGCATGGGGATATGTCTCAAGGCCGCCGCACGCAGGTACTCCGCGATTTTGCCAAAGCCAAGACACAAATTTTAGTGGCTACGGATATTGCAGCCCGCGGTATCGATATTGAAGGAATTACGCACGTTTTCAACTACGACGTTCCGCATGACGTCGATTATTACATCCATCGCATCGGCCGTACAGGCCGTGCCGGCAATGAAGGCTTGTCCATTATGTTTGCCACGCCGGACGATGAAAATTGGGTGCGCCGCATTGAACACAACATCCATGCTACGATTACCAAGTATACTGCCAATGGCCAGGTAAAAGTAAAAGCCAACACGCAGCCGCCAAAGAAAAAGAAAAAATTTAAAGATAAACTCCCTGCCAGTACATATCAGGCAACCAAAGGCAAACGTCATAAAACACGACATAAAGGCGGAGATAATCGCCGCCGCCGTTAATTCCGACAGGAGGATTCGTTATGAAAAAACAAGCTGTACTTCTTCTTGCCATACTCACCATTTTGGTTAGTGCCGGCTGTACGCCGACGCCGACAACACAGCCAAAAGAACCGCCGGCTTCCCAACAGGAACAACAGTCGTCATCAGCAGAACAAACGCAAAAGGGCACGCAAAAACATCAGCATATCGGAACCCTTGTTTCTCTTGGTGACACCATGGAAGATTGGGAAGCGGCTTTAGGTCATCCGTTTGCCCAAGGGGACTCCCTAAAAGTATACAAAAATGGAAAATACCAAGTCGTATTTGAAGATAATAAGGCTGTAACCATTACGTTTATGACCCAAAACGGTAAAAATACCATGACCAATGACTTGCTTCCTAAAGACGGCCAAAAACAGTCTGCCTCTACCAAAGATATCAGCGGCATTACGATGACCGTAGAAAAATGGCACAGTGATTCGTTAGCAGCATCGATTCCGGGAACCAAAGGCAATTATACCATTATGAAAAATAAAAAGGGAAATAATTATGACAGTATTGTCGTAGATTGTTCACCTAATCTAAAAAAATAATTTTAAAAAAAAAGCAGCAGAAAATGAATCATCATGTTCTGCTGCTCTTTTTTTTATAAGACAGCCTGCAGTAATTCCTGCGTATATATACTCTTAGGATGGCGCAGTACGTCTTCTGTTTTTCCATCTTCGACGATTTTTCCTTCATGCATAATCAAAAGCCGCTGGCAAAACTGCTGTGCCAATGCCAAATTATGGCAAATAAACAGACATGCCATACCCTGACTGGCATTTAATTGCCGCAAAAGGGCTATGAGCCGCTGCTGCGTAATCGTATCCAGCGCACTGGTCGCTTCATCACAAAGCAAAACAGCCGGTGATACAACCAAAGCCCTGGCAATCGCTGCCCGCTGGCACTGGCCGCCGCTGACTTCATGGGGATATTTCAATGCCATGCCGGCATCCAAGCCGCATTGCTGCAGCACCTGCTGCACACGCTGTTTCCGTACCTGTTTCGTTACACCCTGATTTCGCAGGCTTTCGGCAATACTATATCCCAGCGTATGATGCGGGTCAAATGATTCCTGCGGTGACTGAAACACCATTTGTATTTGCTGATACAACGGCCGCAGGGCTTTTCCCTGTAGATGCGTGACAGGCCGCCCCTGCATATACAGCTCTCCTTCTGTGACATCCGTAAGGCGAGCTATCACATGGGCCAGCGTACTTTTTCCCGCGCCGGACCGCCCAGCAATCCCGATGATTTCTTTAGGATACATACAAAATGTTGCATCATCTATAATGTTTTTTTGGGTATTATCTTGTTGTACAATCGTTTTTGTAATATGACGCAATTCAATAATTGGCTGCATGTACTATCTCTCCCATGTCGGCATCGCTTGAATCAAAGCTTTTGTATATGCCTGTTGCGGCTGTTCCATAATCTGCTGTACCGGACCTTGTTCTATACACCGGCCCTGCTGCAGCACAAGTACCGTATTGGCAACGGCCCGTATAACGGCCATATCATGCGTAACAAAGACAATCGCCGTGTCGGTTTCCTGCTGCAAACAGTGCAGCGCCTGCAATACGTCTTGCTGTGCGCAAACATCCAGTGAACTAGTCGGTTCATCAGCCAGCAGCACTACCGGCTGCAGGAGCATTGCCAAAACAATAGCCGCACGCTGCAGCATGCCGCCGGACAGCATAAACGGATAACTGCGCCAAACAGCATCTCCATCCGGCAGCGCCACAGTTTCAAACAACGCCAGGGCCTTTTGCTTTGCCTGGCTTTCCGTCAGTCCTTGATGTGCTGCCAAAGCTTCACTGATTTGACTGCCAATCGTCCGCATGGGAGCAAAGGTCATACTGCCGTCTTGAAAAATCATGCCTATCACCGAGCCGTACAGTGCCTGCCGCTCCCTATCTGTTTTTTCCAGCAAAGACTGCTCCTGCAGCCAAATATCTCCGTGAGTTACCCATCCTGTCTGCCCTAAGAGATGCATTGCCCCTTTGAGAAGTGTACTCTTGCCACTGCCGGATGAACCGATAATCCCGACCGTTTCTCCGGGGTGTACCGCAAATGATACATTATCAATGACGGTTTTACTGCCATATTGAATCGATACATGACGATACTGCAGTACAGCCTTCATGTCCCTAGCCATCCTTTCTGTTACTGTTTATCCAAATCAGCCGTAATTTCATAAAAATCACACGGATGAGCCTGCAGTCCTGTAATATTTGCTTTGGCAATGAGGCTCATCTGCAAATGGGAACAAAAGACATAGGCATGGTCATTCAATATCAGCTGGCTCATTTGAACGGCTAAGTCACTGCGCTGTTTGGCATCCGCTGTCTGGGCCATTTGCTGTGCCAGTTGTTCCAAAGCATCATTATGATACCCGCCTACGTTAGCATCAGATCGATCTAAACAGCAATAGGAAAAGAAATAGGCCGGGTCGCCTGTAGGTGCCGTAACCATGGCACTTGCGTATATATCCCACGCGGTTTTATCTTGACGCAGTGCATTATGATTGGCTGTATTATTGATTTCTACATCGATACCGATTTTTTTCAGCGAAGCCTGAGCCGCTTCTGCCAGCAGCGGCAATTCCTGCCGGCTCGGATATGTCAGCCAGCGGATTCGCAGCTTGTTTCCGTCTTTTTCCCGAATGCCGTCTCCATCGCTGTCAACCCAGCCGGCTTGTTCCAATACCTGTTTGGCTTCTTCGAGATGATACGGTTCGCTCTGCACGGCTCGATCGCCGCATGCCATCGTATCGGGAAATGGCCCTGCCGCAGGATACCCATGTCCCAACAACAGCGTCTTGACAAATCCGTCTTTATCAATGGCCATCGATACGGCTTTACGCACGGCAGGGTCCTGCATCACTGGGCTGGCAAAATTCATCGAGGCAAAGAACGTCCGGCTCGTCGGCGTACTGCTAATTTTATAGGCATCATTGTCAAACAGTGCATAGCTGGCATAGGGAAGACCGTACGCCGCATCAATTTCACCGCTTTGCAGAGCCATCGTCAATGTGTCACCATCGGTAATCGTCCGCACTATAACCCGGTCCAGTTTGGGCATGCCCTGCCAGTACGTTTCGTTTTTTACCAATTCCAATTCTTTTCCGGGAACCAGAGAAACAGGCATATACGGCCCAGTTCCCGTAACCATCCCCTGCGGCGAAATACCGTCTTTCATGTCAATAATACAACTGTATGGATCGGCTAAATAATGCAGCAGCGCAGGTACCGGTACAGTCGTATGAATAATCACGTCCTGTCCGGACACGCCAATATCAGCAATATGCAAATCATTGGCCGCCCTTTTATGCACGACTATCAAATGTTCCAGACATTCCTTTACAGCGCCGCTGTCCATAGGACGATTGCTGGTAAAGGTGATATGATCTCGCAAGGTAATTTTCCAAGTCAGCGGGTCGAGCTGTACGGCACGTTGAGCCAGCCAAGGTTCTAATTCCATTTTATCATTATAGCGGAATAACGTTTCGCCGACGCCATAGCGGATGCATGCCCAACCGCCGCATTCATGATGCGGATTGATATCGGCTTCATTATTTTCTGCATTAAACGTCGTGTCGCCCAAGACAAAGGTTTTGCCGCTTTTTTCGTGTGTATCCTGGTCATGTCCGCAGCCGCACAGCATGGTAAGCAGCACCAGCAGGCAGACGATTCCCCATCGTATTTGTTTCGTCATATGTGCCCCCTCTTTCGTGTATCCCAATAATCACGCAGTGAATCGCCCAGTAAATTAAAAATGGATACAGCAATAAAAATAGCCGCTCCCGGCGCAAATACAACCCACGGATGGGTCTGCAGCATACTTCTGCCGACATTCATCATGCTGCCCCATTCTGCCAGCGGCGGCTTAGCTCCCAAGCCTAAGAACGATAAGGCAGCCAGTTCCATCATGACCGTGCCTATATCCAGCGCAGCTGTCGTTGTAATCGTGCTGCCAATATTAGGCAGTATATGACGTATCATCATGTGCTGCGGTGACGTGCCTGCTAATTGAGCTGCCGCCATAAATGGCCGTTCTTTGAGCATCAACGTTTGGCTGCGGGCCAGTCTGGCATATTTAGGCCAGCCAATTACCAACAGTGCCAGCATAGCTGTTTCGATGCCGCCATGAAACACAGCCGTCACAGCCAGCGCAAATACAAGAGCCGGAAACGCCAGGCAGACATCGGCCAGCCGCATGATAATAGTATCTGTCATGCCGCCAAAATAGGCGCAGTGCGCTCCAATACTCGTCCCTATGACAGCAGCAGCCGCTACGACCAGACCGGCAGACAATACACTGGCTTGCGTTCCCATAATAATGCGGGACAGCATATCCCGTCCATACCGGTCGGTTCCCAATACATGGACGGCGCTCGGCGGCTGCAGTGCTGCTGCATAATCCTGTCCATTGGGGTCATACGGGCATAAAAAAGAAGCAAAAACAGCGATTCCCACGAGAAAGACTGCCAGTGCCGCAAAGCCATATACTTTTTCTTTCGTATGGTCGTGATGCACGGGCTTCTTGTCAGTTTGTACAGTATATTTCATCGTTTACTGCCTCCCCAGCGAATGGCAGGCACTAACAGATGATAGGATATATCTGCTGCCAAATTAACAACCATATAGATAAGTGCCATCCAAAACACATAGGCCTGAATGATAGGATAATCCCGCATAGCAATCGCATCTACTGCCAATTTTCCTATGCCGTCCCACATAAAAATCGTTTCCACTACTGCCGTACCGCCGAGAAGGCTGCCAATCGACAAGGCCAATAATGTCACCAAGGTGACCGACGCGGCGCGCAGTATACTGCGGTACAGCGTACGGCGAAATGGAATGCCCCTGGCCATAGCTCCTGCCACATAGGGTTTGCTCATTTCTTCCAGAACTGCTGTTCGTACTTGCCGTATATATTTGGCAGACATGACGATCGCCAGCGTACATGCCGGCAGCAGCAGGGCTTCCCCCGTCGTGCTGACAGCAATGACAGGCACCCATGCATACTGAACAGCGAAAATATACAATAACAATAGGGCAATGACAAAACCAGGAATACTGCTGCCGCAAAAGCTGAAAGCCCGAATCCCGTAATCCCAAAGAGAATTCTTTTTCACGGCTGCTAAAATTCCCAGCGGGATAGAAATACAAAGCGTAAGCAGCAAAGCTGCCGCCATTAATTTCAAGGTCGCCGGCAGCTTAGAAAAAAATAGAACCGCTGCCGATTGGCCGGATACATAGCTTTGCCCCATATCGCCGTGCAACAGACGACTCAGCCACTCCATATACTGTATGTAAAATGGCTGGTCAAGGCCCAATCTAGCTCTTTCACTGTCCAAAACACCCTGTGATACAGCAATGCCCGCTTGTTCATATTTTTGTACAACAGCGTCACTGCCGGCCAAATACATGCAGGCAAAAGACAACAACGTAATGCCCAGCACAACAGGAATCAGCTGCAGCAGGCGGTGCAGGATATATTGTTTCATCATCACCGGGCCGCCTTTACTGCTTGAATACAAAACATAGGGGTTGAGGCGTTGTTAATGCGTTCTGTCCGCGTCCATACGGTCTGCCAGATTTCCGTATCTAACGTAACTTCCATGCCCAATGCCGTCAGCACGTCGGCATCCCACTGCGGCCGCACTGCCAGCGACAGCGGTACTTGCCGGGCAATCGCTTCCATAGCCGGAATATCCGTGCCGTCGGTTTCATTTGCCACGCCGTTTTTCTGGATTTCTTTTCTATCTGCCAAATATCCCTGACGGGCCGTTTCGTCATACAAATACCGATACCAGTTGGCATCAAAATTCAACAGCAAGCCGCCGGGCTTCAGTACTCGCTGCCATTCCTTGTAGGCAGTCTGCGGATGCGGTAAATTCCACGTCACATTTCGGGTCACAATGGCATCAAATGAATTGGCAGCAAACGATAATCTTTCGGCATTCATGCGCTGAAAGACAATGCAGTCCTGCAGCGTTTTGGCATTTCGCTTCGCTTCCTGCAGCATGGACGCTGTATAATCCACAGCCGTAACGTCATATCCCTGTTCAGCCAAAAGAATCGCAAAAAATCCCGGCCCTGTGCCAATATCCAAAACGCGTATGTCCTGCCGCCGTTTGTCAGGATGGCAGGCATCTATCCGCGTCGTCAGCACCTGGCTCCATATGTCATGCTGTTTTGTCTGCAGCTCATCTTGGTTGACCCACGAATACGAAGGGGCACGCTTTGTCCAATACGTTCTGTTTTCTTGTTCAAATGCCGTACATACTTCCATGTCATTCTCCTCATGCATACGCCGCTATCGTAAAGATAGGCGTTGGATTGTAAAATTCATCTGCCGCTGCATAAATTCGCTGCCAAACTGTCGTATCAATCTGAACCGTGCCGAAACCGGCCTGCTGCAGCAATTCCGTATCCCACTGCGGCCGCTTATAGGGCTGCCGCAATTCTTTTTTCATCACCTCATACTGATTCAGCAGTTCAGGGGCTATCTGTTTATGCGCATGATTTTCCGGCAGCACATCCGTATTTTTTTCATGGCAGTAATCGGCATCAAAATTTAAAAGCAAACCGCCTTTTTTCAGCAGTCGATGCCAGGATGCATACGCTGCATCCAAATGCGGCAGCGCCCATGTCAAATTACGGGAAATAAGCACATCAAACGACTGCGCCGGAAAGGTCGGATGTTCGGCATCCATAACATAAAACGATGCCGGTATGCCGTACTGCGACGCTTTTCTCTTAGCTTCTTCAATCATGTGCGCTGTCAAATCAATTCCCGTGACATCATGCCCTGCCATTGCCAACAGCGTTGCAAAAAAACCGGTTCCCGTACCTAAATCAAGAATCCGCAGCCGTGTATGCATCGGTATATATTTTGCAAATTCAGCCAGCCACAGTTGTCTTTTGTCACTCTGAAATTCTCTGCAGCGCTGTGCCGAAAAAGATTCGACTCGCTGTGACCAATACTGTACCATCTCTTGTTTTATTGTTTCCATACATCTCACCTATACTATATATTCTATATATGTATTATACAAAAACATCATCCTGGTTTTAAGCCCCCCATGGGGATATAACCTATCGTATAGAAGCGTACCTTCCAGTATTTCCTTTGTTTCTCACTGTATTGTCTGTATCTGTTGCATAAAAAAAACAGCGCATACAAAATGTATGCGCTGCCTTGTGGTGACCCGGTAGGGATTCGAACCCTAGACCTACTGATTCGTAGTCAGTCACTCTATCCAGCTGAGCTACCGAGTCATATCTCTTGACGACTTTTACATTATACAAAATACAAAATGCTTTGTCAAGGATTTATTGCAAAAAGATAGTGTCAAGTTGTTGTGGGTATTTTATTTAACTGGAACTTGTTGGCAATAA
>CAVKOP010000043.1:8669-14030 GCA_963657835.1 Lachnospiraceae bacterium | reverse complement strand
CCGGCACGTTCAAACATTTCATTGATAATCGTCCGCAAACCTGACTTTTTATTGAAGGCAATATACGGATACGGCGCCGTTTCCTTGAGGTTAATCGTGTAATGGTTTGCCAGCGGATGTTCTTTGGGGACGATGAGAACCAGGTCTTGCTTTTCGATGGCTTCACAGCGAAAAGCCGTACTGGCAACCGGTTTGGAGGCAAAAACAACGTCTAGCTTGTGTTCGAGTAAATCTTGCAGGAGGCGGGGAGATAAATCGACTTCAAATGTAAATTCTACGTGATTATCGCCCATTTCTTTATGATAGCGGGCAATCAGTTCCGGAATATAATTGATGCCCAGCGTCCGCAGCAGGCCAATGCGTACCAATCCTTCCCCGCGGGCCGTGCGGGCAAGAGCCTGGATGCCGTTGTCAAGTACATTTAGGGTATTTTCTGCCGTCATGAGAAACTGCCTGCCGCAGGTGGTTAGTTCGGTGTTTCTGTTGTGTTTTTCAAAAAGACGAACCCCCAATTCTTTTTCTAGTGTAGATATGGCATGGCTGAGACTGGGCTGGGTAATACACAGTTGGGCTGCAGCTTTGGTGTAGTGTTTTTCATGAGCTAGTTTTACGAAATATCTAAGTTGCGATAAATTCATAATACATTCCTCCTTGCCCCAAGTATACCATAACCCATAGATACAATCTATGAAAAAATAAAAATAATCGATTTCTCAAAAAGATGAAGCGATGGTACGATGTGTCCAGAGTTACCGATGCGGAAATGTACCGGAGTAAGGTAAAATTTTCACAATGGTCTTTCCCATCAGCAATGACAATATACTGTTTAGTCTATTCTGAAAATACAAGTACATAAAAGGAGATGCTTACATTATGTCTAAACAATTCCCTATTACAGTTAGCTCCTGGACATTAGGAGATCAATGCACATTTGAAGAACGCGTCAGCGCAGCCAAAGATGCTGGATTTGAAGGTATCGGCCTTCGCGCTGAAACCTATGTCGATGCGCTCAATGAAGGACTTCATGATGCAGATATTTTAGCTATTTTGAAAAAATACGACATGAAAGTAACTGAAGTGGAATACATTGTACAATGGGCAGAAGACCATCGTTCGTATGAACAGAAATACAAAGAACAGATGTGCTTCCATATGTGCCGGTTGTTTGGTGTCAACCACATCAACTGCGGCTTGATGGAAAACTACTCAGTAGAACACACGGCACAGAAATTGAAAGAACTTTGCCAGCGTGCCGGCCAGTATACGATTGGTGTAGAACCGATGCCGTACAGCGGCTTGCCTGATGTAAAAAAGGCTTGGGCTGTCGTCAAAGAATCGGGCTGCGACAACGCAAAACTGATTTTGGACACTTGGCATTGGGTTCGCGCCAACCAGCCGATTGATTTGGACGTACTCAAAGACGTACCGGCTGATAAAGTCGTATCCATTCAGATTAACGATGTTTGGGAACGGCCGTATGCACCGTCCATCCTTCGTGATGAATCCATGCATGACCGCCTGGCTCCCGGCACGGGCATTGGCTGCACCGAAGCGTTCGTAGAAATGATTAAAAATAAAGGCATCAAACCGGCTGTTGTCGGTGTAGAAGTTATCAGCGATGCTATTCTTGCCAAAGGCGTTCGTGAAGCAGCAGCGCATAACTTTGACAATACGAAAGCGGTACTGGCAAAAGCTTGGCCGGAAGTATTGGAAAAATAAGCAAGAACGAAACTAAACGTTTGGGGGCCTGCAAGTACAGGTCCCGACGTATCGCCAACCACTATTTAATGTTATATATATAAAGGAGAGTATATCATGGAAGCTAGAATTTCTGGACACACACGTTTATTTTGCTTAATCGGTTCCCCTGTTGGTCATTCCGGGTCCCCGGCAATGTACAATTACACATTCGCTAAATTGGGTATTGATGCCGCCTATCTTGCCTTTGATATTCCATTGGATAAATTGGCTGAAGGCATCGCTGCGATTCGTACGTTCCATGTTGGCGGCTTCAACATTACGATGCCCTGCAAACGGGAAGTATTAAACTATCTTGATGAAGTATCACCGGCAGCTAAATTAATTGGAGCCAGCAATACAGTCGTTGTGACGGACGAAGGTAAATTAGTCGGCCACAATACAGACGGTATTGGTTTTGTCCGCAACTTGCAGCAGCACGGCGAAGAAGTAAAAGGCAAAAAAATCGTTCTCTTAGGTGCCGGCGGCGCAGCTACGGCTATTGCTGTACAGACGGCTTTGGATGGCGCGGCAGATCTCAAGATTTTCAACATCAAAGACAGCTTCTATGCCAACGCAGAAGATACAGCTGCCAAATTGAAAGAAGCTGTACCGACATGCAGTGTATCTGTTCATGATATGGCAGATGCTGAAGCATTGAAAAACGCTATTGCCGAAGCGGATATTCTCGTCAACGCGACTAAAATGGGCATGAAACCGCTTGATGATGACAGCCTCATTCGTCCGGAATATCTCCGCAACGATCTCGTTGTAGCCGATACGGTTTACAATCCTCGAGAAACCGTTCTGATTCAGGAAGCCAAAAAAGCTGGCTGCAAAGCAGCTATCGGCGGCATCGGCATGCTCTTATGGCAGGGTGTAGAAGCGTTCAAACTCTTTACAGGCAAAGATATGCCGTGGAAAGAAGTAGAAGCTGAATTTTTTGCGGAATAATATAGCATAGTGTGTTTAATACGATAAGGAGTGAATTCTCGTGAGATACAAAGCAATGTTTTCTCCCATCCAAATTGGCAGCGTTACGGTTCCCAATCGGTTTGCAGTTCCGCCTATGGGCAACAATTTTGCTAATACAGATGGTACATTGAGTGAAAAGTCAGCAGCGTACTACGGTGCGCGCGCCAAAGGCGGCTATGGCTTGATTACGATTGAATCTACTGTTGTCTACAAAGAAGCAAAAGGTGGCCCAAGAAAACCTTGCTTGTATTCTGATGAAACAGTAGACAGTTTCCGCATGGTAGCAGATGCATGCCACAAATACGGCGCTAAAGTTTCAATTCAGCTGCAGCATGCCGGTCCGGAAGGCAACTCCAAACTCACCGGTTATCCTCTGAAAGCTGCCAGCGCGATTGCTCCGTCCAGCGGCCGGGAAGTTCCCACAGCTATCTCCCGCGAAGAAATTTACAAGCTGATTGAATGCTATGGCGATGCAGCAGCGCGGGCACAGCGTGCTGGTATCGATATGGTCGAAGTACATTGTGCGCATGGTTATCTAGTCAGTACCTTTATTTCTGCACGGACCAACAACCGTCTGGATGAATTTGGCGGCTGTTTTGAAAACCGCATGCGCCTTATCAAGATGATTATCGAAAACATCCGTAAAAAGACGCATGGCACACTGCCGATTCTTTGCCGCATTAATGCCAGTGATGACATTGAAGGCGGACAGACCGTGCAGGATGCAGCTGCGGTTGCTTCCTATTTGGAAGAAGAATGCGGTGTAGATGCCATTCATGTCAGCCGTGCTGTTCATGTTCACGATGAATTTATGTGGGCGCCCGGTGCCGTACACGGCGGCTTTAGCTCACCACTTGTTACGGAAATCAAACAGGCTGTGACGGTTCCTGTTATTACGGTAGGCCGTTATACCGATGTACAATACGCAGAATTGCTCATCCGGCAGAAGCGGGCCGACATCATTGCCTTTGGCCGTCAAAGCATTGCCGATCCGGAACTGCCGAATAAAGTAAAACAGGAAGAATACGAAAAAGTTACACCCTGTATCGGTTGTCTATTGGGATGCGTACCGAAAATGTTTAAAGGCGAACCGATTACCTGTGCCGTCAATCCCTGCGTAGGCCGTGAAACGGAAATTACGAAAGCGGCAGAACCGAAAAACGTTGTCGTTGTTGGCGGCGGTCCCGGTGGCTTGTATGCAGCCAAAATGTGCGCTATGCGCGGCCATACTGTAACGCTTCTTGAAAAGAACATAAATCTCGGCGGCAACTTCTACATCGCAGCGTTCCCCGCTGAAAAAGGCGATCTGACAGGCGCTATCCGCAGCTTTATTGTAGCGTGTGAAGAACTGGGTGTTACCATTCGCACGAATACAGAAGCGACACCGGAATTGATTAAAAGCATGAATCCCGATGCTGTTATTTTGGCTACTGGCTCCAACCCGCTGATTCTTCCGATTCCGGGGTTGGCAGACTGCGGCTATGTCACGGCTCAGGATTTGTTGGAAGGCAAAGCCAATGCCGGTAAAAAAGCCCTTGTTGTCGGTGGCGGCATGGTAGGCTGTGAAGCGGCTGAATTCTTGTGCGAACGAGATCATGACGTAGCTGTCATCGAAATGAAAGATACGATTGCCGGTGACGTCAGCAACGAAAACCGCGTCTTTATTTTCCAAGACTTTGCCCGTCACGGCGTACAACTCGTACCGGGTGCCAAAGTAGGACAGTTCTATCAAGATGGCGTATCGTATACCAAAGCAGACGGCACGGCAGGCGAACTGCGCGGTTTTGACACCATTGTTCTGGCGATGGGTTCTCGCAGCTATAATCCACTGGAAGAAGAAGTATCCCAGTTTGCCAAGACTTTTGTCATTGGGGAAGCTGTCAAAGCTCCGGGCAATGCGATGCTGGCTACCGGTGAAGGATTGGATGCGGCCTTGTCTATCTAAACGCAGCTCACTTTATATTTCTCATATCATCAATGTCAATGGGGCAGTCTCTAGCCGCTAGGGACTGCCGTCATGACAGGAGGACATCATCATGGAGAAAACAAGCAACAGTAGATTGTATCTTACTGCTATTGTATTATACCTGAACTATTTAGTATTAGGCGTAGCTGCCTCTATTCTTGGGCAGTATAAACAGGACTTTGCTTCCCAATGGGGGGCTGTACAGCTGGCTAATGGTACATTTGATGCCAGCGGCGTTGTCTGGGTAGCCGCTTCACTCGGCTTGGGCTGCTTGCTCGGCAGTTTTGTTTCAGGCCCGTTATCTGACCGCATTGGCCGCCGTATTGTCGCGGCTGTCGGCAGTATTTGCTACGGCATTTTCTTTTTGGGCATGGTTTTTTCGACAAACTTGCAAATGGCCTATATCTTTGGCCTCATTGGCGGTATTGCCAATGCCTTTTCCAATGGCGGCGTCATGCCGGCTGTTATGGAAATTTTTGTAGGGCGAACGGCTTTTGCCAGTGTCTTGACCAAACTCTTTGTGGCAATGGGACAGTTTATCCTGCCCATACTCATCTTGTTTGTCGCTTCCAACGGCATGCCGTACACGACCTTATTCTATGCATTTCCTATTCTTTGTGCTGTTTTGACGGTGTTGACATTTGTGATGCCGTTCCCGAAGATGACGGCAGCTGCTGTGACTG
>CAVKOP010000043.1:1750-8659 GCA_963657835.1 Lachnospiraceae bacterium | reverse complement strand
ATTTGGACGTATGGCAGGTTTGGAAAACCCAGCAGTGATTCAGTCCTATTATTCTATCGGCATTGTCGCTGCTGTCTTGATATCCGCTGTCATTGCAGATAAAGTCGTCAAATCCATTCGGCTTTTGCTCTTGTATCCGGCAATTGCGCTGGCTATGCTGGTTATCTTGTTCTTTGTGCAGACCCCGATGCTTGCCATTATTGGCGGTTTTGTTCTCGGCTATTCGGCAGCCGGCGGCGTACTGCAGCTCGTTACAGCTGTTGTCAGTGATTTGTTTCCCAAGCTTAAAGGCACCATTATTAGTGTCGTCATGGTCATGTCCAGTATTGGCACTTGGGCTGGCGTATCAGCGGCAGGTTCTATCGGTACAAGCCATGGACCGCTGTATGTTATTCTTTTCAACATTGCCATTACCTTGCTTAGTGTACTTTTAGCATTGTTTGTCAATATTTCGAAAAAGAAAAACGCGTAAAACAGAAAAAGCAGGAACTGTCTATTATGGTTTCTGCTTTGCCTTTGGCAAAAAATGATGCATATTCCTTAGGAAAGTGGAGCTGATTTTATTAAGGAATATGCATCATGTATATCGTATATAAAAGCAGAAAAGACGCGTCAGCTTTCTTCTTTTTCTTTTTTCTATACATTTATATGTGAAAAAAATAACAAATAAAAAGGAGCGTATCATGAACGGACAAGAAAAAATAAGAAATGATGGAACAAAAAAGACGAATAAACGCTGGTTTATGTTATCCTTGATTTTTGTTTTGACAGCGATCAATTATTTGGATAGAACCAATATGGCTGTAGCGGCGTCCAGTATGAGTGAAGAATTGGGATTTGGCGCGGCTGCGATGGGGATGCTCTTGTCTGCCTTTGCCTGGGCATATGCGCTGATGCAGGTACCGGGCGGCTATTTTTTAGAACGGTTCGGACCGCGGATTGCCTATACCGTATCCTTGTTCTTTTGGTCGTTGTTTACCATGATTATGGGACTGGGCAGCAGCTTTGCATCCTTGTTTGGCATTCGTTTGGCCATCGGTGCCGCAGAAGCACCGGCATTTCCCACCAACAACCGGGTCGTATCGGCATGGTTTCCGGATAAAGAACGAGCTACGGCTACGTCCATTTATACGGCAGCCGAATTTATCGGCTTGTCTTTTTTGACGCCCGTTCTGTTTTGGATTTTGGATGCCTTTGGCTGGCGTGAGATTTTTTATGTCACAGGCTGTGTCGGTATTATCGCCAGTGTTTTTTGGTACATTCTCTACCGTGATCCCAAGGAATGTCAAGGAGTGAATGAAGCGGAACTGGCATATATCCGTGAAGGCGGCGGCCAGGCGGAAGCAGCTGGCACGTCCCAGAAAATTACATTTGCTCAAGTGAAAGAGTTGTTCCGGCACCGCCAGCTCGTGGGAATTTACATTACGCAGTTTGCCAATACGAGTACCATGTATTTTTTCCTGACTTGGTTTCCGACATATTTAATGATGGCCAAGCATATGCCGATGCTCAAAGCCGGCTTTTATGCCGTGATTCCGTATATTGGGGCCTTGTGCGGCGTATTGCTGGGCGGCCGCTGGTCTGATTATATGTTGAAGAAAGGAGTATCCTTGTCTATGGCTCGCAAACTGCCTATTGGCTGCGGCTTGGTCTGCTCCATGTCCATTATGGCAGCCAATTATTTTGATTCATTGGATGTTATTATTGCGATTATGGCGTTTTCCTTTTTTGGACAAGGCATGGCAGCAATTATTTGGAGTACCGTTGGTGATATTGCGCCGACAGACTCGATGGGCATTGCCGGCGGTATATTTAGTTTTATTGGCAACTTGGCCGGTATCGTCACGCCCATTGTCATTGGTATTATGCTGCAGTTGACGGGGACGTTTGTCAGTGCCATGGTTTTCATTAGTGCCGTTGCTGCTGTAGGCGTTTTATCGCTTGTCTTTATTGTGGGGAAAATTCACCGGCTGAAATCCGTGGCATAAAGCGGGGGAGTTTGGTGAAAGACACCATCTGAGAGAAAAGAGTGTTTTAATCTATAGAACTGGTTCGCAATCCCGGCTTCGTATGGTATACTAAAGTATAACACAAAGGAGAGAACATTTATGGTATATATTGGTACGGTTCCATTGGATAATCAGATGCCTAAAATCTGCGTTCCTTTGGTTGGACAGACGATAGACGCCCTGCAGGAAGAATGCCGGTATTTGCAGGATACACCCTATGATGTCGTGGAATTTCGCCTTGATTTTCTTGATGGTGTGACCCAGGACGGCATCATGATGGCTGCTTTACAAGCCGTGCGGCAAATACTTCCGCACAGCCCTTTGCTGTGTACCTTTCGCACGAAGGCGGAAGGCGGTGAAGCTGCGATTTCAGACCGTGACTATGCAGCACTCTTGACACAGGCCGTGCAGTCCGGGCTGATTGATGCTCTCGACATCGAATATTTCCGCAGCCGGGAATATATGGCGCCGGTCATGCAGCTGGCCAAAGAAAAGGGCGTGACGATTGTCATGAGCAGTCATGACTTCCAGAAAACGCCGCCGTTTGAAGAAATCGTGCAGCGGTTGCTGGGGATGAAACAGCGGGGTGCCGATGTAGCCAAACTGGCTTGTATGCCGCAGTGTGCTCGTGATGTATTGACGCTGCTGCAGGCAACGGAACATGTCAAAGCTCTGCATCCCGATGAACCGCTAATTACGATGGCTATGGGACAGCTGGGTGTCATCAGCCGTATCAGCGGCGAAGTGTTTGGCTCAGCCATGACCTTTGGCGCAGCTCAGAAAGCATCGGCTCCGGGACAACTGGACATAGCGACGCTGCAGCAAATGCTGCAGGTACTGCATGGCAGATAGTAAGGATAAGGCATGAAAAAGAAGCGTATCGCACAACACGATACGCTTCTTTTTCATGTAGTTTGTAGTTTAAAAACTCCTCACGAATCACTAACTACTGACCACTACTCCCTGCTCACGGCTTCTTTGATATAGGCAATGCAGGCCTTGACAGCATCCGACTGCCCGGCATCTTTTTTCCAGCTCATGCAGAGCGGAA
Organism: Lachnospiraceae bacterium; assembly: GCA_963657835.1. GTDB lineage: Bacteria > Bacillota > Negativicutes > Veillonellales > Megasphaeraceae > Megasphaera. The sequence continues at coordinate 5,599 of CAVKOP010000043.1, read as the reverse complement.
TATGGCAGGGCGGTGAAAGCGGTTTCCAGTGCATCGAATGCTGCAAGGGATTGGCTGGCTCTTCCTGGGGCTGATATGAAAAAATCAAGCCGTGTGTGGCAGAGCCTAATAATATCTTATTATATAGAGTATTGCCCTCGCCGATAAAATGCAGACTGCTGCGTTCTTTCTGCAGCCAGTCCAGTATAAAACTCATTTCCAGCCGCGACGAAGGACCGAGAAGGGGACGTTCGGCAACGTCAGCAGTCGAAATGTCTGCATGCTGCGTCAACGCATCATCATTAGTAAAAATACCCAGTTGTTCCTGCCAGGGAAGAGGAAATACATCGATAGCATGTTCTGCTGCTGCAGACTGCAGGGTGACGACGATATCCAATTCTTCATTTTTTAGTTTTTGCAGCAGTGTATCAGAATCTCCCGTATGGATTTCAAAATATACGTTTGTATGCTGCATCTGAAAATCAGCCAATAGCTGTGCCAATTTGACAGACGAGGCAAATTCACCGCAGCCAATATGAATGGTTCCGGTCAGGCGTTCCAAGACAGTGGTAAACTCTTCTTTCGTTTTATCGACAAGTGAGAGAATTTCTTCTGCCCGCTTTTTCATAATCAGACCGTTCTCTGTAAGTGCCAGATTTTCTTTGCGGTCTAAGAGGGAAACCCCCAATTCTTCTTCCAGCTGCATAATCTGCCGAGACAACGTGGGCTGCGTCAAATGCAAATGCTGTGCTGCTTTTGTCATATTTCCTTCTTCTGCGACTGCTAAGAAATACCTCAGCATTCGTAATTCCATTAGGGTCACCTACTTTGGCAAAATTTTATCAATACCCATGTATGCGGCATCAAATATCGATACAGGATGATACAACATATGAGCTGCTTTCATGGCGTTTTTTTCTCTTTCAGAAAGGATGGACAGCGGGTATAGGCCATACATGTATGCTGCCAGGCACAGCATACATTCATCTTGCTTTTTTTTATTTATTGCAGGCAAAAAACGTTTCATGCATTGGCGCAGACTGTCCCAGGCCATATCCCAATGGGTGTAAAACTGGATTAAAGCGGTTTCTTCGCCGCTGTCTTTTAGTCCACCCCAATCAGACGATAAAAGTTGCAGCATCGTCTGCCGATGCTGCAGGGAGTTGGCCAAAGCCTCACAAAAATCATGACGTGACAAAATCGTATTCGATTCTTCCACGTCGCGCAGCTCTTTGTCCCAAGCTCTCACTTCCTCGGTCAAAAAAGCGAGGAAGATAGATTCCTTGGTAGGAAAATAGTTGTAAATTGATGCGCGGCTGAATGAAATCCGTTGGCTGATGTCTTTCATTGTAATATCCGATAATTTCATATCTTCATACAATGTTATAGCGACGCGCAGAATCTCTTGTTTGCGTTCTTGTATGCGTTTTTCTTTTCGTTCTTCTGAGCGCAGCTTCATGTCAATCACCTGAATCGATACAAGTTGTATTGGTTAAAAAATACATAAAACAATACATAATAGTAATAGGATGGATACTATTACTCAATAATGATAAAGTTTAGAGCATATTTCTTTATCATTATTTTACTATTATGAGTATAAAATTGACCAATACCAATAATGTATAGACCGCCATATTTTTAAGCATTGGGAAGAATAGGTGGCCTCTTGTATAATGTACGTAAGGTTGTGGTACGGTCGTGTGCATATTGCGTACCCGTAGGCAGCAGCCTTTTATAGAGTATATAAAGTGTATAGCCACAAGGAAGTAAAAGAGAGGAAACTAGGACAACTCGCCAATGAACCCTTGTGAAAGTACCTTTACACACTCGACAGTAACGAAGCAAGACACATCAAGAGTTGGTTTTTATTTTTTGAAAAGGGGTAATTTCACAATGAAAACAAAAGTATTAGCAGCATTAGTTGCCACAATGGCTGTAGGTGCTACTTGCGCATTCGCAGCTAACCCGTTTGTTGATGTACCGTCCGACAGCTGGGCATACAAATCCGTCGTAGAACTCGCTGACGCTGGTATCGTTCAGGGCGTTGACGGCTCTTACTTCCAGGGCGGCCGCAACATCACTCGTTATGAAGCAGCTGAAATGGTAGCAAAAGCTATGGCTCACATGGACAAAGCGTCTGTTGAACAGCGCGCACTCATCAACAAACTCGCTGATGAATATGCTGACGAACTCAACAACCTCGGCGTTCGCGTATCCAACCTCGAAAACAAAGTTGGCAACGTAAAACTTACAGGTGATGCTCGTATCCGTTATCGCTACATGGACAAAGTTAAAGAAAACGATAATTCTTGGGATTATCGTATCCGCCTTCGTGCAAACGCTAACGTTAACGACCGCACGACAGTTACGTATGGCATCAGCTCCAATAACCATAGCTTTGGTGACAACAATTCCGCTTCAAGTGGTGTTGTAGGTAAATATAGCGATTCTTCCGACATTTACACTGATATTGCTAAAGTAGACACCAAATTGGGTCAGAACTGGACAGCTAGCGTTGGCCGTACAGATGCTTACAAAATCGGCAACGGCTATAGCTATAACTCCGGCGATGCATTTGACCGCGCTGAATTGAAATACAACAACGGCAAAGTCGCTGTAACTGCTGGCTATGGTAAATTTAAAGAAGGCAATGCTGCACAAACCAGCACGTATGATGCATCTGCTACAAATAAAAAAACTGGTGAAAATACAACAGGCCGCAGTGCACTTGGCGTAAGAACTGGTTATGGTGAAATTGACGGCTTCTTCGGCAATGGCTCTTCCGCTGGTGTATACTACAACAGCTTTAACGGTGCTAAAGATGGCAGCAACTTCATCGCTGACGACCTCTGGGGTGCTTATGTATCCTACAACTTTGGTTCCAAATGGAACGCTCTCGTTAACTATGAAAATGTAGGCTTTACTGGCGATAACAAAAACATTGATAACGACAGCAGTGCAGATCTCTGGATTGGCAAATTGCAGTATGGTAAAGCTTCCATGGCAGCTCCGAAATCCTGGGATATGTGGGTTGAATACATCAACGCTGCAGACGGTGCTTTCATTGGCACAGTAGGTAACTCCTGGAGAACTCTCGGCCAGTTGGACAACATGAAATCTTGGGGCGTAGGTATTGACTACACATTCGCTAAGAATGCACAGTTCAACATTATGCAGTCCTTCTCTTCCAGCGTTAAAACTGGTGATAAAGACTTGGACGAACAGACACGCGCTCAGTTCGTATTCGCATTCTAATCATTCCGCTTCGGCAGAAGGCAATAGAATCTACATACAGAAAAAACCGCTCAGCAATGGGCGGTTTTTTTGTATGGAAAAAGCAGCAGTGCGGCGGCTGTTTTTTAATCTAATTCTAATGTAGTTTTAATCTTCTTTTAATCTTTGTCTGCTATAGTATTCATATCGAGAAAAATGATATAATACAAGGAGATAAAAGTAATGAAAAACAATTTTGACAACTTAACCATTCAAAATGATTTTTTGTTTAAGAAAGTTATGGAAAACAAGCGAATCTGCAGGAGGTTGATTGAAGAAATCTTACAGATTCAGATTGAAACACTGACCTTTGTGGAAGTAGAAAAAACAATAGATATTTATCAGTCGAGCAAAGGAATTCGCATGGATGTTGTTGCCCAAGATGAAAAGCACACGCGATACAACATTGAAATGCAGGCTGCGGATGTCGTCAATTTGCAGACTCATGAATCACTGCTTCCTAAACGCACGCGGTATTATCAAGCTGTGATGGACATGGATATGCTGCAAAAAGGCCAATCCTATGATGAACTTGCTGCGACGTATATTATTTTTATTTGCGGTTTTGACTGTTTTACCCAAGGCGAATATGTC
>CAVKOP010000043.1:0-1740 GCA_963657835.1 Lachnospiraceae bacterium | reverse complement strand
GATGAATTTACTGGTGAAATAGATAACGAAATCATGAGAATCAAGAATGATAAGAAACTGCGGGGTGAGTATATGAAATACGAAATGAATTTGCACGATGAACGAATGTTGGGATATCAGCAGGGGAGAGAAGAGGGCAGAGAGCAAGGAAGAGAAGAAGGTGTGAAATCTAGTATCATAGGAATGATACGGGAAGGCATGGATTTTTCTCTCATAGCCAAAATTACGTCGTATTCTATAGAACAAATCCAAAAGATCGCCAGGGACAATAAGCTAGTATAAATACTGAAAAAACGGCCAGGTATGAATCAAAAAGACCACGTTTTCTGCAATGAATGAGGCAGAGAACGTGGTCTTTTGGTATAGTCAGTTGGTTTATACATATTCTTCCGGCGCGACGAGAAGCTGAATACGGTTCTTTTTGCAGTATTGGACATATTTGTCCGGTGCAGGACTGTCGAGAATGATGCTGTTCAAAGCGGTAAGAGGACAAAAGGTCATCAAAGATGTGACATCTAGTTTGGATGAATCGATGAGTAAATGTTTTTCACCGGGTTTTTGAATCAGTTTTTTCTTGATTTCATTTTCAGCAATGGAAGCATTGGTTGCCCCATTTTCAATGGAAATGCCCGTGGAAGCCAAAAAGATTTTGGATATGTTGTAGTTGTCCAGGCAATGGAGTACGCTAGGGCCGACAAAGGCCATGGACGGATAATACAGCGTGCCGCCTGTTGCAATAAGGTTGAACGTCTTGGATGCAGCGCAGGAAATAGCGGCATTGATGACATTGACGCTGGCTGTAATAATCGTCAGATTTTTTTTATCCAGCAGGTACGGAATCATGTGCAGCGTTGTCGTGCCGGAATCAATAAAAATAACGTCGTTGTCGTCGACTAAGGAAGCGGCCATTTGCGCAACCCGCTGTTTTTTCAGTGAGTTTTTGGATTGGCGCTGCGTAAACGGTTCAATGGAATCTGTTTCCTTCAGGGTAATACCGCCGTACACTTTATTGATAAGTCCTCGCTTATCCAATTCAGCAATATCGCGGCGGATTGTGTTTTTGGAAACGTTAAAGACTTCACAAAGATGATTGATGGAAAGACTGTGTTCTTTTTCCAGCATTTTTTGTATATTGTTGATTCGCGTAATTTTCATAAAAATGATGGACCTTTCTCGTTGGATTTGCAGTATATAAAATATTGTATGCTATGCATGCGGTTAGGCAGTAATAGTAGACTATAAAAAATATAATGTTATTGTATCTTTGATTATATAGGAAATTTTCCCAAAAGACAACAACAAATGCCATATATTCTGTGTAAAATGATGAGTAAAATAACAGGGGGGGGGGGGTATAACATAATGACAATATTTGTTACTTTTTGAATAAAAAACTTTAGTATTTTGCTTTTTTTGAGAAAAATAGATGCACAAATATTGACTGTTAAATGATTAAGTGTTACATTATGTATATAAATTAAGCCAAAACATAACCAAAATGAGTAACTGATGTTATCGAAGGAGAGATTATCATGTCAGAAGTATTTATGATGCCCCGCAAAATTATTTCCGGGCCTAATGTTATTGCAGAATTAGGTCAGCATATTCAGGGTAAAGGTAAAAAAGCCCTTATCGTAACAGACCAGATGATGGTAAAATTCGGCAATGCTGCTAAAGTAGAAAACGCATTAAAAGCAGCGAATGTTCCCTATGTTATTTATGACGGCTCTAATACAGAAC
>CAVKOP010000042.1:11715-14161 GCA_963657835.1 Lachnospiraceae bacterium | reverse complement strand
CCGAAATCTTTGATTTCGTGCGAATCGCTTAGGCATAGCAAAAGGCGGCCGCCCGAAACTCCCATTCCTTTGAGAATGTCCGTCATTGCTAAATGGGCGAAACTCGCTGCGCTCAAACAAAACGCCCATTTTTAACGCAATGCCACCCATTCTCATTGTGCGGCATACGCCGCACAACCAGTCATTCCCGTAACGGGGCGGCTTGGGAACAAATGCGAACAATTACAGACAATGTTATGCTGGAAAACTACCTTCCGATATCCTTAAAATATCAAATCAAGATGTCTTGAACAAATTATGATATATATAGTAAACCACTCACAGAGATGAGCCTATGTTTGCTGTCGTTTTTTCTTGCCTGATGTGTTTTCCCGGAAACTAGGCGAAATCTATCTTGCATGACTGCCAACACCGCCCGTTACGAGCGTGCCGACCGGTCGAAGACCGGATACGGAGTTTGCCGATGACGGGAACAAGCGGCGTCTGAGCGAAGCGAATTTGCCGCGCCGTCATCGGCAAACGCAGTAAGGCTAAGTCCGTTTTGGGCGGCGACTTCTTTCTTTTTGTCATCTTTTTCTTTCTGGTCGTACAGAAAGAAAAAGTGAATTGCATATGTAAACAGTACGTTTACTAGAAAAAATGGGCATAGGGAGATGCTCCCTTGGACTATGTGTTTCTTTTTCGGCGGCACGAAAAAGAATGAATATTCGAGGGTGCAGGGATACTTCCCAGCGTTCTGACCGCGCAGAAAGAAAAAGCGTATATGCCGATGTAAACGGCACGTTTACTAGAAAAAAAGAAAAAACTTTAAAAATTTTTCCAGTACCATTGATTTTAAATGAAAATGAGAATAACGAATAAAAGGGGTCGATAGATGATAGCTAAATTATAATGATAATTAAGTGTCTAAATGGGCTATTTTTGTGTCTAAATGGGCTATTTTGCTGTATTCTATGCGTTTGACAGCCATCCTATACCTGTGGTATTTTAAGTACGTGAATTTTCTTAAACAATAATAACAATCATTTATTGTATTCGCGATTAGAGAGAAAGTAAGAAAATATATCTTTTAGCGTATGAGAATATCGGGAATACAGAAAGGGAGATGACCTATGCACAACAAACGTACGTATACCATGCTGGCCTGCGCGGTCATGACATGGCTTACGATGCCAATATTTGCGGCAGATGCGGATACGACGATTACTACGAGAGATGTCAACGTCGAAGCCAATAGAGCCAAAGAAGAAGCTAAATATGAAAGCCAAAGCACGACGATTATTACCAAAGAAGACATTGAAAAGAAACAAGCCAAATCGTTGGAAGATGTTATCTTTAGTGAAACAGGCGTTACGAGAACCGTCGATGCCATGGGACGTGTTGGCGTGGCTATCCGCGGCGCGGACCCGCGGCATACGCTGATGCTCATTGACGGTCAGCCCGTTATGGGCAGTGAATCGAAATACATGGGCGGCAGTGATGAAGCCATGCGAATCGGCGCGGAAAACATCGAACGCATCGAAATCATCCGCGGTGCGGCAACGGCTAAATACGGCCCTGATGCTATCGGCGGCGTCATCAACATTATTACCAAAGCTCCGTCCGACCACCCAACGTTCCAGCTCAATGCCGAAGCCCGCTATCATGACCACGAAGGGACAGACGAAAACAAAAACACGTGGCCGACAAACTTCTACATGCGTGCTGACACTGGCAAAGTAGGCAACGCCAAATTCAGCATCTTTGGCAGCAAACGGGAAATCATGCCGGTATATTCGAGCGAACGGTCATATGGTTCAAATGGTGATAATAATCCTTTCTTTAAAAATTTTAAACCATCGCTGCGATATTATGGTGATACAAAGACTATTGGTGCTACAGGTGAAGTAGAATTTAATGACAATAATAAGTTGACATTCCGCGTTATGAATGAGAAAGAGGATTTGCAGCGACGTAATAAAACTACGGATCCTACTTCTTTTGATTCTATTATCGAACCCATGCAAATTTTTAAACGAAATATGAATCGCGATACGTATGCATTGACATATACGGGAAAAAATGACAAACACGACTGGAAGATTGATGTCAATTACGGCAAAATGAAAGAAAGTAATGTTACGTCGACAACACATTATGGCAAAGGGTTTGATAATTATTCCGGTAAAAATTATTTAGAAGCTGTTGATTGGTTGGAACATAAACAGTTGGATGTCAATGCAACGATGAATACCCAAGTCAATGATAAGCATTTATTAACTTACGGCGTTGGTTATACAGATGAACGGGCAGAAGGTACAAGACTAAAAAATGCACCTAAGAAATGGGTAAAATCCATTAATCCGTGGGACTATGATAAAAACTTGTATGTTTATAATAATAAAGGCACAGCTGGAACACCAGCTTCTTCTGTTCATGACTGGTTGTTTAAAGAAGATGAAACGGG